>JBIOWO010000164.1:0-47645 GCA_044868555.1 Lacipirellulaceae bacterium | reverse complement strand
CGATCCGCTACGCCGCCGGCGACCGCCGCGCCGAAGCGCATTACGCCATCGAGTCGGGCGACCAGAAACTGACACAAGCGGTCACGCAGCCCGGGCGCGAGGAACCGGTGCGTGAGGAATCCGTCGGCAAGCTGACGCTGTCCCCCGGCGAGCACACCATCGCGCTCTATTCGCCGGACGCCGACGGAAGTGAGTTGTTCCGCCCGCTTGAACTGCAAATGAAACTGGCTCAGCGTTGAAACACCGGCAGTAACTGGTTGGGCGCGCCGATCGCCAGCAGCACCAGCGCCGTCGAGTACGAATTGCCGAACCCGCGGTCGCGGTGAAAGCTCTCGGCGTCCCACGAGCCGTCGCCCTGCTGGTTGGCTAAAACGGCGTGGACCGTGCGCGGGAAGAATTGCTCCCAGTAGGGGCTGCCCAACTGGTACATGCCCTGGCAGCAGTTGAACAGGCTGTAGTGGTAGCGGTCGCGCTGCATCCCCTCGTTGCCGTTGTACACTTCGAAACTGTATTGCATGAGCCATTGGCCGGTCCGCTGGGCTTCAAATGAATTATGAAATCCGGCGTGTCCCAGCGCGAGGATGCCGGCCCCGGCCATGCCGCGGCTGCGGCCGTCGCCGCGATTGATCGTGTAGCCAAACGCGCCGTAATTCTTGTCAAACGTGCGGCGGACGTAACCGACGGCATCGTCGATCGACTTCTTGGGCACGTTGAAGCCGGCGTTGCGGGCCGAACGCAGGAACATCAAGTACCAGCCGGTGACTGACATGTCCGAGTCGCTCTGATCGAAGTCGTCGATGTATCGCCAGCCGCCCTGGTCGTATGGTAAGTCCTTGGGCCAGCGCTGGATTTCGAGCGCCGCGAGCAGCGACTTGTTGATCACCTTCTGCATTTGCTCGGCCCGCTTCGCCTGGCCCATGCCGTAGATTTCGGCGAGCGTCAACGAGGAAATTGCGTGGTTATATGTGGCGGTGTAGCCAATTTCGTGGCTTATGTCGCGCGTGATTGTCGGCCCCTCGGGACCATACAGCGTAACGAGCCCGTTTTGCTTCTGGCACGACATGATGAAATCGACGGCCCGCTCCAACCGTTGGCCGTACGGCCCCTCGCCCGGATTATGCCCGTGGGCCATGAACGCCAGTACGCACAGGCTGGTCACTGCGGGCTGAGCGTTGTCCGTCGTCGGAAACGAGCCGTCGGGCTGCTGCTGCGCGGCGAGCCAGGTGAGCGACCGCTCCACGGCCGCGTCTACCTGCGTCCATTCGTCCGGCGAGAGCACGTTGGCCGGCATTTCGTCGGCTCGACTGTCCGCCTTTGCGGTCCGCCCATCCGTAGTCGTCGGCGGCAGCACAAGTTCCTGCGCCTGCGCAACGCTTGTCACGATTACCAACAACAACAGACCGCCGAACGTGACGATCCACTTCTGATTCTTCATTGTAGTTCCGCCTTTGCTCTGTTGAAAACATAGCCCGGCCATTCTGGCCGGGGTCTCGGTCACAATTTGTTGTCGGCAACTCTTGCGTTTTGGGAAACCGACCCAAGATGGGTCGGCTATGTTTTCAACAAGGCATTCCGCCTTCACACCATCACATGCTCACTTTGCCAACGCTCGCTGACCTACCTCTGGAAGATCGGCAGGAATTGGTTGGGAGCGCCCAGCGACAACACGACGAGCGCCGTCGTGTACGCGTTGCCAAAGGGCCCGTCATTGAAATGGCTCTCCGCGGGCCAGGAACCGTCGGCCTGCTGGTTGGCCAGCACGGTCCGCACGGCACCGGGAAAGAAAGTTTCCCAATGCCGGCCGCCCAGTTGGTACATGCCCTGGCACGAATTGAACAAACCGTAGTGGTAACGATCGATCGGCCACTGTTCCCGAAACGGCGCGATCTGGTTGTAGTCGTCAAAGTTGTACTTCAGTAGCCAGTCGGCCGATTGGGAGGCCTCCGGCGCGCCGTGAAACCCGGCGTGGGCCAGCGCCAGGATGCCGGCGCCGGCCATGGCCCGGCTGCGAAAGTCGCCGTTGCCGCGCATATAGACAAACGACCCGTAGTTCTTCGAGTAGCAACGGCGAATGTAACCCACGGCGTCGTCGATCGACTCTTTTGGCACCTCGAACCCCGCATTGCGCGCCGAGCGCAGGAACATCAACTCCCAGCCCGTGATCGACAAGTCTGAATCGCCGCCGTTCACCGGGTTGCCGATGTAACGCCAGCCGCCCTCATCGAGCCGATCCTTCGGCCAGCGCTGCATGGTGAGCGACGCGACCAGCGCCTTGGCCACGACCTTCTGGATGCGCACGGCCCGCTGCGTTTCACTCATCCCGTACAGCTCGCTGAGCGTGAGCGCGGAGATCGCATGATTGTAAGCCGCCGCCTCGCCAATCTCATGCACCACGTCCCGCGTGATCGTGGGGCCATCGGGACCGACGCACGACAAGAGGCCGTTCTCCTTCTGACTGGCGAGCACGAAGTCGGCCGCCCGCTCCAGGCGCCGTCCATAGGTGCCGTCGCCCGGCACGTGCCCGTGTGCCATGAAGGCCATGATGCAAAGGCTGGTGACGCCAGGCTGACCCGCTTCGAGCGTGGGGAACGAGCCGTCGGGTTGCTGCTGACTGGCGAGCCAGGTGAGGGCCCGTTCGACAGCGCCGTCGACGCGCTGCCATTCTTCCGCCGAGAGCACGTCGGCCGGCGTATCGTCCGCAGCCGCTTGCGGCTTATCGTCCTCCGCAGCGGCGGGCTCCTGTGCCGGCAGCTTTCCCGGCCAGGCGCCGAGCAGGCAGGCGATTAACAAACTGGACCGAGCGCTGGCTCTCATCGTCGTCGTACTACCTTTGGAACACCGGCAGCAGCTGGTTCGGTGCGCCAAGCGTGATGACCACGAGCGCGGTAGTGTAGGCGTTGCCAAACTGGCCGTCGTGCCAATGACTGTCGGCCGGCCACGAACCGTCGGGCTGCTGGTTGGCCAGCACCGTCCGCACGGCCCGCGGAAAAAACTGCTCCCAGTACTTGCCGCCCAGTTGATACATGCCCTGGCAGCAATTGAACAGGCCGTAGTGATACCGGTCGTGGGGCTGAGCCTGATTAAACGTTTCCACAACATTGTAGTTGTCGAACCCGTGTTGCAGAATCCACTCGCCCGATAGTTGCGCCTCCGCCGAATTATGGAACCCGGCGTGGGCGAGCGCCAGGATTCCCGCACCGGCCATGCAGCGACTGCGGTCGTCGCCACCCGTCGTGGCGTATTCGAATGTGTTGTATTCCCGAGCAAAGCACCGCCGAACGTACGCCACCGCGTCGTCGATTCGCTCCTTCGGCACGTCGAAGCCGGCGTTGCGGGCCGACCGGAGAAACATCAGTTGCCAGCCCGTCACAGAGAGATCCGAGTCGCGCGCGGTGTCGTCGTCGATGTATCGCCAGCCTCCCACGTCCTCGGGCAGATTCTTCGGCCAGCGTTGCATTTCCAGCGTCGCGGCGAGCGACTTATTGATGGCGGCCTGGATGCGGCGGGCCCGGTCCTCCTGGCTCATGCCGTAGAGTTCGCAGAGCATCAACGAAGTAATCGCGTGATTGTACGCCGCGCAGGTGGCGATCTCGTGGTCCATCTGCCGCGTGATCCGTGGTCCCTCGGGCCCCATCAGCGTGATCAGTCCATTCTCCTTCTGACACGACAGGACGAAATCCGTCGCCCGTTCCAACCGCCGGCCGTACGGCCCATCGCCCGGCACGTGACCGTGCGCTACGAACGCCATCATACACAGGCTGGTGACGCCCGGCTGACCCGTCGGAATCGTCGGAAAAGAGCCGTCGTCCTGTTGCTGCGCCGCCAGCCATTGCAGCGCCCGCTCCACAGCTCCGTCCACCTGCCGCCATTCGTCGGCGGAGAGCACGCTGGCGGGTGTATCGTCGCTCGCCGCTTTTGTAACGGCGTCCGCTGGGTCCGCAGGTGCCTGGGCCAGCAAATACCGGTCCCCCATGCCGACGTTGAACCCAACCAACAGAATCCACCACGAACTGAGTTTCATCGTCGTCACGTTATCGCTGGAAGATCGGCAGCAGCTGATTCGGCGCGCCGAGTGTCATCACGACGAGGGCCGTCGTGTAAGCGCTGCCAAATTGCGCGTCTTGGTTGTGACTTTCGGGCGGCCAGGACCCGTCGGGCTGCTGGTTGTCGAGGAGCAACTTGACGATCGGCGGGAAGAACGATTCCCAATGCCGGCCGCCGAGCTGATACATCCCCTGGCAGCAGTTGAACAGACTGTAGTGGTAGCGGTCGTGGCCCCATTGTGGAATAACGACGTTGTAATGATCGACGTTGTGCCGCAGGATGAATTCACCGGCCGAGGCGGCTTCCGGGGCACCGTGATATCCGGCATGGGCCAGGGCCAGAATGCCGGCGCCAGCCATCGCGCGGGTGCGACCGTCGCGGCCGTCATTCTCTCCGGCCACATATTCGAACGACCCGTACTGCCCGGCGTAACAACGGCGGATATAAGCCACGGCTTCGTCGATTGGCTCCCTGGACACGGCGAAACCGGCGTTGCGTGCCGAGCGGAGAAACATAAGTTGCCAACCGGTGATCGAAAGATCGGAGTCGCGTTGGTCGAAATCGTGAAGATAGCGCCACCCGCCGCGGTCGATGGCCTGGTCCTTTGGCCAGCGCTGCATTTCGAGCGTTGCCGCGAGCGCGCGGTTGATCACGCGGCGAGTCTTGTCTGTGCGAACGGCGTCGCTCATGCCGTAGGACTCGCTCAGCACCAACGAGGTGATCGCGTGATTGTAGACCGCGGCAACGCCGATCTCGTGACCCACATCGCGGGACAGCCGCGGGCCTTCGGGGCCGACAACTGTCACCAGTCCGTTCGGTTTCTGGCAATCGGCGATGAAATCGGTCGCGCGCAAGAGCCGTGCTCCGTATGGCCCTTCACCCGGCACGTGTCCGTGCGACATGAAGGCCAAGATGCACAAGCTGGTAACTCCGGGCTGACCGTTGGGAATTGTCGGAAATGAACCGTCGTCCTGCTGCTGTGCCGCCAGCCACCGCAGCGCCCGCTCCACGGCGCCGTCCACCTGCTGCCACTCCGCGGGCGTCAGCACGTTGGCCGGTGTGTCGTCGGCCGCTCGCGGCTCAGCGGCAACCGGCGCCGGCGTCGGCGGCTGGGCCACCGCGCCAGCCCCAACAAGTGTCGCTAAACATAACGCCGGCGCGAAGCCAGCCAATCGCCTCCGACGAAAACCGCGCACAACGCATAGCACGAGTTACTCTCCGCGGGGACGCCTATTTCTCGTTTTTCTCTTGTTCGGCCACCACGTTGCTGATCTGCGTGAAATACTGCTCGATGGCGCGGCGGTATTGCTCCGGCGGCGCTTTATCGCGGCTCTGCCGCAAATCGTCGCCCAGCTCCGAGACCAGCCGATTCCAATCGGACAACGTGGTCGCCTTCGGAATCGCCACCGCCGGCTTCGTTTTGACTTCCTTCAGCGCCCGGGCAATTGCCCGGCGATACGCCTGATCGAGCTTCCGCTGGGCCCGCTGCTGGTCCTGCCGAAACTGATTCATCATCAATTGGCGTCCGCCGCCCGAGGCGAGTCCATTGTCGCTGCGGGCGTTGATCCAATCGTTGATGACCTGCAGGTTCGACGGACGCAGGGGGATGCCCAGCAGCTCCTGCACCGGCACCTCCTGCTCGAGCTGCGCGAGCAATTCGTCCAGTGTCGGATCGTCCAGCAAGCTGGCGATCGGATCCTGCACCGGCAGCTTGTCCAACTCCTCGATCGCCATCCGGATCAATTCGTCGTACTGCTTCTCGGCGCGGACGAGCGCCTCGCCCGCCGCTTTCTGACGTTCGACGGCCCGCGACATTTGATCGCTGTGCAGCGCGTAGACGCTGGCCAACTGATTGGGCGATGCCTGTTTGTCGAGCGTGGTGATAAACTCCCGCGCCTTCTGGGCGATTGGCTCCGGCAGGCTGCCGTCGGAGCGCTGCATCAAGCCGGCCAGCACCTGCTCGATGGTCCCCAACTTGCCGGCCAGCTCTTCGGTTTTCATCGCCAGCCGATATTGGTCGACCTCAGCCGCGCGCGGGTAGGTGCCGGCCTGGTGGGCCCGCATTTGGCGGACCCAGGCCGACGTGTCGGCGATCATCCGCCGCGTCTCAACCAGGCGGCTGGCCGCAAATCCGGCCGCCTCAGCCCCCGCCTCCTCGCGGGCCGCCAATTGCCTCAGCGCCACCTCCAAAGAGTTCAACTCGTTGTACAGCTGCTGCCCCTTGGCCAGCAGCGGCGCCGGGTCGGCCGCTTGCGGCTTAGCTGCGCCATCGGCAGGCGCAGCCGCGCCACCATCACCAGCTGGCGCCACCACCGGCGTCGGCCGCTGCGCCTCGGCAATGAAGCTTTGGCAGCTCGCGTTCAATTCCGTCGCCGCCGTAGCCACCTGCTGAACCTTCTTCGATGCAGCGGCCAGGTCGGCGTCCTTCGACTCCCGATTGAGCGGCAGCCACGCCTGGTAGCGGCTTTGCAATTCGCCGGCCGCCGTGGCGATCTGGCTCGCGTCCTGCACCTGCCGCAGCATCAGAATCTTCGCAATCCGCGGCCGCTCCGCCTCTTCGACCAACGTCCAGGCTCGTACTTCGCGGTTGAGGTCCTCTTGCCGCGCGACCAGGTCGGCCAGGTCCTCGCGCAAGCTGTGCGTGCGATTCTTCAACGAATCCATGAACCGCCGCAGCAGGCGCGGGTCGTCGCCCAGGATGCGGGCCAACTCCGCCTGAAGTTCGCGGCGCATCTCCATCACCTCGCGCAAGCGGGCCAGGTATTCCTCGTCCAGCTCGAACTCGGCCATCTTGCGGTTATATCGGTCCGGATCATCGGCCTGCGTCTTCAGCAGGGCTTGCGAATTTTCCAAATACACCTGGTACATCTTCTTCACGTGCTCGACCGACTCGGCGAGCTTAAACTCCTTTTGGGCGCGGGCAAACTGGCCCTTCAGTTCGGCCACCATTTCGCGTGCGCGGGCCAGGTGCTGCGTCGCGTCGCGGACCGACCCCACGCGATCGCCGCCTTCCGATTGCAGCGCCTTCCAAAGACCGCTACGAGCCGGATTGACGTGTGCCAGGCCGATGTCGGCCGCCTGCAGGCCGATGAACGCGTACGGCGTATCCTTGCTCTTCTCCTGCAATCGGGTGATCACCTGCTGGCCTTCCACGGTCGACTTTTCGGCGCTCGACACATCGCGGTCGTGCCGACCCTGCCATGTGCCGGCGCTGCCCAGGTCATCCAGCACGCCGCGGGCGGTCCGCTCCGCCTTGGCCAACGCCTGGTCGAGCGCTTCCAACTCGGGCGCGATCGCCATCTCCATCTTGGCCCGTTGCTGGCCTTCGAAGCTACCCGCCCACTCGTCGACTTTGAGCTTCATCCGCTTGCTCGACGCCTCTTGCGGCGTCACGTCCAGCGATCGTCGCGGCATCGAATCGCCCGGAGGTTGGTCGCTCGGCGAGGACGGCGAATTCTTGTTGTTGCTCGAAGCGGTTCGGCTTGCGTTGGGCGGTTGCTTGCCGTCGTTATTCGCTTGTTGATTCCTACCGTCCGCCGGCTCATTCTTGCCGCTCGGGGGTTGATTGCTCGCCGCCGATTGAGCGGGATTGTCTTTGTCCGGCGACTGGGAGTTTTTCGCCATTTGCGATTCTGGCGGATTGGCACTCGCGTCCTTCGAATCCGACTGATCGGCCATCGACTCGGACGGATCGTTCGCCTTGTTCGCATCCTCGGGCTTCGATGACGACAGCGCTCGCCGCGCGCTGGTTGCGGTCCGCGGCTCACGGGGCTCCGGCGACGCTTGCGGATCGCTGGGGCTTCCATTTTTCGGCGCTGCCGCACTCGCGGTTTGATTGTTCGGCGGGTTGGCCTGGTTGCTGGCCATCTTGCTCTGATCACCGGGGGTCGGCTGATTCGGACTCGACGTCGGCGCATTTGCCTGTTTCGACGAATCCGTGCCGGTCGGCGATTTGGAGTTGTTGGCCGCTCCGGGCTGGGTGTTCGCCAGATTGTCCGATTTGGGCGACGACGCACCGGGCTCACGGGATGCAACGCGCGGCGACGACTCTGACTTCATCGATTCCCGCGCCGCTTCCGGCGAAGGCGATTCATCCAATGGATTCGCCACACGCGACGCCACCGGCGGCGACGTCTCGCCCGGCACTTGCGGCTGCTGTGGAGCTGCCGATGGCGACTTATTCGCCGCTGTCGTTTGGGTGCTGGGCGTTGTTGGCTCGCCCGGGCCCGCCGTCGGGGCGGTCTGCGCCGTTTGCTGTCCGCTCGGCGACTCATTCGGAGTGCCGGCACTGTTTTGAGCGCTGTTGGAGGTCGTGGACGGATTGGACGGCGTCGCAGATGGTGTCGACGATGACGCCGCAGACGGCGTTGCCGCCGCCATTTGATTCGCCGCCGGCGTGCCAGTTTGTTGCGTTGTCGCCACCTGTTCCTGCGGCGAGCCGCCCCGGTCTTCGCGGACGCGAATCTCGTAGCTCAGTTCGCTGCCGTCCTCGAAGCCGAGTTGCTTCATGTTCAAGTCGACTGTCTGCTGGATCGAGCGCGCACCGGCCTGCTCGGCGAGCGGAATCGGGATGGTCGCGATCGGCACGGGCTCCCCACCCGGCGTCGTCGGCGCCGACGATTCGTCGTAGATCAACAGCTCCGCCGCGCCGATGCCCACGTCGTCCTGAGCGGTAAACGTAATCTGCACCGTGTCATCGGGGCGGACATCCATTTGGTCGTTCGGCGATATCACTTTCACGGCCGGCGGTTTATCGGGATAGACCGAGACCTGGCACTTCGGCGCCCGGCGATTGGTGAGCCCGTGCGACTCAGTGAGGACCGGCGCCAGCGAAAATCCGTCCTCCAAATTTGTCTTCCAGCGGTACCAACCGTCGGCGTCGGCCGTGAGCTGCACCGAGTTTTCGCTGCCCATCCGCAACTCGACCGTCTTGACCGGCCGGTCCGGAAGCAGCGCCAATTCCATTTCGCTGTGCTGAATTGCCGACACCCGCTGCGGCAGCTTGTCGAACGACTTTTTCTCTCGACCGGTGTACGCCGGTGGCGTCACCGTCAGTTGCAGCTTGTCGATCTCCGGCCGGTCGGCTACGTCGACATTGTACCACTCGGTCTGCCCATCGCCGGCTCGGAAGCGGTAAGCGAATGGCTCGTCGACCGATCGCACGCGGTGCGAAAACCCAATCGGGTCCTGCCCGTGGGCCACGAGCGAGACAGTTCGCATCGCGTCCTGGTCATCGCGCAGGAACAGCATGGCCCGCTCGACCGGCGTGCCCTTCACTTCGGCATCGAGCGCAAGCGGCTCGCCGCGGCCGATGACAATGTTTCCCGGCACATTGACCAGCTCCGTCGCCGAGATCGACGAACCGGGCAACCAGAATCGCCGCATCAACACCAGCGTCTGCCGTGCGTCGAACACCACGGCGACCGCGAGCACGGCCGTAATTGCGGTCAACGCGACCATCGTTCGCATCAAGGGCGAGAGCGATACGACCTGCTGGGGCTCGACGTGCGGCTCCCAACGGGCCGCCTCGGCCGCCACGCGACGGAGCATCGCCGGGTGAACCAGCTCGGGATTCGAGGCATCCTCCGGGCGGAGCTGCGTCACGGTCGACCAGCGCTCCTCGAGGATCGGAAACCGCTCGTCAACGTCCGCGGCCAGGCGTCCCCAGCGCAGCCCGCGCCGCCAGACCAGCGACAGCCAGCCCAGCGTGGTCGCCCCGGCCGCCAGGAACGCCACGAGGGTCAGCACCACGCGCCAGCGCGAGTCGTACAGCGTCGCGAGCCAATCGATCAGCATCGCCACGCCCATCGCTGCCAGCAGCACGGCCACCGCCGCCACGACGGCACTCGCCACGTGGACCAGCATCTTCCGCTGCCGCACGAGGCCCAGCTTATGCGAAATGGAACCCGGAATCGCCGAATGAATCGTCGGTTCGTTCATGACATGAATCCTTGTTTTCCTTCCCCACTCCCCACTCCCGACTCCCGCTCACACCAACCCCTTCGCCTTCCGCACCACCCATTCCGTGAACAAGCATCCTAACACAAGGAACAGGTTTGACCACCGATTCCAGAGCGGCGTGCGCTGGACTCGTTCGCTCACCTCGGGCGTAAACGACACCATCTCCAGCACTTCACCGATCGCCGTGGGCGGAACGACCTGCCCGCCCGTCATCTGGGCAATCTGCTCCAGCAGCGCCCGGTTGCACTGCGTGTTAAGCATTTCGACGCTGTCGGTCGCTCGCACGGTGATCGTGGCCTGGACAGGCTTCGTATCGCCGCCCGGCGGCAGCAATTCGTCGATCACTTTGCCGCGCAGGCCGATCTGGTACGCGCCGGCTGCCAGGTCGTCGAGCGTGCCGAAATAGCGCCCGGCCACGTCCGGATCGGGCGTCAGTTCGACCGCCCGCACCTCGTCGTTGAACGCCCGCGCTTCGGCTTGAATCGTTTCACCTGCGAGCGGCCGGCCGGCCGTGTCCTTGAGCCAGGCCGTCACCGCGACCGGTTCGCCGGCGGCGTAGCGTGTG
The DNA here is from genome assembly GCA_044868555.1 of Lacipirellulaceae bacterium. Lineage (GTDB taxonomy): Bacteria > Planctomycetota > Planctomycetia > Pirellulales > Lacipirellulaceae > JABDGM01. The sequence goes on along the minus strand of JBIOWO010000164.1, from coordinate 37,075 downwards.
CGATCGGTTTGCAAACGCACCAGCTCGCTGCCGACGCCCGAGTTGGCCGCTGTGATCCAGCGAAGGAATTGGCCCCAGAAACGATGGTGCATCCGATCTCCCCGCCGCCAACGCAGTCGATACGTGTCGGGAGCGGACAAGTAGGCAACCCGCCCGGCCCCGACTCGCTGCCAGCAGAGGAACGCCTGCTCGACCGTCGCCGGCACGCCGTCTTGTTCTTCTTTCACCTCGCCGGCCGATTCACTCACCGCCTCGATCAGCGTGCGGGCGGTCGGCTTCGGCCGGCAGTACTCGGACAGCTCGTAGACCGGGAACCGCTCGTAAATTTTCCGCCACGCTGCCCGGCTGTCCTGCGGCGAATCGGCAATCAACAGCGCGCTCTGGAAGCGGCCCTCCTCCGTCAGCCGCAGTCCGTATCCCTGCTGCGGAAAGACGTTCTTCGCCTGTTCGACCGGCAGCAACTCCATCAGCGGCTCGCCCTGAAACGCGGCCGGCATGCCGTTTCGACCCGACACCAGGATGACATTGCCGCCCCGCGTGCGGACGAATTCCACCAGCGCCTGCTGGCTCTCGGCCGGCAGTTGCTGCGGCGTCACGTCGCCCAATATCACCACCTCATACCGCGACCAGCCTTCGACGTCGCGCGGAAACTCCGGCCGCCCGGCCAGTTCGCCCGTTCCATGCAGGCGCGGATAAAACAGCAGCTCGTCGAACTGAATGTGCGGGTCGCGGCGGAACAGTTGATTCAAATACCGGTATTCCCACCGCGCGACGCCATCGGCCAACAGGATCCGCAGCCGATCGCGAACCACTTCGAACGACACCGGCTGGAAATTGTTGGCCGTGTTCGTCTCCTCGTCGACCGATTCGACTTCGACCACGTATTCCTGCCAGCCCAGTTCTTTGGCCGGCACCATGAATCGCACCCGCTGATCGCCACGCCCGCCGGTGAACTCGATTGGCTTTCGGTCGACCTCACGACCTTCGTGCCGCAACACCACGGCCGTCGCCTGGCCGTCGCAATCGAAGCCGGTTACGATCACATCGATCACGGCCGAATCCTTCTCGGCCACTGCGCTCGGCGCTTCGACGCGGTGCAACAGCACGTCGCGCATCTGTACCGCGTTGCCGATCGGCACGACGTACACCGGCACGTTCGCCAGTTGCGTGGCAATCTCCTGCGGGGCCAATGCATCTACGTCGTTGTGCCGGCCGTCGGACAGGATTACCGCCAGCCGCGTCGACTCGCCCGACCGCTGGCTCGCCAACTGCTCGAGCACGGCCGTAAGATTGGTGCTCGGCCCGGCAGCCACCGTGCTGGCCGCCTGCGGCTTAGCGCTCGCATCGGGCAGCGGCACCGCACCCGCCGCCGCGCTCGATAGCGCATTTACCCAGCCGCCGCCCACGCCGATCGGAATCGCCGCCCGATCGAAGCGGAACCGGTTGATGTGCACATTCTCGCCCAGTTCGTCGCCGATCTCGCTTTCCAACGCGTCGAGCGTCTGGCCGGCCTTTTCGCGCCGCGACAGACCATCCACCGCCGGCCCGCCCTTGTCGGCCCGAGCCGCCTCGGCCTGCGCCAAGTCGGCCACGAACACGGCCGTGCGTCGCCGGGCGCTGGTCAGGCTCTCGACCAGTTGTTCCAGCCGCACCGTGAAATCCTCGTCCAGCGCCTGGTCTGAATTGTCGAGCGCCTTCTTCACGGCGGCGAGCGAGTCGGCCACGGGGCCATCGACGAGCGACACGATCCGCGCGGCCCGCTCCGCGAGCGACTCGTCGGAATCGAGCGCCCCGGCGAGCTCATCGCCGTGTGTTGAAGCGCGCTTGACGGCGGCACCGATCGACGCGGCCAGTGCGCTGAGCTGCTTCGGCGGGCGATGTTCTTTCACCATCTCCGCTAGCCGCCGGCTGCCGGACAAGGCATCGCCCAGCGCCACGCCCAACCGGTCGCACCGCGCCACCACCGATTTCTCCAACTGGCCGTCGATCGCCAGCCGCCACCGCAGCGCGTCCGACGGGTCCGGCGGATCGACCGTCTCCATGCTCTCGCTGCCGTCGGCGAAGATGGCAATCGATTGGTTGATCGTGGTGCGGTTGATCTTAAGCTGTGTCGGCCCGGCCAGCATCCACAGCGCGCAGCCGAACGCGGCCACCCGCAGCACCCAAAACGCCATCGCCCACCGCCGGCCGACGACGTTCCGCTCCCGCCACAACGACCAGGCCGCCAACAGCGCGATCGCCACTAACAGCGCCAGCGCCGCAGGTCCGCTGACGACGCCTTCCCAGGCGAGCTGATTGACAAGTTGGGAGTTATCAGGTGGCATAGCAGTAACTTGTTAATGCGCACTTACGGCGAGTCCGTGCCGCTGCCGAGCGAGTCCGCCGGAAAGCAGCAGCTCACCGGCCAATAGCAGGACTAGCGCCGTCAGCAAGAGGCCCCAGAACGGTTCCCGCCGCGGGGCCGTATCTTTGGTGGCTGCCAAGGTTTCGCTCACTACCTCGCCGAATTGCAACCCGGCCGCCAACAGCTTGCTTTTGTCGCTCTCGGCGAGCGTCCGCACGTCGGATTCGCGCGCTTCGCGGGCCACTTGAAACGGCACCTCTCCGACCGGATTGCCGCCGCTGGTGTATCGCACGCGGTACGTCCCCGGCAGCCAGGTTTGCGTATAGCGATACACGGGCGCGACGTCGGCTTCCATCGCCACCAGCGAAACCGTCCGACCGCGCGGCGTGACCAGCTCGGCGGCAGCCTCACGAGCTTCTGCCGGCGGGCTGGCGACGATCGACGTGCCCGGCGTCAGATTGAAGCGGGCCATCGTCGGCGCCGTCACGTAAGCGAGCCAATCGTGGACCATCACTACGTACGATTTCAACAGCGGCAAATTGCTCCACTCCAGGCCGAGCGGAAACGCCTGCACCAGGACGCGACCCTGTCCGACATATTTCTCGACCACCAACGGCTGGCCGCCGCCCGATTCCAACAGCGCCGACACGGCCTCTCCCTCGGCCTGCCGCTCGCCGAAAATCCACCGCTCGCGGATGCGGGCCTCGTCGATGTCGAGCTGCGTCGTGTTTGCCAATTGCAGCGTGGCCGCGTGGTCGCGCGTCGGCGGATGAACCGTCGCCGCCACATCATCCGCCTTGTCGATCACCGCCAGCGAATCGAGCTCCAGCGGGCTCAGGCCGTCGCCGTCACTGTACCAGTCGCGATTGAATTGCGTCTTGTCGATCTGATCGCCCAGCGCGACCCACAGCCCGCCGCCAGCGCGGACGAACGAATCGAGCCGCTCGATCGCCGTGCGGTCGAGCGTGCCCGGGTTATTGATGAGGATCGCCCGATAATCGGCCAGCGGATGGCTTGCGAGAGCGGCGGGCGCGATCGCGTCCGGCCGGTACACCGAATGCCAGCTTTGCGCCTGCTTGTCCTTATATCCAAGCGCCGCGGCCAATAGCTCCGGGGCCGTCACCGACGAGCCCGCTTCCCCCTCCGACGCGACCACCAGAATCGGCAATTGGTCGGCCACTTCGACGATGAGACTGTCTTCCTGATCGAGCGGCACCTGGTCGGCTCCCTCGATGCGGCACGTCACCGCAAAAATGCCGGCGTCCTTCATCCGCACCGATTCGGACACCTGCACCTTCGCCCGGGGCTCGAGCGCCTTCACTCGCGAGTTGGTCACGACCTTTCCGCCGACCAACCATTCGACGCGTGTCGCCGCGCTCGGCACGTCGCCCAGATTTGTGATGTCGGCCGCCAGCTCCACCTGCTCGCCGGGCCGGACCAGACTTCGCATGGCGCGGACGCCCGTCACGGCCAGGTTGTCGATCTCCGTTGCTTCGAGCCCGCAGTCGACCACTTCCAGCGAAATCGGGAACTCGGTCGCATTGCGCTCCTCCGCCAGTTGCAGCCACGCGCCTTGGGAATCAACCTTCCAACTGCTCGCCTGCCCGTCGGTGAATACGACGATGCGGCGGCCGGTCAACTGGTCGGGCGCTTGCAGATGAATGGCCGCCTGCAAACATTCCAGCAGATTGGCTGTGCCCAGCGTTGGCTCGACGCCTTCCACGATCTCGCGCAACCGCCGCTGGCCCGTGCTGTCCGCCCCGATTCCTTCGGCCGTCGCCCATTCGTTCCCCGCCGCCAACAGCAGTTGCACGGCGTCGCCGCTGGAGAGCGCGTCGATCGTCTCCAGCGCCTGCTCCTTCATCCGGCCGCCCGCGCTTTGGCCGTCGATTTCCCGCGACATCGACAGCGAATTGTCGAGCACCAGGATCACTTCGCGCTCGGTGGTGTGGCCCAGCCAACTGCTGCGGACCATCGGCCGCGCCAAGGCGAGCACCAGCGCCGCGACGGCCGCCAACCGCAGGGCCATCAGGATCAGCTCTTCGAGCCGCTCCATCCGCCGGCCCTTGGTCACCGCGCTGGCCAGAAACTGCATGGCGCCCCACAGGATGACGTCCCGCTGCCGCCCACGATACAGATGGATCGCCACCGGCACCGCCACCAGCGGCAAGGCAATCAGGAATGCGGCACTGAGAAAACTCATACGATATATAGCCGGACCATCTTGGTCCGGTTCTGAACGCCTCGCCGTTTCATCCCGGCCAAGATGGCCGGGCTATCTAAACTGTTACGCCCGCACCGCCGCGCGGTGCGGGTTCTTCATCGCCGCTCGCCGCCGCAGGTGATACGCCAACACTTCGCCCAAGTCGTCGCTCGTAGAGAACGTCATCAGGTCCACGCCGATATCGGCCATTGCTTCGCGCAGCGAATCCATAAACGTCTGAAACTCCTTCAGGTATGCCTTTCGCAGCGTGTTTGGATTCACCTGCATCCGCCGGTGTAATTCGAGATCCTGGAAAAACGATTCCTTCCTGAATGGAAATGTCAACTCCTCCGGCGCGACGATCTGCATCACGATCACGTCATGGCCGCGAAACCGATACAGCTCCAGCACGTGCTTCAGGGCTGCCACGTCGCCAAAACAATCGGACAGCAGCACGACCATCCCGCGCCGCTTCAGACGTCCGGTCAACTCGGAAAGCACATCCGGCAGATTCGACGGCCCGGCCGGCTGCGCCGCGCCCAAGAGGTCCAGTAGACGGGGCAAGTGGCTCGCCCGCGGCTGCGGCTTGACGAAATCCAGCAGTTGGCTGCCGACGATGCCAAGCCCCACCGAGTCGCGCTGCCGCAACAGAAGATGCGCGATGCTGGCCGTGGCCATTTGGGCGTAGCGCCACTTGCTCACCGTCGACAGACCGAAGTTCATCGAGCCGCTGGCGTCGACGATCAACAGCGCCTGCAGATTGGTCTCATCATCGTAGCGCTTGACGAGGTAGCGATCACTCCGGGCGTAGTGCCGCCAATCCAACTGGCGGATGTCGTCGCCCTTGGCGTATGGCCGAAACTCGGCGAAATCGGTGCAGCCGCCTTTGTGGGTCGAGCGATGCTTGCCGGAGAGAAAGCCGTCGACCACGTTGGTGGCAATCAGTTGCAACCGCCCCAACTTCGACAGCATCTGCGGATCGAACCCGGCCCGTTCCGGCGCTGCCGCGCGGCCGCCCACCGGCACCGGCGTAGTCGGCGCAGCCGCCGACGACGCAGCGGCCTCGCGGACCTGCCGATCCCGCATCGAGCTCACAAATTTATTAACGCGATTCTCGGCCAAGCGCGATCCGTATTTATGGGTGGCTGGGGTCGTGCGTCAGCGAGCCCCCAGGTTTCATGGCTTCCGGGGGCTCGGCGGAGCCTCGACCCCGGCCACCCATGTTAGTGCAAGCTGATTCCACAAATCTCCGATTACCAGTACAATGACCCTAGCGCTTCGCCGCCGCCCGATGGCGGTCGACGAGCGCGGTGACGATGGCATCGGTATCCAGCCCGGCCGCCTCGGCGTTGAACGTCGGGATGATCCGATGCCTCAGCACGGGCAGTGCCACGTCGCAAATGTCGTCCGTCGTGACGTGGCACCGCTTGTGTAAGAGGGCGCGGGCCTTGCCGGCCAAGAGCAGGGCGATGCTTGCCCGGGGGCCCGCGCCGTACTGAACCTTATCGCGCAGCTCGGGCGGAAGCTTGCCTTCTTCCGGCCGGGTCATGCGCGCCAAATCGATCGCCGCCTCGTACACGTGATCGGCCACGATCACCTTCGGCACGACCGACTGCATCATGAGCAGCGTCTGCACATCGATCACGTGCTCGATGTCGCAGCTGTAGTCTGTAGTCTGTCGCCGACAGATTTCCCACTCATCGGCCCGGCTCGGATATCTCACTTTGATTTTCATCAGGAAGCGGTCGAGCTGAGCCTCGGGCAGCGGGTAGGTGCCTTCCACTTCAATGGGGTTCTGCGTCGCCAGCACGAAGAACGGATCTGGCAGCGGATAGGTCGTGCCGCCGACCGAAAGCTGCCGCTCTTCCATCGCCTCCAATAGCGCGCTCTGCGTCTTGGGCGGCGTGCGGTTGATCTCGTCCGCCAGGATCAGGTTCGCGAACAGCGGACCTTGCAGGAAGCGGAACACGCGCTTGCCCGTCGTGCGGTCCTCTTCCAGCACGTCGCCGCCCGTGATGTCGCCCGGCATCAGGTCGGGCGTGAACTGAATGCGGTGGAACGACAGGTCCATGAGCGACGCCAACTGCGAAATCAAGAGCGTCTTGGCCAATCCCGGCATGCCTTGCAGGATGCAATGCCCGCGGCACAGGATGCCGATCATCAGCTGCTCGGTGACGTCCTTCATCCCCACGATGACGCCCGATAGCTCGTCGCACATCCGCTCGTACTTAGCGTGCACCTGCTCGACGACACGAGCGACTTCCTCCGTCGTGGAATGATGCGTCAGCACTTGTTCATTCGTAGTAGTTGACATGCGATTTCTCGACTCCCGTTAAAGCCCTGCCGATCGCGGGTAATTCGCTCACAACTTGCCAATCTTGGCCGATCATTTCGGAAAACCACAAAGTAAACTAAGGACACGAAGAAGTCATGATGAGAGATGAAAGATGAGTGATAAGTGATGAGGGATTAAAGTCTCACGGTCAAGCGTAACTTTCATCCTTCATCCTTCATCCTTCATCCCTCATCCCTCATCCTTCCGTGTCTTCGTGGTTCAATTCCTTCATTCACTGATCATACGCAACCCGGCGGCGACTGTTTACTGGCCCGGGTTAAGTTTCACGGCTTCGGCTATGCTCACGAGGGCGTCGCCGTCGGCGTCAATTTTCCGAAACTGCTCGCTGGTGCCCAAAAACTCGCCGCGCGATAGGTCGCCGTCGTGATTCTTGTCCATGCTCGCAAACCAAGCTGGCGCTGCGGGCGCCGACTCGCGCGGGGCGATGGCTCGTGCCGCTCCTACTGGCGTCGACAGCAATTGATGCACGTGCGGACCCAATGTCACCACCATTCGAATCGGCATCGGCATCTCGCCCGCGCCGACCGCTCCGTCGCCGTTGCGATCGAGCGCCGACAACAGACCGGCGAGATCCTGCCGCTCGCGCATCGTTAGTCGCTGGTCGTGGTCATGGTCCAACAGCCTGAGCAGCGGGTTGCCGTCGATCGCCGCGCCGATCGCCACTTGCGTCCCGCCCACATCCGCTTTGTCGCCGGCCTTGCCCTGTGCGGCGGAAAACTCGATGTAGTCCGCGCCCAGGTCCAAGGTGACAACGTCGTTCGTGGCCGTAACGACTTTGCCGGTGTCGCCCAACTCACCGCTCACAGCCACCACCGACACGCCGCTCGCCTGCTTCACGTTCGTGCCGAAATCGACTCGCAACGTGACGTCGGCCGGCTTTTCCAGCAATTCGCGCGCGTGTTGGGTGTCGGCGGCCGCGCTCACTCCGTTTTCACCATAAACGTCTCTCATGGTCGCTGCCACTGCATCCCAATCGGTCTGGGCATCCAGCTCGACGAGCAGCGAATGATCGGTATCGAACGGCGTCGCGGCCGGTCGGTCGGCCGCGCGGCGAATCTCGCTCGGGTCGAGCACGTCGTTCGCGTCGATGTCCGCGCGCCGCAGTAAATCGGCCGCCGCGCCAATTTCCGCCGCCGACAGTCCGCCATCCGGTTCACGATCCAGGTACGCCAACAGCGGCGCCATCCCGGCCCGCTGCCACGACAGGCTTGGCCCCAACAGCAGCACGGGGGGGCCCGAGCCCCACTCGGCAATCAGCCAACGAATCTCTACTCGGTCGGCTGCCCCGCCCCCCGCCGCCAAATAGTTCTTCAATCGTTCGCCCATCGTCGGAGCCTGGCGGCTTTGAGCAGGAATTCCTTTTGGCGGAGCGGCCTTCGCTTCGTCCGTCACCTTGTTCTCATCCTCTTCCTTCTTATCCCCGTTCTCCTCTTTCGTTTCCTGCGTATCCTTCGATGTTCGCTGACTGGCATCTGCCGTATCTGGCACGTCGCTGGCCGGCACCGCTTCCGACGCTGCCTCCGCCGATTTAGTTCCCTCCGGGGCGTCCGCATTATTCCCCTTCGCTCCCTGCAACAGCTCATCGATCCATTCCTCGCGCGATTCGCGGAATGGCCGGCCGTCGATAAATACCGCCAGATCAATCACCACCGGCCGCTTCGGGCCCATCAACAGCAGCCGCAGCCACGGATCGTCCCGATCGACGTCCGCAGGCATCCGCCAATCGCCCAGCGGTGTCCGTTCATAATTCGCCAGCGGATCCTCCGGCTGTGGCTGAAGCGTATACGAAACAGCCGGCCGCATCATCGAATTCTCATTTCGCTCCGGCAGCGACTGCAACTTACAAGCTGCCACCGGCTTGGCATGCTCCAGCACCGGCCGCTGAACGATCGTCTCCCCGAGCGCAGTCGCAGCGCACACCAAACAGACTGACGCAACTTGTGCCCGGTTAAGCTTCATAAATCAATTTGCAATTTGTATTTCCCTGCTATCTCTGTGCCCTCTGTGCCCCCTGTGGTGAATTCCTACCGTTACGCCAATAACCTATCGATCGCAATGCCGTCCTCCACGATCTTGATTGGCCGACCGGTGTTCGACGTGTTTTCCGTGTCGGACGGCACGCCGAGCGCCGAGCAGAGCGTCGCCAGCACGTCGGACACTCCGACCTCGTCTTCCTCGATATCCATGCCGTCGGCGGTGGTGCGACCGTAGGCTTGCCCACCGGCGATGCCGCCGCCCGCCAACACGCACGACCACGCCTTCGGGAAATGATCGCGCCCGGCCGCGCCATTGATCTGTGGTGTCCGGCCGAACTCGCCCATCCACACGATCGTCGTCAATTCCAACAAGCCGCGCTCTTCCAAATCGGCCAGCAGCGACGCCCACCCGGCATCCAGCTCGGCGGAGAGCGCCTTGATCGCTTCGAAGTTGTTCGCGTGCGTGTCCCAGCCGTAACTCCCGGCCGATGACGACGTCAATGACACCTCGACAAATGGCACACCTTGCTCGATCAGCCGCCGGGCCAGCAGGCAGCCTTGCCCGAACACGCCCTTGCCATAGCGTTCGCGGACCTCGGCCTTCTCTTGCGACAGGTCGAACGCCGTTGCCGCCTGGCTGCGGATCATCTGCAGCGAATTGTCGTAAACCGCGCGATGGGCTCGCGGCGCGGAACTCGGATGCGTACTGAGAAAGCTGTCTTCCAGCACGTTCCACAGCTCCAGTCTCCGCTCCGCCTGGTCCGCACTGATTCCGTCCGGCGGCTTGATCGCGTCGACCTTGAGCTCCGCAAATCCCTGACCGCTGGCCAACGTCGCGCCGGCCCCCATGTTGTTCCCGCCAACGACCAGCGGCGCAAACTTCGGGCCCAAAAATCCCGGACCATTTCCATCGCGGCCGAACGACCGGTTTGGAGCCACGCTGACGTACGGCGGCAGCTTGTCGCTGGGCTCGGCAAGCGCTTTGGCCAGTGCCGCTCCCACCGACGGATAATTGATGACGCTCATCGGCACCTGGCCGGTCCGCATCAGGTACGAACCGCGCTCGTGGTCGCCTTCTTTCGTTTTGAGGCTGCGGATAATCGCCAGCTTGTCGGCATGTTGGGCCAGTTTCGGCAGGTGCTCGCTGAACCGGACGCCTGGCACGTTCGTGGCGATTTCCTTAAATTCACCGCCGTTCTCGTGGCCGGGCTTCATATCGAACGTATCCATCTGGCTCGGCCCGCCGGCCATCCACAGCAGGATGCAATGTCGCCGCCGCCGCGGATCCGTCGCAATCTGCTGCGCCAGCGCAGGCAGCCAGCCGCTCACGCTCATCCCACAAGCGCCACACGCCATCGCATGCAACAACTGACGCCGATCGAACAAATTCAGATTGGCCATGACTGCCACCTTTAATTTGAACCACAAAGACCACAATGACCACGAGGAAACCAGGATGAATGCTGAGCGATAAGGAATGAGGGATCTTCATCTCACTTCCTTCATCTCTCATCCATTCTTCTTCGTGTCCTTCGTGCCTTAGTGGTTAAAAGTAAACTCCGCACTATTCAACAAGGCCCACAGCACGTCGCCGAGCGCCTGCTGCTTCTCCTCATCAGTCTTGGCCGCGGCGATCGATTTCATCATCCGTTCGCTCTCCGCCGGCTCCGGATAGCGCGACAACGTCGACAGGAACAGCACATCGAGCCGCGCCTCGTCCGTGAAGAACGGCGCCGTCAACGACTTCAAAATGCCGCTGGTCGCCAAATCCGTCGAACTATGTATCAGCCCGCCGTGCATCAGCGTGAGCGCCTGCGGAATGCCGGCGTGGTAGTCGGTCGCCTGGCCCGGCGGCGCGCGGAACTGTTGCAGGAACGCCTGTCGGTCCATGTCGCCGGACCGCAACAGCCCGGCCTCGCTCGTTGGGCCGCCGGCCAGCGCGGTCCGCTGCGTCGCCACGGCGATACAATCGTAAAGCTGCTCGGCCGTGAAGCTCTTCACGTTCATCTGTGCAAAGTAGAGTGCCCGAGACGGGTCGTCCACTTCCGATCGGCTCGATAGCTGATACGCGTTGGTGAGCACCAGCGCCTTGATCAGCCGCCGCAAATCGAAATTGCTCGCCGCAAAATCGCGGCTCACCGCGTCCAGCACTTCCGGCGCGATCGGCGGGTTGGCCGGCCGCATGTCGTCCACCGGCTCGACCAGTCCGCGGCCGAACAGCTGCGACCAAACCCGGTTCACCGTCGCCCGCGCGAATTGGCCGTTGTTGGGCGACGTGAGCCACGTGGCCAACTCCTTCCGCCGCGACGGTCCTTCCGCCGTGTCTTCCAAGTCGACCGCCGTCTTCGGCAATCGCGGCCGCACGACTTCCTCCGAATCTGGAATCGTCACGTCGCCCTGTTGATTGTCGCGCACGGCCAGTACGGGCGACGTCATTTCCATCTTGCCCCGTGGCCGCGAAATCCGCGCAAAGAACGCCGCGAAGCTCCAGAAGTCGTGCTGGGTCATGGCAGGGTCAAACTTGTGATCGTGGCACTGGGCACATTCCATCCGCACGCCCAGAAACGCCCGAGAACTCCGCGCCGCCAATTCCTCCGGGTTCAGGCGCAGCGCCGCATAGAACAACAGCGGACCAGGCTCGCTCACGCGGCCCTCGGCCAAAAGCAGCTCGCTCACGACCTGGTCGTACGACGCGTTTTCGCCGAATCGCCCGGCGAGCCATTCCTCGAACTTTGCCGCGCCGCCGTAGCGGCTCAAATCCACATCATCCGGGATCAAAACTCCACGCCACACGGCCGCCAAATGCGTCGCGTGGTCGCGATGCGCGAGCAGTTGATCCACCAATTTTTCACGACGATCGGGCGACTGGTCGTCCAGGAATTCGTGCGCCTCGCTCGGCGACGGGACCCGGCCCGTCAAATCCAGATACACGCGCCGCATGAATTCGGCGTCGCTGCTCGGGCCGACCGGGTGAATTCCATGCGCGAGCCACAGTGCGGCCAATTGCTCGTCGATCGTCTGCGACAGTTTTTCTTGCGCCTTGGGCTCCCAAAGCGGTTCATTCGACGGCCGAATTGGCGGCGCATTGCGGGCGGCCAACTCCTCTTGCTCCGGCACAACCGGCGGCCGCACCACGGAGCGCGTGACGGCATCCACCGGCGGCGCCGGCTCCGCTGCCGCTTGCGGCTGAGCGTCCGCGTCCCTCGCCTGCGGCCGCTCCACTGGCGCCGCTTGATCCACCGCGCCCACCACCTGCACAGGATCGTCGGCGCCGCCCGTCAACTCGCCGATACCTCGCACGATCGCCCGAAACACAGCCGCCCACGCAGGTGGATCGGTCCACACCGCGACCGCCATCATCAGCGACGCTGCCACGGCCGCACCCACCACCCATCGCCGACGTCGACCCGCTTGCGGCTTAGCGACCTCCACCTTATGTGCATGCGCCGCTCCATTCATCGCGTGCGCAGCCTCGCCGTTTCGCGCGACGAACTCGCTGCCCGCCGCGGCAAACTCTGTGTCCAGCCGCTCGGCCAACTCGCGCACGAACGCGCCGCGCAGCGGCGGCGCGTCGTGGGCCGATGTCAGCAGCCACGCTAATTGGGCCTCGTCCCCATCGTCAATCTGCTCTTGATCTCCAGCCATGATGGTCCTACGACGACTCTGGTGAAATGTCGGACCCCGTCCCCGGCAGACGTGTCACCTTCGCCCCGCGAAACCTCTCCTGTTCAAACAATCGCCGAAACTCGATCCGAGCCCGGTACAGCACCGTCTCGACCGCCTTCTCGGTCTCGCCCAACCGCTCGGCCATCTCCCTCACCCGCATCGAATCCAGGTACTTCCACTCCAGCACAATCCGCTGCCGATCGGGCATTTCCTCGAGCACGCGCAGCACGCGCTCGCGCGTCTCCTCGGTCTCCAGCGGCTCGGCCGGATTGGCGTCCACGAGGCAGTCGTCCGCCGCGCCCATCGCGCTCGGCAACTTGTCCCGCGTGCGAAATATGTTGCGATGATGATCGGCCGCCTTACACCGCACGACCGTTCGCAGCCAGCTCGCCACCGACGAGCCGTCCGCCTCCAACCGACCGATGCCTTTCAAAAGCGCGAGCATCGTTTCCGAGGTAATGTCCTCGGCCGCGTGCACGTTGGCCACCAGCGCGTACGCCTGCCGCCACACCGCAGGCAGGTAGCGCTCGTACAGCGTCCGCCAGGCCTCGGCATCGCCACCGCGAGCCCCGCGCACTAGGTCGGCATCGGTCAATCGTCACCTCATCGAATGGCCGTTGGCGCCCACCCAAGAGCCAACCGCCGAACTACCTCAATGTAGTCGTTCAGAAGGAGAAAATCCCGCATGAGTCACCAGCCAGCCGAACCGTGCTGCGGCCGGCGATCAGCGGAAGACGTTATCCGGCAACAACTTCCGCCGCTTGGCGGCGAGTTCGCGCCGGTCCGGAAGCTTCCAAGCTCTCTTTCAATCCGCTGTACATTCACTCCACCGCAGATTCTTGAGCAGGATGAAAGCCACGACGGGATCCTGGTGGCTTTCAAAAATGCCGGTCGAATCAGTCGCCTTCATGCCGATCGAGCAGAGATAGGCCACGAACTCCGGCCCCGGCACCGGATGTTGACCCAATTCGTGAAGGTACCAGATGTCGAGCCGCTCGCCTGTCACACGCACCTTGTGACTGTCGCGGGTCAACGCCTCCGTGCAATTTGGATTGCTCCAGGCCCACTGCCACGTCTCCTCCTCTTCGTCGTAGCTGCCGAGGATTTGCGCGTCCGCCTCCCATCGCGTGCCGTCCTCGAGCCGCAGCCAGAAAGTGCACGTCTTGTCGTCGAGCCCACACTCGACCCCTTCGCTCAGCCGCCACGCCCGCTCGAGCGCTTCCTCCTTCTCGCCATATTCCCGGAGCGCCTCGGCCAGGAAGCGATCGGCCTCCGGCGACAAGGGCGAATGCGAGCCCGACTCATCTGCCTCATCCAATCCGTTGGTTGACTCGCTCATGGCTGCGATCCCGACGCCTTGATGATCTTCTGCACGCGCAACAAGAACTCCTTCTTATCCGGCGCGGGCCCTTCGCCATGGTCTACGTACTCCAGCCCACCGTCCTCCTCCGGCTTCCACTCGCTGACCCACGTCTTTGGCGTGCCGTTCTTGATGCCGTGGTATTCCAGGGTGAAGTACCGCAAGTGCCGAATCCTGTTGGCCGCGAGACCCGGCGAATCGAACACCATTGCCACGTAGTACGCTTCCGGCTTTTTCACCGGGGGCGGCAGCTCCACTAGGAATGCGGTCGAGTTTGGATGTCCGAGCACGGCCATCTTGTACGTCACCGCGTCGCTCGGCACCAAGTGCTTCCCCGAACATCCCGCACCGGCCGCATCCCAAAACTCGAGCAAATGCTCGCGTCCCTGCTTGCTGAAACCCTTTGCGTCCACCATCGGCGCTAACACGGCGAACGGCTCGGCGAACATCTGCGCCGGCATGAGCTGATGCGCGAACACATAGTGCTGCATCCGCGCTGCAAATAACTTCGCCGCAATGAAAAACGCCGCCACCAGCGCCGCAAGCACGCCGACCACGATCAGTGCGATGTACACACCGTGTTCCCCGCCAGAAAAGTAATCAGGCCCCGCCGCGCCGAATCAGGCACAGTATACTCCGGCGCGCATGAAAAGCGAGTCGTGCAAACTGGCATACGTCCGGCGAACCGAATCGCCCGGCCGCCGCTACGATTTGCCGATAAGAATCCCCGCCCCCAACACAATCAGCCCGCCCACAATCACTTGATACGCGGCCTGCAGAAGCGGCGTATCCATATAGCGATGGCGGACCCAGGCGATCGCGAGAAGCTCGACAACCACGATGGCTGCCGCGATCGTCATCGCCACGTTGAAGTTTTCGATGAGAAACGGCAGCGTGTGCCCCACGGCCCCGAGAAACGTCATGCCGCCACAGACCGACCCGCGCAGCCACGGGTTGCCTCGCCCGCTGAGCTTACCGTCGTCCGAGAGAGCCTCGGAAAACGCCATGCTGATCCCAGCGCCCACGGCAGTCGCCAATCCCACGAGGAACGCCATCCGGCTATCGCGCGTGGCGAACGCGGCCGCAAACACCGGCGCGAGCGACGAAACCGAGCCATCCATCAGCCCGGCCAGCCCTGGCTGCACCACGCTCAGGATGAACGCCTTCCGACTACTACGCTCCGCCGCAGCGCTCGTTTGGTTGACTTCTGAAATCATGATCGTGAGTGTAAGGGAAATGCGGTCGAACGGAAGAGCAATGCGTCTTCATTGCGAGCCAGATATTGACTCGCCGTCTAGCCGCAGGCGGCAGCCCGCGGTTTGACAACTGTCGAACCGCTGGCTGCCGCCTGCGGCTACCACGGGGTCAAAACTGAATTCCGAACAGTCCAACAAAGAAGGCAGCCCGACCGTGCGACGGCTGGGCTGCCTAAAATTGTTGAGAACGACGACTATCGAACTACCGCGATTGCGGCCCGGCCGCGGCCGTGTCGCGCGATTCCGGCCCTTCCGTCGCCGGCGCGTTCCGATCCAACTGGCCCGAAATTGTGCTCGTGCGGCCCGTGCGGGCGTCCCACACCTCGGCCTCGAACCGGCCGTTCGCCGCGTCGAGAATCGTATCTAGCGAATCGGCGCTCGGCGTCGGCTGGCCGTTGAGTGACAGGATCACGTCGCCCGGAACAACGCCGGCCTTCGCTGCCGCGCTGTTCGGCACGACGCGCACGACGACCTGGCCCTGCGACGCGCCGTACTGGCCAGAGTATGTCGCCACACCCAGTTCCGGCCAATCGTCGACCGGGAAGTTGTTCGTCGAATTCGGGCTCGCCGCCGCGTACTGATTAGTAATTGTTTCCGGCGAATTGTCGGCCGAATCGTCCGACGAGTCATCGTTCGACGAGCTGTCGTCGTCGCCCGACTCGTTCGACACCGGATTCACCGTCGTCGAATTGTCGACGTAGGTATCGCCGCCGTTGTATCCCCAGCCGCCCCAACCGGCATAGCCGAGGCCATACCCGGCCGCCGCGCCGCCCCAGAAGCCCGGCCCCCAGCCGCCGCGGTGCCAGCTTTCGTGATGATGGTTGTGATGCGCGAAATGCTGATGGTGATCGCCATGATGTTCGTCGTGGTGCTGAGCATGATGCGCTTCATGGTGCTTCGAAGGATGATACGGATGCGGTTGCCGATGCGCGCCGCCACCGTGATGACCACTGCCCGCATGACCGCCGCCATGCCCGCCGCCGTGGGCTGCCAGGACGACGCTCGTCGTCAGGGCATACATTGCGAGTGCCGCGACGGCGGCCAACGTCACCCCGAACCTGCGCTTGTTCGTCATAAAAACTCCCCCAAAAGGATTGTGCCGATGGGCCTGCAAAAACAAAGGCCCAACCCGCCGCGCAGCATGCGCAGCCGGCACATCAAAGATAGCCCACGGCCCGAAATCGCGGCCTGTCCGTGCACAGCGAAGGCCAAACCTTGCGCCGGTCCTGCCGATCATGGCGAATGGGCCGGAATCACCGCCACGGCATTCAGATTGGCAACGCCTGACTTGTCACCAGCGTGCCGCGAATTCGATACGAACTCGGCTCACTCCTCCGCCACAAAACACTCCCGCCCCGGCTGGCAGACCTTCGGCGTGGCCGAGCGTTCGTCCGGGCCCAGTGGGTCCAGCGTGATATTGCACCAGTAGAGCTGCGTGTCGCTGAAGTGCAACAGGCCCGGCCGCTCGTCCGGGCGGTACGTCATGCTCTTGCAGCACAACCGTACGCAGCAGCGCATCGGCCGGGTCGACGTTTCGTTGAGCGACGGCGAATTGGGATCGATTAGCTCCATGACGGCACCTCCAGGCCCGCGGCCATGAGTAGCGCACGCTTCGTGGCCACCTTCACCAGTTGCACCTTGTATTCATTTTCGGTCATCGGATCGGCGTTCGACGCGGCCGCCTCGCCCGCGGCGGCGGCCAGCGCGGGCGTGATATCCTTGTTGCCAAGCACTTCCATCGCCGGCCGGCTGAGCCACGGAATCGGCGCCACCGCCCCCAGGCACACTCGCCAGCCGTCCTTCATCCGCGCGACGCAGGCCATCGTGATCGGCCAATCGAAGCTCTGCTTTTCACGCAGTTCGATCGTCGCGCTCTGCGACGGCGCGCTCGGCAGAACCAATTCGGTGACGACCTGCCCCGGCTCGAGCACGTTCTCGGCCATCAACTTCTGCTCGGGCAGCACGAAGAACTCGGCCGCTTTAATCTCGCGCGGCTCACCCTCGGCCGACCGCACGACGACGATGCCGTCCAGCGCCACGAGCGCCGGCGCCACATTCGAAGGATGCACGATATACGACGGCCCGCCGCCGAAGATCGCGTTGTACCGATTCTCGCCCTCGACGGCGAAGCACGTCGGCCCGCCCTTCTTGAGGCAGTGGAACTCGGGATTGCGGAAGTACCAACACCGCGGCCGTTGGCAGATGTTGCCGCCGACCGTGGCCCGCTCGCGAATCTGCGGCGTGGCCGCCTCGGCCGCCGCGTGGTGCAGCACCCCATACTTGCTCTTCAGTAAATCGCTGCGACCGATGTCGGCCAGCGTCGTCAGGCAACCGATGTGGACGCCGTCGTTGTCCTCGCGGATGTACCGCAACTCCTCGATCCCGCCGATCGACAAAATTGTCGGCGGCGACTCGATGCCCTCCTTCATCAGGTCCAATAAGTCGATGCCGCCCGCCTTGAGCGCCACCTTCCCCTCGCCGTATTCATCGAGGGCCGCGTCCAACTGATCCGCTACCAGGTAATCGAACGGAATCATGCGGCACCTCCTTTCGCGGCCAGCGCCGCCAACACTTTGTCGGGCATGATCGGCATCGATCGCACCTGCACGCCGATCGCGTTGGCCACGGCCGTGCCAATCGCCCCCGGCGTGGCCACGATCGGCGGCTCGCCCAGGCTGTTGACCCCCACGTCCCGATCCTCGCGCCAGATGATCGGCACGATCTCAGGAATGTCCTGCGGGCCGGCGATCTTGTACATGTCCATGTTCGGGTTGACCATCGCCCCATTCTGGCGATTGAGGATTCGGTCCTCGAACAAAACGAAACTGATTCCCTGGATCACTGCGCCGGTGAGCTGGTTCTCAATCGTGTTGCGGTTCACCGGCAGGCCGACGTTTTGCAATGCGATCACTTTGTTGACCCGCACGATGCCGGTCTCGGTGTCGACGCTCACGTCGGCAAACTGCACCGCCTCGCTTTGCGTCTGCTTCGACCGCCCTCCATAATCGCCGTCCTCGCTGTTGGTGAACGACAATTTATCGTCGGTCATCAGCCGGCAGGCCTTCGCCCAATCCATCGACAGTCCCTCGTTGGCGGTGAACACTCCCTGTTCGTATTTCACGCCGCCGATGCCGTCGAGTCCCCACTCTTCGGCGACCATCTTTCGCATGCCGTCTCTGACCATGTCGGCCGCCAGGAATGCCTTCGGCGCCGTCGCCCGACTCGTAACTGAGCCGCCGCTCGCCGGGCCGGCCGGGTAATCGCCGCGGCCGACCTTTACGACCAATAGCTCGCGCGGCAAGCCGAGGTGCGTCCGCACCGCGTCGCCGATCATCGTCCGGTAACCGGGCCCAATGTCCTGCGCACCGCTCACCACTTCGATCGTGCCGTTGCGGTAGACATTGACCAGGATCGTGGCCCGGCCGCCGCCGTTGCCCCAATCGCCGGCCCCGATGCCGAATCCACGCTTGATCGTGCCCGGCCACGCCCCACCCTTCTTGCGATTCTCCCTCCAACCGATCAACTCCGCACCAACCTTGAGCATTTCCTTGCGGACGTCGCTGGTCTCGTTCATCAGGCGGAACTCGAGCGGATCCATGCCGATCGTCTCGGCCATGTGATCCATCATCAACTCGACGGCGAACATCGCCTGCGGATGGCCCGGTGCCCGCATTGCCCGCGGGTAGCCACCGTTCAGGCTGACGTCCTCATGCACCTTGGCAACCTTGCCGAACTTGTACCGCGACGGGTTGCGGACGCCACCGCCACCACCACCGCCACCGCTTGCCTGCCCGGCGCCGCTGGGGCCCACCGAGCCCCATGTCGCCACTTTGCCGCCGTTCATGGTGCCATCTCGCGAGAGGCCGATCTTCATATACTGGATGCTGCCCGGCCGGTTGCCCGTATCCAGGTGCTCCTCTTTCCGCGTGCGAATCACACGGCACGGCCGGTTGAACTTTTTGCTCATCTGCGCCGCCAGCCGGCCTTCGTTATCGGCGCCGAACTTGCTTCCGAATCCGCCGCCCACGTATTCACAATGGAACTCCACCTGGTCCGGCCGCAGGCCCAGCTCGCGGGCCAGGTCGTTCCGGAAGCTCTGGCAGCTTTGCGTCGAGCCATATGCCACGGCCGACTCGCCTTTGTAGTCGACGACTGCGCCGTGTGGCTCCAAACAAACGTGCGTCTGCACTTGCGTCTGATATTCGGCCTCTGCCACCACTTCGCTGTCGTCGAGCGCCTTTTGACCCTCGGCATCGTTATCGGCCGGCTTCAAGTCCGCCAGCGGTGTCCGTTCTTCTTCTAGCCGCGTTCGGGGGAAACGGGCCTGGAATTCGAGGCCCAGCACTTTGAGGGCCTGCTCCAGCGCCTGCCGCGACTCAGCACACACGTGCCCGATGCGGTCGCCCTGGTAACGTCCGGCCTGCTTTTCCAGCTCGACCTCCAGCACGCCCTTCACAGCGCGGGCCGCATCTACATTCGATTTCCGCAGCCGCGAATCGCCGAAGTCGGACCGAATGTACGCGGCCCACATCATCTTGGGGAGATAATAGTCGGTCGTGTACTTGGCCGCGCCGTTCACCTTCTCGATGATGTCCAGTCGCGGCGCCACGTTCTCGAGGCACAGTTGATTGTCTAGTCGGTAACTCATGCCTGGCCTCCTTTCACTGCGGCCTCGACGGCGGCAAAGATCCGCACGTACGCCGCACACCGACAGATGTTGCCGCACAAGCCGGCCTTGATCTCGTTGCGGCTCGGCTGGGGTGTTTCATCCAACATGGCCCGCGACCGCACCACAAAGCCCGGGATGCAGTAGCCGCACTGGCACGCATCGTTCTCGACAAACGCCTTCTGCACCGGATCGAGCTGCCCGTCGTGCATGAGCCCTTCGACCGTCGTGATCTTCTTGCCCACCGCGTCGACGGCCAGCATCATGCAACTGTTGACGCTGCGGCCGTCGACCAGCATCGTGCACGCTCCGCACGCGCCGCGGTCGCATACTTCCTTCGCGCCGGTGAAATTGAGCGACTCGCGCACCGCCCGCAATAGCGTGGTATCGGGCGTCACGGTGAGCTGCGCGGGCATCCCGTTCACTTCCAGCGTGATGTTGCCGCCGGTCGCGGCGAACCGCTTGAGCCCCGACCGCACGGCCGGTGCGGCCGCGTCCTGACCGCGAGCAATCTGCGGCAGCGTGGCAATCGCGGACACGGCCGCGGCCCCGCCCGCCCCCTGTAAGAATTGGCGTCTGGAGACGCCGCCTGATGTCGATCCGTTATCCGGCTGCATGTCGGCTCCTTCGGAACTGAAAATGCACGTGCGAACTGGCGATCAAATTGTTCCCCTCCCTTGTTGCGGGGAGGGGCTAGGGGAGGGGCAGATCGGCAGCCCCTCGCACCCTTCCAAACGAATGCCCTTTATAGCAAACCGTCCGCGAAAAGTCTCGCACCTGCCGCGAAATTAGGGATTCCCCGCCGCATTTTCGCAAGACTTTGCTGTCGACACCGCGTCTCAACGGCCGGAGGACGAGTACTGGTAGTAAGTCGCGGCAAAAATAAAATAATGGTGGCCCTTCGGGAATTCCGGGTGGCACGTCCCTGAGCCCCTGGCGAAGGGCGTGGTTGTCGCGCCATGCACTTGCCACGCCCATCGCTGGGCGCTCTGGGCGTGCCACCCCGGTATGCTACGAACTCGCGGATGGTCTCATATAATTGAAACGGCATTGGAGCATCATTTATGACCAAATATGAGTTCACGTTGGTCCTCAAAGGGTCGCCCGAACTGACTGAAGAAATCGCGAACGAACTCTTTGCGGCCGGCTGTGACGACGGCACGCCAGGTACATCGAACGGCGAATTCTCAATTGATTTCCACCGCGAAGCACGCACGCTGGAAGAAGCAATCGGCTCGGCCATCTTGAACGTGAAGTCTGCGGGATACAAAGTTGAGCGTGTCGAGATCGAGGCCGAAGCATTGCCACAACCTGCGTAACGTGTTAGCCAGCGGTTAGGCGTCCGCCAGGCACGGCCGCTTGGGGTCGAACGCCCAGCCCGGCCGCAGGAATCGCATCGCGATCGAGTCGTCGCGCCGGCCCGTTCCGCGAGTCTTGTAGAGTTCGTGCGCTGCTTCGATTTGTGGCCAGTCGAGCTCGACGCCGAGGCCCGCTGCCGTGGGCACTTCGATGCGGCCGCCGCGGATTTCCAGCGGCTCGCGCGTCAGTCGCTGGCCGACTTGCCAGATCCAGTGCGTGTCGATCGGCGTCACGTTGCCGTGGGCCGCGGCGGCCACGTGGGTCATCATCGCCAGCGACACGTCGAAATGGTTGTTGCTGTGCGAGCCCCAGGTGAGGCCCCACAGCTCGCACAACTGGCTCGCGCGGATCGCCCCGCGCATCGTCCAGAAGTGACAATCGGCCAACGGCACGTCGACCGCTTCCAAGCGGATCGCATCGACGAGGCCCGCGAAGTCAGTCGCCACCATGTTTGTGGCCGTGGGGATGCCGGTCGCGCGGCGGAACTCGGCCATCACTTCGCGTCCGCCGCGCCCGCCCTCCGCCCCGCACGGGTCTTCCGCGTAGGTCAGGATCGGCCGCAGCGATGTGAGCCATTCGACCGCATCCGCCAAACTCCAACAGCCATTTGGATCGAGCGTGAGCCCCGCACCCGGAAACGCCTCGGCGAGCGCACGGATGCATTCGCACTCGGCAGGCCCATCGAGCACGCCGCCCTTGAGCTTGAACGTGCGGAAGCCAAAACGGTCGGCCGCCGCGCGGGCCTGGGCAACGATGCCCGCCGCATCGAGCGTTTCGCGGTGCCGCACGCGTTCCCATTCATCGTGCGATGCAGTCGTGGTACGATAGTCGAGGTCCGTCTTCCTCGCATCGCCGACAAAGAACAGATATCCAAGCACCTCTACGCTGTCGCGTTTTTGCCCATCGCCCAACAGCTTCGTCACCGGCACGCCGAGCGCCTGTCCCATCAAGTCGAGAAACGCAGATTCGACGGCGGTGAGCGCATGAATCATCACGCGCTGGTCGAACGTCTGATTGCCACGACCACCGACGTCGAGCGCGGCGAACCGCGCTTCCATCGCCGCGAGCACGCCGGTCATCTGGCCGACGCGGCGGCCGACGACCAATTCGCTGGCCGCCTCCAACGTTGCGCGGATGGCCTCGCCGCCCGGCGTCTCGCCGACGCCCGTGTGGCCGGCGTTGTCCTCGAGCACGACCAGGTTGCGAACGAACACCGGCCCGTGCCCGCCGCTCAGATTCAAGAGCAGGCTGTCGTATCCCGCGACCGGGATGACGCGCATCTCGCGGATTGTCGGCAGCGAATCCATCGTCCGCGTTAACTCAATTTGCGGAGCTTGGTAATCCGCCCCGTCGCCACCCACTCGGCCACAAAGATGTTGCCGTCGGCGTCGAAGGCCGCGTCGTGAGGATGGATGAATTGGCCGGCCGGCCACTCCGCGGGACGCTCGCGGACCTTGTCTTTGAAAACGTGGTCGCGCCAGGCCGCATCATCGCCGAAGCAGGCCACCACGTTGTTCTTGCCGTCGAGCAGTGTGATCCGCGACTTCAGATCGGGCACGAGCATCAGGTCGCCGTGCGTGTCAACATTCGCCGGCCACAGGAATCCGCCCAGTGTTTCCAGGTGCTTCCCATCGAACGTGAACCATTGCAGGCGGTCGTTCTCGCGATCGGCCACGACGATCGACGGCTCGCGGCTCGTTCGGCGGTCGACCCATACGCCGTGCGGCAGCTTGAACTGGCCGTCGTCACTGCCTGGCTTACCGAAGGTCGCCTTGTAGTTGGCATCTTTGTCGTATCGATGGATCGCATATCCGCCGTAACCATCGGCCACGAAGAAATCGCCGCCGTCGGGATGGAAGGCAATGTTCGTCGGCAGGAAACGGTCGCGACCCCAGGTGCCATTGGGCGGCTTGTCCTCGCCGGCCGCGTAGATGCCGCTTTCCATCGGCGCGTGACGCACCCAAACCGGCTCACCGGTGAGCGTCAGCTTGGCGAAGTTCTTGAGGTGCTTGTAAGCGGTGACGTAAAGAAACTCCTCGCCGCCCTCCTTATGAACCTCCAGCCCGTGCCCGCCGCCCTGGAACTGCTGGCCAAACGAGCGGATGAATTTGCCCTCCGGATCGAACACGAAGATCGAGGGGTGATCAGGTTTCTTGGCGTCGCCTTCATGAATGACGTACAAGTTGTTCGCCCCGTCGAAGGCCAGATTGTGGGTCGTCTGCCACGTGAACCGGTCCGGCAACTGCGGCCAGTTGTGGAGCACTTCGTAGCGATGCGCGCCGCTGCCGAGGATGACCGGCGAATCGGTCTTCTGAGCCGTCAGAATAGTGGGCGCCGCCGCGGCCGCCGCCGCCCCTGCCGCCACCTGTAGAAACTCCCGCCGCCGAATTCCGCCGGACATCGCCACACCTCCTGGATTAGATTGCCAACCGCAACCTTCGAGACATTATTCCATGACCAGTCGTCCCACGCAAAGGTGCGAGATTCTTGCGGCAGATTCGGCCAACTACTTTTTCTCTTCTTCCTCCGCCTCGGCGGCCGGCTCCGCCGCCTTTTCCTCCGGTTTTGCCTCGGCTTTGTCGGCAGGCTTTTCGGCGGCTTTGTCGGCGGGCTTGTCGGCGGGCTTGTCTTCCTTCGCCTCAGCCGGCGATTCGAGTGCCTTAAGTTGCTTGTCGATCTCCGCCACCCGCGCGTCGACCGCCTCCACGTTCTTCTTTGCGGCTTGCAGTTGCTGCTCCGCTTTCGCAGCATCCGCTTTCGCGTCCTCGGCCTGTTTCTTGGCGACCTCCATTTCCTTGGTCAATCGCTTCTTGGCGACGACCGGATGGTTGTAGCCGAGATTCACGATCAAACCGGGCGTGTCTTTCTCCAAGGCCGTGGCCGCATCATACGAAGTCTTGGTCTGCCACAGGTACAGCTTCTGTAGATGCTTCAGTCCAGCAACATGTTTCAGACCGGCGTCCGTAATCCCCGTGCCGTAAAGATTGAGGTACTGTAGAGAGCTCAGGCCGGCTACGTGGGCCAACCCTTCGTCGGTGATCGACGAGAGCTCCAGGTGCAGCGCCGAAAGATTCTTCAGCGCGGCGAGCGGCGTCAATCCGGCGTCCGTCACTTTCGCGCCGGCCAGATCGAGCGCGTACACCTGATCGGCCACCCCCGCCAGCAATGCAACCTCGGCGTCGCCCGCCGGCTGATCGCGGTGTGCAAACGAAACCGAGAGCAGCGAACTGCCGCCAAACAGCGGCATGACCTGCACGTTCGCCGCCGTCAGCTTGTCAATCGCCTCTTTCGGCGCGGGCGGTACCTCGGGCAGCTTCGGCTCCTCCGCCTCTTTCGGCTTTTCCGCCGCCGCAGAAGGCTCGGCCGGCTTCTCCGCCGGCGCCGCAGGCGCGGTCACGGCCGCCACGGCCGGGATCACGGCCCCCTCGCGGATCCAATTGCCTATCAATTCGATCGTTTCCTTCGGCAGCGGATCGGCCATTTTCGGCATCCGCTTCGGGTTCTTATCGGGCAGCGTGAGCCGCTCATACAACTCGCTTTCCTCCGGCTTGCCGGGCACCAGCAACTTGGGGTCGGCCGCGATCTTCTCTTGAAGGCCGGCCACTGTGTTCAGCCGCATCTTGCCTTGGGCCTTGTCGGCTCCGTGACACTTGATGCAATGTTCGACGAAGATCGGCTGAATCTGCTTGGTGAAGTCGATCTTATCTTCAGCCCGCGCGGCCGCGGCCCCCGTCAGGGCCAGTGCGGCCAACAAAAAGAGTGCTCGAATCATCATGGTTGCATCGCCCTGGGAGACAAATAGTAGCGACGTGCTGAGCCAGCCCGCCCCAGCGCCATTGTAATTCATCGCTCCGGGGATTGGCACCCGTCATGCGGCGGGACTGAAAAACCTTGTGGCAATTCGAGATCGCGGACGACGAACCATCGCAAAAGCGAGATTTACACACGGCTTATCTGCGATTTTTGTCCACAATGGCGATGAGGATCAAGACAAACGCCGCCAGCCGAACCCAATACCAATGCGTCTCTCCCTCGATCGCGTCCTGGGATAGCGCCAATCCCAACCGAGTAATCCCCAGCAGCAGGAACGAAATCGCAAACATAAAGAACAGACGGTCGCCCGTTTCCCGCCAGAATCGGAGAAAGTATAGCGCGGCGATCGCCGAACCCATCGAAATCGCGCCCATCATGAATTCTTCCATGGCGACCTCACCTACACACCTACTTCGAGTCCCATACAAGACCAAACAACAGCAGCACGATGCCGATCAACCCGGGAATTTTGCGGATCACAACCAGGCTCACGTCGGGCACGACAACGATATCGACGTAGAGCATCACGTTGTCCAACATCAGCCCTACGAAGCACAGGCCGCTCCACAGCAACAGGCGCACATGCGTGCGGGCGTAGCCGCGCAACAGCATCACGGCACACAGCAGGCAGGTGCCCGCGCACAACAGGTAAACTCCACCAGTCATTTCATTCCCTCCCGTCGTAAGCGAAACGCATCGGCAAACGTTTGCACTTTTTTCTGCGGCCCCGAATAAATCTGTGTGATCACAGCCACGCGGCGATCGAAATAGATTGCGGATAATTCGGCGAGCAGCCGATCGAAATCGGGATCGGCCGGCTGATATTGGTAACGACCTTCCGCGTCAGCAACCCGGCCCACAATACCACGCTGTACCAGATCGCCGACCAACCCGCCACACATGTCGGGCGTAATATAGAGCAGTCGCGACAACTCGGCGCAGTCCCACTGCCGCTGTGGCTCCTGCCGCATTAAGAAAAGTGCTTCGAGCTGTGCGAGCGATTCGATGTGCTGGGCAATGAACTGCTCCAGCTCCGGCGTGAATCCCTCGATCATCGTCCCGGCATTCCTCGAAACAAGTACGATGCGTGGCTGGGGCGGCGCCCCAAAATCCCCGGCAACCTCCGGGGGGATGCCCCAGTCACGCCGGCTTCAACGTGCCCTCACGTGTCGACGCTCTGCTCCTTGGTAGTTGCCAATAAGGCGGTCTCTTCCACAACCTCGATCAGCTCGCGGAGGTTGAGCGGTTTGGCCAGGTAGCCGTCCATTCCCGCGGCCAGGCACCGCTCGCGGTCGCCGACCATGGCGTGGGCCGTAAGGGCAATGATCGGCACCCGCGCCATCCCCGGCAGAGCGCGGATCGCGGCGGTCGCCTGCAGGCCGTCCATCTGCGGCATCTGCAGGTCCATCAGGATCACGTCGAATGCGCCCTGGGCCGCCAGCTTCACCGCCGTGCGGCCGTCGCACGCCACCTGCACGTGGTGTCCGCGCTTCTCGAGCACGTGCACGACGAGCATCTGGTTTGTGGGCGTGTCTTCAGCGAGAAGCACGTTGAGCGATTCGCCCGCCTTGTCGCCAATCATTAATTCGGCAGCCGAACTTTGCACATCGCTATTGGAACAGGCCGGCCGCTGCGCGATGCCCCGCTGCGACTCGTATAACAACGGAACGGTGAACGAAAACGCACTGCCGTGCCCCAACTCGCTCCGCACGGTCAGGGTCCCGCCCATTGCCTGAATCAATTCCGACGCGATGGTCAAGCCGAGCCCGGTACCGCCGTGGATCCGCGTCGACGACGCATCGACTTGCGTGAACGGCGCGAAGATTCGTTCCTGGTCGCCAAGCAAGATGCCGATGCCCGTGTCGATCACCGAGAACCGCAGCCAGATCTCGCCCGCAAACTGCGACTCGACGTCGACGTCGAGCGTCACTCCACCCTGCTCCGTAAACTTCACGGCGTTCGACAGCAGATTCATCAGCACTTGCCGCAGCCGAAGCGAATCGCCCATCAACGCATCCGGCGCTCCACCAGCCACATGGCAGGCAAAAGTTAATTGCTTATCTTCCGCACGATACTCGAACGTGCGGCTCATTTCGTCGACGACCTCTCGCAGCCGGAATGGCGCGCACTGCAGCGCCAGCTTGCCCGCTTCCAACCGCGACAGATCCAGAATGTCGTTTAAGAGCTCCAACAGCAGGTGCGCGTTCGTGTGCACCGCCTGCAAGTACTCGCGTAGCCGATCGGTGAGCTCCTCGGTCAAAGCCAGGTCGGACATGCCGATAATCGCGTTCATCGGCGTCCGCAACTCGTGGCTGACATTGGCCAGAAACTGGCTCTTCGCGCGGTTGGCTCGCTCGGCCGCCAATCGGGCCGCGTGCTCCTGCGCCAACAGCACGCGCTCCTCAGCCTGCCGCTTGATCTGCTCCGACTTCTGATAAAGGTCGACGAACACCGACACCTTGGTCCGCAGCACCTCAGGCACGACCGGCGCCAAAATGTAGTCGACGGCCCCCAGCGAGTATCCGCGCTCGGCGTACGTGTCGTCAGGGAACGCAGTGAGGAAGATAATGGGCGTATGCTCCGACCGCTGCCGTTGACGGATCAATGCGGCCGTCTCGAACCCGTCCAGCCCCGGCATGTGCACGTCGAGCAGAATTACCGCGAAATCATCCACCAAGAGCCGCCGCAGCGCCTCCTCGCCCGACGCCGCCAGCACCACTTTTTGATGCAGCGACTCCAGCACCGCCTCGATGGCTACCCGTTTCTCGGGCACATCGTCGACGACCAGGATCTTCGCGGTTTTGTAGTGCTCATCCGTCATGTTGTGAGCCACGCGCGGAGTACGGACAACATTTGTTCAGGATCGACCGGCTTGGACAGGTAATCCCACGCTCCCGCCTCGATGCACTTCTCGCGGTCACCTTTCATCGCCTTGGCCGTCACCGCCACGATCGGCAAATTCTTGAACCGCGAGATTTGCCGGATTGCCTTCATCGTGTCGATGCCGTCCATCTCCGGCATCATGATGTCCATCAGCACGACGTCGACGTCCGGCGCCGCCTGCAACAGGTTGATCGCGTCCCGGCCCGTCTCGGCCGACACAGTGACCATGTCGTATCGTTCGAGGATGCTCGTCAGGGCGAAGATGTTGCGGATGTCGTCGTCAACGATCAGCACCCGCTTGCCCGAGAGCGTGGCGGGCAAGTCGCTGTGCTCCTGGATCATCTTGCGTCCTTGCTCCGGCAAGTTCGACAGCGGCTGGCACAAGAGCAGCGAAATCTGGTCCACCAGCCGGTGCGGCGTATCGACGAAACGCAAGTTGAACTCCTGGGCCAGGTGGCTGAGCCGCTGCGCATGGTCGGTCGGCAAGTCGGGTCCGATGTAGAGGTATACCGGACAGGATTCCATCGTCGCTAGCGACAGTAATTGCTCTGCCAGTGCGGCCAATGTCATGTCGCCCGGCTCGGGTGTCAGCACGACGCAGTCGGCCGACGTCTCGCGCAGCAACTCGATGGCCGCCGCACCCGATTCGAGCGCTGCAACCTCCACCTGCGGGCCGCCAAGGAGCCCAGTCAGTTGGTCGCGTCGGCGGGTGTCCGCTTCCATGACGACCACGCGGCGGTTGGAACGATCGACGAATTCTTTGGTCTTCGCCAGGAAATTTTCAAGCATCTCGGCCGTCTGAATCGGCTTGGACAGGATGCCGTGCGCGCCCAGCTTCAGCCCGCGCTCCGGTTGATCGACCGTGGATACGATGTAGACGGGAATGTGCCGCAGGAACAAATCATGCTTCAGACGCTCCAACACCCGCCAACCGTCGATATCGGGCAGCGAGATATCGAGCAGGATGGCGTGGGGCTGAAATTCCCGCGCCAATGCCAGTGCTGCCGCGCCGGATGGCGTTGCCAATCCCTTCAGCCCCACCTTGTGGGCCGCATCCAGAACGCAGTTCAGAAAACCAAGATCATTGTCGACGATGAGCACGACCCGGTCGTCCGGCCCGATCGACAGTCGGTCATCCGGAATTTCATTGGCCAGAGAATCGCGCGCCGCCGATTCGTCCGACGGCAACGGCACTTCGACGACGCCGTTCGAGACGGCGCTGCGCAGCGGCTTTTTCCGAGCGGTGAAGGCCCGCCGCACCACTTTCTGCGGAACGTACGCCTGCGGCAGATAAAGCGTGAACGTGCTGCCCACTTCCGGCTCGCTCACCAACCCAATCTCGCCTCCCAGCAGGCGGGCAATCTCGCGGCTGATCGCCAGGCCCAGACCCGTGCCGCCATACTTGCGGCTCGTACTGCCGTCGGCCTGCTGGAATGCCTCAAAGATGATGTGCTGTTTTTCCATCGGAATGCCGATGCCCGAATCCGACACCGAAATGGCGAACACGCTGTCGCTGTGGTTCAGGGAGTCGTTGTCGGGATGCCAACCGGTGCGAGCGATCTCCATCCGCAGGCACACTTGCCCTTGATGCGTGAACTTGAAGGCGTTCGACAGCAAATTCTTGATCACTTGCTGCAGCCGCTTGCTGTCCGTCGTCATGGCCCGCGGCAGCAAGGGGTCGAGTTCCACCATGAATTCGACGCCCTTGGCCTCCGCCACATGGCGGAACGTCCGCTCGACGTAACTCTGCAAATCGGCAAACCGCAGCTCGCCGACGTCCAAAACCACCGTGCCCGATTCGATCTTCGACAGGTCGAGAATGTCGTTGATCAGCATCAACAGGTCGTTGCCCGACGAATGAATCGTCTTGGCGTACTCGGTCTGCTTGCCCGAGAGATTGCCGTCCGGATTCTTCGACAACTGGTCGGAGAGGATCAGCAAACTGTTGAGCGGCGTCCGCAGCTCGTGCGACATGTTGGCCAGGAATTCCGACTTGTACTTCGAAGTGAGCGCCAATTGCTCGGCCTTTTCCTCGAGTGCCTGTCGCGCTTGCTCCACTTCCGAATTCTTCCGCTCGACCTCGACGTTTTGATGGGCCAGCAGGCGAGCTTTTTCCTGCAGCTCCTCGTTCGTCTGCTGCAATTCCTGCTGCCGATTCTGCAATTCCTCGGCCAGCGATTGCGACTGCTTCAACAGGTCCTCTGTCCGCATGTTGGCCTCGATCGTGTTCAAAACGATACCGATGCTCTCGGTCAATTGGTCGAGGAACACCTGGTGCGTCGGATTGAACCGCTCGAACGACGCCAGTTCCAACACGGCCTTCACCTGGCCTTCGAACACCACCGGCAGCACGATCACGTTCACCGGCGTCGCGTTCCCCAGGCCGGAAGAAATGCGGATGTATTCGGCCGGCACATTGGAGAGCACGATTTTCTGCTTCTCCAGTGCACACTGGCCCACCAGCCCCTGACCCAATTCAAGCTGCTTGCCCACTTCGCTCGGATGTTCGTACGCATAACTGGCCAGCAGCGTCAGGCACGGCCGCTCGCGCGACGCGTCGAGCGTGTAAAACACTGCGTGCTGCGCCGAAACCACGGGCGCCAATTCCGATAGGATCAACCGACCCACTGTGAGCATGTCCTTCTGGCCTTGGAGCATGCGGCTGAACTTGGCGAGGTTCGTCTTCAGCCAGTCCTGCTCGGAGTTCTTGAGCGTCGTGTCCTTCAGGTTCACGATCATCTCGTTGACGTTGTCCTTGAGCGCGGCCAACTCGCCCTGGGCTTCGACCTTGATCGAGCGAGTCAAATCGCCCTTCGTCACGGCCGTCGCCACCTCGGCGATGGCACGCACCTGCGTCGTGAGGTTCTCGGCCAACTGATTCACGTTGAGCGTCAAATCCTTCCACGTGCCGGCGGCGCCCGGCACGCTGGCCTGTCCGCCCAGCTTGCCTTCCACGCCCACTTCGCGAGCCACGGTCGTCACCTGATCGGCAAACGTGGCCAGCGTGTCGATCATGCTGTTGATCGTATCGGCCAAGGCGGCGATCTCGCCCTTGGCTTCCACCGTGAGCTTCTGCTTCAAGTCGCCGTTCGCCACACCGGTCACCACGCGGGCGATGCCGCGGACCTGGCTCGTCAGATTGCCGGCCATGAAGTTCACGTTGTCCGTGAGGTCTTTCCACGTGCCGGAAACACCCTTCACCTGTGCCTGGCCGCCCAGCTTGCCTTCGGTGCCCACTTCGCGGGCCACGCGCGTCACCTCGGCCGCGAACGAGCTCAACTGGTCCACCATCGTGTTGACGGTGTTCTTCAATTCCAGAATCTCGCCCTTCACATCGACGGTGATCTTCTTCGACAAGTCGCCGCTCGCCACGGCCTTCGTCACTTCGGCGATATTGCGCACCTGACCGGTCAAGTTCGACGCCATGAAGTTCACACTGTCCGTGAGGTCTTTCCACGTGCCGGCCACGTCGCCCACATCGGCCTGACCACCGAGCTTCCCTTCCGTGCCCACTTCGCGGGCCACGCGCGTCACCTCCGAAGCGAAGGAACGGAGCTGATCCACCATCGTATTGATCGTGTCCTTGAGCTCCAAAATCTCGCCGCGGACGTCGACCGTGATCTTCTTCGACAAGTCGCCGGTCGCGAGCGCCTTAGTCACCGCGGCAATGTTGCGGACCTGGCTGGTGAGGTTACCGGCCATAAAATTCACGTTGTCGGTGAGGTCCTTCCACGTGCCGGCCACGCCCTTCACTTCGGCCTGACCACCGAGCTTTCCTTCCGTCCCCACTTCGCGGGCCACACGCGTCACTTCCGAGGCGAACGACCGCAGCTGATCCACCATCGTATTAATGGCGTTCTTCAGCTCCAGGATTTCGCCGCGGACGTCGACCGTGATCTTCTTCGACAAGTCGCCGTTCGCCACGGCCGTCGTCACTTCGGCAATGTTGCGGACCTGGCCCGTGAGGTTGCCGGCCATCGAGTTCACGCTGTCCGTCAGGTCGCGCCACGTGCCCTCGACACCGCGGACGTCCGCCTGCCCACCCAATTTTCCTTCCGTGCCCACCTCGCGTGCCACGCGGGTCACTTCCGCCGCAAACGACCGCAATTGGTCCACCATCGTATTGATGGTGTTCTTGAGCTCCAGAATCTCGCCCTTCACGTCCACCGTGATCTTCTTCGACAAGTCGCCCGTCGCCACGGCCGTCGTCACTTCAGCAATGTTGCGGACCTGGCCCGTAAGGTTGCCGGCCATGAAGTTCACATTGTCGGTCAAATCTTTCCACGTGCCGGCGACGCCCTCGACCTCGGCCTGCCCGCCCAATTTTCCTTCCGTTCCAACCTCGCGGGCCACGCGCGTCACCTCGGCCGCGAAAGAGCTCAACTGGTCGACCATCGTGTTGATCGTGTTTTTGAGCTCCCAGATTTCGCCCTTCACGTCGACCGTGATCTTCTTCGACAAGTCGCCGCTCGCCACGGCTTTGGTCACTTCGGCGATATTGCGGACCTGGCTCGTCAGGTTCGACGCCATGAAGTTCACGCTGTCGGTAAGGTCCTTCCACGTGCCGGCCACGTCGCGCACATCGGCCTGCCCGCCCAGCCTCCCCTCGGTGCCCACTTCGCGGGCCACGCGGGTCACTTCCGAGGCAAACCCGCGGAGCTGATCCACCATCGTGTTGATCGTGTTCTTGAGCTCCAGGATTTCGCCGCGGACGTCCACCTCGATCTTTTTCGACAAGTCGCCATTGGCCACGGCCGTCGTCACTTCGGCAATGTTGCGGACCTGGCTCGTCAGGTTCGACGCCATGAAATTTACGCTGTCGGTAAGGTCCTTCCACGTACCAGCCACGCCCTTAACGTCCGCCTGGCCGCCCAGCTTGCCTTCCGTGCCCACTTCGCGGGCGACGCGCGTCACTTCCGCCGCGAACGAGCTCAATTGATCCACCATCGTGTTGATCGTGTTCTTGAGCTCCGAAATCTCGCCTTTCACGTCGACCGTGATTTTTTTCGATAAGTCGCCCGTCGCCACGGCCGTTGTCACCTCGGCGATATTGCGCACCTGACTGGTGAGATTCGAGGCCATGAAGTTCACGCTCTCGGTGAGGTCCTTCCAGGTGCCCGCTACGCCCTTCACGTCGGCCTGACCACCCAACTTCCCTTCCGTGCCCACCTCGCGCGACACGCGCGTCACCTCGGCCGCGAACGAGCTTAACTGGTCCACCATCGTGTTGATTGTGTTCTTGAGCTCCAGAATTTCGCCCTTCACGTCCACCGTGATCTTCTTCGACAAGTCGCCCGTCGCCACGGCCGTCGTTACCGCCGCGATGTTGCGCACCTGACTCGTCAGGTTCGACGCCATGAAATTCACACTGTCCGTAAGGTCCTTCCAGGTGCCGGACACGCCCTCGACGCGTGCCTGACCACCGAGCTTGCCTTCCGTGCCGACCTCGCGGGCCACGCGCGTCACTTCCGAAGCAAACGACCGCAACTGGTCCACCATCGTGTTGATCGTGTCCTTGAGTTCCAGGAACTCGCCGCGAACGTCGACAGTGATCTTCTTCGACAAGTCGCCGTTGGCCACGGCCGTGGTCACTTCGGCGATGTTGCGCACTTGACCGGTAAGATTGCCGGCCATCGAGTTCACGCTATCGGTCAGATCGCGCCACGTGCCGGCGACGCCCTTCACCGCGGCCTGGCCGCCCAGCTTCCCGTCGGTGCCCACCTCGCGCGCCACACGGGTCACTTCCGAGGCGAACGATCCGAGTTGGTCCACCATCCGGTTCACGGTCTTGGCCGTGCGCAAGAACTCGCCTTCCAGCGGTCGGCCGTCGATGTCCAGCGCCATCGACTTCGACAAGTCGCCCTTCGCCACGGCGCCGATCACACGGGCGATTTCGCTCGTCGGATGCACCAGGTCGCTAATGAGCGCGTTGACCGAATCGATCGTCCCGGCCCAGCAGCCGCTCAACCCGCCAGCCGACGCCCGCTGCTTGATCTGCCCTTCTTTGCCGACGACGTGACTGATGCGGTCCAGCTCATTGGTCATGCCTTCGAGCTGGTCCATCACTTCGTTGAACGTGTCGCCGACCTTGCCGCTCAATCCAATCCATGTGGAAGGAAGCCGCACGGTGAAGTCGCCGCGACGCAAAGCCGTCAGCGCTCCAATCAACGTATCCAGATCCACCTCTTCGCCATTGGTGGAAACTTCGCCATTCGTGGTGACATCCTCGTCTTGCACGGTAGCCATAACAGATTTCCTTCAATTCAACGGGAAACCGGCGGCCAATATGGGTGCCCAAGCCGCCGCGAAAAAATAGTTCGGGCAATTTCCTCCAACGAAAAATGACGCGTCCGCAAGCATGGCTGCAAACTATCCACGCTGGTCGCGAGGCGACCATCGGCGCGCAAGCTTCCTCTCGTGCGCGAAACGCCTTCCATGCGGTTAATGCTGCCCCGGAGGTTGGCAATTCGAGTCGAAGACCGTCGATCCAATGTAAGAGAAAATCACGTGCCAATCGGGTTAACCCCACAGGCACGAAGGGGTAAATGCTCGGCGGCGATCAACGTCGTAACGCCGGCCAGCGCTATAGAAATGCGCGAAAACGCGAGAATGGCTGAGAGCGGCAAGCTACCGCCCCCAGCCACTTGATCTTCGACCGGCTCGAACTAGCGATCCGACTTCGAGAACCACGCGAACAACAAGCCGGCCAGGCAGCCCACTCCGAAAACTGTTAGCAACGACGGAGCCGGGTACTCGCGCACCACTTCTTCGGCGCGATGCAATCCGTCGGCCGCGCGTTGGGCGGCACGGTCGGCTCGTTCGCGGGCCGTTTCGGCGGCCGACGAAGCAAATTCCGACGCCCGATTTTTCGCTCGCCCCGCCAACTCGTAACCATCTTCCGCGAGTCGATTCATGAAACGCTGAATGTCACGCCGCGCCTCACCCGTGCGAAGCTGAATGCGGCCGATCACTTCGTTGATGTTGTCACGGACCATCTCCAGGTCTTCGTCGGTCAGCTCCTCCCAATGTTCCCGGAGCCGTTCGCGAATCTCATCCCACTGATCGACAATTGCTTGTGTCTTGGCGCCCATGGTTTCCTCCTCGGCAAAATGGATGGTTCGGCCGCCCTGACCGCTATTGGACTCGCTGCAATGCGTTCTGGCAATGTTGGCAAATCCTATGCCGCGGATAGGTGTCGGGTGTCGGGCGCCAGGTTCCTGTATCTAACGTCCGACATCGTTTCGTCAATTCATCGCCGATAGCGGCGCCGGCGGCGCATTATCGACCTGAACCGGCAAGCCGGGCTCTGGGGCCAGCATGCTCAGTTGCACAGGCCGCCCCTCGTCGTAATACGCCTGGCATTCCGCCTCCCGCCCGCGGACAATCCGCTTGCCGCGCAATCTGCCATACCGCGACGTCAGCACGGTCCAGATGCCAAAATCGACCTTGGTTTCGCGATAGATAACGACCCAATCGTGTGCCTGGCCCAACTGCTGGCTGCGAGCCGTGTTGGCGAACGCGGCACAGTAACGGTGCCCGTGACACGTGATCCGCAGAATCGGCAACCAGGCCGCGCCGGTCGGATTGAACTTGCGCGGCGCCACGGTCGGCAAACGACCGGCGGTGGCACGTTGGCGATAGAGTCGATCAATCTCCAACAGGGTGGCCACCGGCGGTTCGTCGCTGGGAACGATTTGTCGCCAGGTCGGCGGTTGGCGCTCCAGCCGAAGCGCCAGGCTCTCGCGAATCGCCTGCACGCGCTTGCGGCCGACGCCGGCAATGCGTCGCAGCCGGCCGTCGTACGCGGCGGCGTACACCTCTTCCAACGATTCGATGCCCAGCTTATTTCGAATCCGCGCGGCCAACAGCGGCCCGATCATCGGCAAACTGGTCAAGGTGTCGTCGGCCGCCTGCTTGCGACGCAGACTCTCCAGCGACCGCAATCGGCCGCGACGAATTAACTCGCCCAACTTACGGGCAATCGACTTGCCGATGCCCGGCAGTCGCTCGAGTCCGGCCAACTGGTCACGGCGATAAACGTCGGCCAGCGGTTCGTGCCATTCGCGTACGACCTCCGCCGCCGCGCGATACGCGGCAATGCGGAACGGATTGGCTGCCTGCCGCCGTAGCCTGCTGGCAATTTCATCCAGCACCTCGGCCAGTTCGCCGTTCGTTAAACGATTGAGCGTGGAAACATTGGTTCGCATGTGGACACCGCCGCCCCGTTTCGATGAGGGGCCACCTGATTAACGGATTGCTCCACCAGGATTATACTCGATATGTGTCCATAAGTACAGTACCCGAGCGCTGACCGGGAAGGATCGCCGGCGTCACTTTGTCGGTCGTCGAGGACGATGATTTTGGTTTGCTTTTGCTGATCCTTTCTGGCTAGTAGTCGGTTGACTGCGAACGGCCCAGGGGTGTTCGCACACGTCGTGACGTGCACTTCCGCATCAATCGCTGGCCGCTGGGTTACGCCGGCGACTGGATGGTGGTCCTCCGAGTTTTGGTGACCCCTTCGAAGGGGACAGGCGATTTTGGTGGGTCGGTGGCCCAAATCTGGCCTTGCAGATTACCCAAGTTGCTGGCGGCCGAGTGCGCGCGAACTGGCACGCGTGAATCGGTGCTCGCGACCGATCGCGGGATGATGCGGGTCAGTTTTCAAAAGAGCGACGCCACTTTCGGGCACGTCGACTCTAGCACAGGAGGGCGGCGATTTCCGCAACGATTTTTGGCCGCGCGGAGGATGCGGGATGCAGGGGGCGGGGGCAGAGGAAAACAGATTTGGAACGCTGATCTTCGCTGATTTGGATTAGCGTCGATTCGTGGAAATTGGCGTTCTTGAAATAGATGATTGGAACAGGGGGGAGCGGAGATCGCAGAGCTGTTAACTGACGGCTGGTAGCTATCCAGCATTACGACTAATGCCTAAAGACTGACTCCGAAGAACCAGCCCGCTATCGAGTGCGACGAACGGGGCGGCGCCGCGCGAGGACGGCGGCATGGTGCGGGTGTGTTTCTCGTAGAAGAAGTGTCGCCGCGTTGCGGCTTGTTTCGCCCTGCGGGCGAGGAGGGTTGGGGGCGATTGGTTTCCGGTCCAGGGGCTGACGCATCCTGGCTATTGACTTTCGCCGTTTCGTGGCTGGGGGCCTTTACCGGCGCGCGACGGGCACCGCCACTCGGTGGTGGTCGG
>JBIOWO010000163.1:0-7665 GCA_044868555.1 Lacipirellulaceae bacterium | reverse complement strand
GTCTCCTTGTCTCCTTGTCTCCTTGTCTCCTTGTCTCCTTGTCTCCTTGTCTCCTTGTCTCCTTGTCTCCTTGTCTCCTTGTCTCCTTGTCTCCTTGTCTCCTTGTCTCCTTGTCTCCTTGTCTCCTTGTCTTGATTTGTTCTTCTCCGTGTCCTCGATGCCTTAACTCTTTGTTTTCATTCTCGGTAAGGAATCGGATCCGCCAGTCCCGCTTCAGCGAAGCCTTTGAGGCGGAGTCGGCAGGCGTCACAACGGCCGCAGGCGATGCCGAGCGCGTTCGGTGCGTAGCAACTGTGCGTCAGGCTGTAGTCGACTCCCAGCTCCATGCCGCGGCGGATGATCTCGGCTTTGGTCATTTTAATGAGCGGCGTGTGGATGCGAAACCGCAGCGTGCCCTCGACGCCCGCCTTCGTGGCCAGGTTCGCGAGCTGTTCAAATGCCGCGATGAACTCCGGCCGGCAATCGGGGTAGCCGGAGTAGTCGATTGCATTGACGCCGATGAACAGGTCGGCCGCGCCCACGACTTCAGCATACCCGAGCGCGAGCGCCAGCAACACCGTGTTGCGGGCCGGGACGTAGGTGATCGGAATGCCGTGGGAAATTTCGTCATCGCGGCGATCGAGTGGCACGTCGATCTGATCAGTGAGCGCGCTGCCGCCGAATTTGCTGAGGTCGACGGAGGTGACGACATGCCGTTCGACGCCGAGCGACTCGGCCACGCTGCGGGCCGCGTCGAGCTCCGACCGATGTCGCTGGCCATAGTCGACCGATAGCGCAAACGACCGAAATCCCTCGGCCTTAGCGATGGCGGCGGTCGTGGCCGAGTCGAGCCCGCCGGAGAGCAGCACGACCGCCTTGGGAAACAGCTTTGCAATTAAGCCACGTTGCTCGCGTACTTCCTCCATCGAACTCAAAATATCGGCCGGCAAGCGCAAATCGGGCTGCCGCGCCGGTGGCTCGTTTGGTTGGTTGTGATCAGGCATAGATGCGTATTCGATTGGGGTTGCCGACTCCGGTTGGCAGATTCAAATTTCGATCGCGCTGCTATCTCCTTTAATCCGCAATCCGCAATATCGCAGCCCCTTTCGCGGCCGTTCTTATCATGCCACAATGCACGGCTCGATGATAGGAGCGGCCCGATGTCGGACTTTCGCAACCTGCTGGAAACGTTCGCGAACCAGTTTCCGGACCGCGACTACCAGGTCGAGATCGTGGCCCCGGAGTTCACGTCGGTTTGCCCGAAGACGGGGCAGCCCGATTTCGGCACGCTGACGATCTCGTACACGCCCGACAAGAAATGCGTCGAGCTGAAGAGCTTGAAGTTTTACTTGCACAGCTTTCGCAACCAGGGGATTTTTTACGAGCACGTCACGAACACTATCCTCGACGACCTGGCGGCCGTGCTCCAACCGCGCTGGCTGAAGATCGAAGCCGCCTTCACCGCCCGCGGGGGCATCACCACGACAGTCACCGCCAAATACACCGCAGCATATTGAAAGGCTGGTGAGTAAGCGATTAGGTGAGTAAGTGAGTAGGTAGCTGATTCGAGCATCACCTACTCACCAACTCGCCTACGCACCTACTCACGCAACTCCCATGCCCGAGCGTCCGCAAGTTGTGCTTTCCGCGTTTGGCGATGAGGCGGCGAACCAGAAGACGGCGGCCGAGCAATTTGCCGCGCTTTCGGCACTGGGGCTGCAGTATTACAGCCTGCGATTCATCGACGTCGGCAGCGGCATCAAGAACGTGATGAAGCTCACCAAGGCCGAGATCACCAAGCTCCGTCATCTGGAAGACGAATTCGGCATGAACGTGGCGTCGATCGGCTCGCCGCTCGGCAAGGTGAAGCTGCGCGACGTCGAGGACGGCACGAAGAATCAATTCGTGCCGTTCGACCAATATCTCGAGAAGGACGTGAAACTGGCCTGCGAGCTGGCCCATGCCTTCGAGAGCAAGCTCATCCGCGGCTTTTCGTTCTATCATCCCAAGGGCACCGATCCGCGGGAGCACGTGGCGCAGGCGGCCGACCAACTGGCGCGGATTGCCGAGACCTGCCACCGCAGCGATCTAACGTACGGGCTCGAGATCGAGGCCAATCTGGTCGGGCAGACGGGCGAGCTGATGGCGGAATTGTATCGCCGCGTGAACCATCCGGCCCTGGTCACTATCTTCGACGGTGGTAACATCATCAGCCAGGGTTACAGCACCGAGGAGTGTTTCCAGCAATACCTGGCGATGAAGCCGAGCATCGGCTGGATGCACATCAAGGATTATCGCGACCCGCAGCTCACCAGCCACACGGCACATGTGGATGAAGACAAGCTGAAGTGCTTCGTGCCGGCGCACTTGGGCGACAGCGGCCACGAGCGGATCTTGCGAGACTTCGCCGAGGTGATTCCGCTGTTGGAGCAAAAGCTTACCAAGCGCGGCATCCCGGGAGTGATCCTCGACCTGGAGCCGCACCTGAAAGGCGGCGGGCAATTCGGCGGATTCAGCGGGCCGGACGGCATGGGCGTGGCCGTCCGCGGACTGTGCCGTGTGCTGGACCACGTCGGCATCGAGTATCATATCCGCGACTTCGACGACGTGCGCGCAGCGCGGGGGTTCTAAATAGCCCGGCCATCCTGGCCGGTCAAGCCATCGCAATCGCGACCCAGGATGGGTCAGTTATATGGTTAGACGTCGATTGTCAGCGGCGGGTTCAGGTCGTCGAAATCGTCGTCATCCGGGCCGTCGTAGTCGCCGGCGCGGTGCATCTCCACCAGCCTGCCGTATACCTGGCCGGCCCAGTACGCGGCGATCAAGAGCGACAGGCAGGCCGCGATGAATTGCAGGTCGCGCCAATCCGGTGCCGACATCATCAGCCACAAGCTGGTCATGCCTGCCAGCGACGCCACGATGAACTTGGTCACTGCCTCGCGGCGATGTTTTCGCGAGGCGTGGACGCCGATCGCGTGGCGGGCCGACTCGTTCGCCAGCGCACGCAGCGCGTCGAGGTTTTTTGGCCGCTCGTTGACGGGTCCCTTCCGTACCAATTCGGACAACATCGGCAGTTGCTGGTCCGCGTCTTCCGGCGGGGTGACGGCGGTCGTGCCGGTCGGATGCGGGGCGCCCGGCGTTGCCGCCGCGGTCGAATCGGCGGAAGTCGGCCGCGGTGGGCCGCCCGGCGCGGCTTGCGGCGGCGCCTGCGACCCGGCGACGTATGGCCGATCACCTCGCACGCGCTGCAACAGCTTGGCCATGTAGTCTTCGATCGATTCGTCGTTGTCCGCTGCGGCCGCCGCCGGCTCGCTGCCATCCGAGCGAATGACGGGCATATTGCGCGGCTTGCCGGCGACCGGTTCGACCACGGCCGGAGGAGCAGTCTCCGATGGGCCCGTTTGCCCCGCGGTTTCCTCCTGAGCAAACATGGGGGAGAATCGTTCGATATACGAAGCGGGCTGCGGTTTTTCGCTGGTTGCGGATAATTTGTCTTTCCCCACGTGATCGCCGGGGATTGGCGGTTCTACGGTCGTGGGCGCCGCGGGATCGAATGCTGCGACAGGCTGCGCGACAGCGGGCAAGAGGTCGGTTTCCGGCTTAGGCGGTTCCTCGGGAAACTCGTGATCCGGTTGTCGATTGCGATCATCCCAGGTCGGCGCTGGGTCGTCGAGTGTCGGGCCGTGATCCTCCCACGATGGAGGCTCACTTTCCCATGCCGGCGTGTGGCGTTCCCAGGCCGGTGGTTCGGCAGGCGCCGGCCGTTCCCGCGCGGGAACCTGAGCTTCCGCCGCTTCCACATTGGTTTGCGCAATAGGGGCTGGCGGAAATTCATCG
This sequence comes from Lacipirellulaceae bacterium, assembly GCA_044868555.1. Classification (GTDB taxonomy): domain Bacteria; phylum Planctomycetota; class Planctomycetia; order Pirellulales; family Lacipirellulaceae; genus JABDGM01. The sequence goes on along the minus strand of JBIOWO010000163.1, from coordinate 3,849 downwards.
AATTCCGATGCGTGTGGAAACGGTTCTGCGATCGCCGACTTGGCCCCTTCGTTGACCCAATTCTGTGCCGGCGCCTCGGCCGACGTTTCCGGTTGCGATTCGCAGGTTGGCCACGATGCGGCCGCCGGCGGATCGTGGGCCGCCAACGTGTTGCGCGCTATCGTTGGGAAGGGGGCCGCGTACGCCTGCGGTGGCTCCGGCTCCTCAGCGCTAGCGGCGGCCAGCTGCGCTTCCAACTCTTCGATTCGACTGACGTGACCGGCGAGCCGAGCTTCCCACTCGCCCACCTGCCGCGTCCAATCGGTTCGCTCGTGGTCCCATCCGGCCCGCGCCGTCTCCCATTCCTTGCGCAGCTCTTCCCACTGGTTGGTTTGGTGATCCCATTCGGCGTAGCGCTGCTCGGCCGTAGCCAATTGCTCGTGGAGCATGGCTCGCTCGCGGGCCAGCGCTGCGTATTCCGCCACCAGCTCATCCTTGGTGTTGGCCAATCCAGCTACCTGCGCGGTCAAAGCCTTGCAGCCCTCGCGGCTTGAGCGAAGCGCGTCGAGCAGCTTGCGGCTTCGTGACCGGGAAATCGAAGTGGCGGTTTGCAGCTGGCGAAATACTTCGCGGGCCGCTTCCGCCGGCACGACAGTCGCCACAGGCTCGACTTCCGCCGGAATCTCGACCGCGGGTTCATCCAGGTGCTCAAATTCCGCCGCCGCATGCTCGCTCGGCGCGGGCACAGCTTCCTCTTCTTCCTCGCCGATCCAGACTGTGGTGTGGTGAATCGTGTCTCTGCCCCAACTGAAGGGCGCAGGCTCGGTCGTCGATTCCGCACCCCGACCGGCGCGGTTCTCTTCGCCCAATGCGTCTTCCAAGCTCGCGGCGGAGAATTCGCGGCCGCGATCGTGCGACTGTGTTTCGCCGCGATCGTCAACCGGCTCCTCGAAATATTCGCCGACGACGTCCAGATCGACCGAACCAAGCGACAAATGGTCGCCGACCGCGAGCGGTGCGTCCTCGAACGGCTGGCCGTTCAAGAGCGCGTCGGCTGCCCAGCGGCGAGCGGTCAGTCCGTCGCCGTCGTAGCTGATCAGGCAATGGAGCGGATGCACGCCCGGCCGTTGAATGCGTACGTTGCAACGGGGGCTGGAACCGATCGTGGTTTTTCCGCCAGGGAGATCGACCAAGTAGTCCTCTGCCTGACTGCGGACCCGCAAGGCGAACCGGCCGGAAGGGCCGGTTTGGGACGCGTCGCTCGTGGGCTGGTATTCCTTGAGGAGCATCGTGAATTGGTGGGCTCAAAGGGTAGCAAAGGGTCGGCCAAAATGTCGGCCGGCCAGTGCGCAACCTGCGCGCTCCGCTGGCGCGGGTCTTCAAGTGTGAACACAATCATCTAGCTTGCAGGGAAGCCGGGGTCAAAAAGGGGCTCTCGGCCGGTCGGCCCGGCGGGGGTTGAATCGGACAAATCGGAAACTTCGACTGGCCGATTTAGAGCGGTCGTGCCGATTACCGAAAGGCGCCGCCGAGGCGATATCGGGCCAATTCGGCCGCTTTGCACATTTGCAAGGTGTCTGCCTCTGTCAAGGGGGTTGACAAGCTTCTGTCAAGCGACCAAAACGACCCGCCATTGGTGTCGTAACTTATTGGCCGGAATTGCGTTACGCGGGTAGTCCGCGGAGGCTGGTTGACAGGTACGGATTGTGCGTGTGCTAGCGACCCACTCAGGCACTCGTGCGTACTATAGTTAGGTTGCAGGTCGATTCGTGACCATTTGCGAGCGAGTCGGCCATGTAACCGGAGAGGCGATGCTGGTTGACCCGCAATTTGGACGCGGGTGGCCGACCAGCGCGGAGCGGGAACAGAGAAATTTTGGGGGCGATTGGCCGACTCAGGCTCAACACTTGAATCGGTTCCTTGGATGGACGGCCAGTCGTTGCCCGCGAGGCAAGGTGCAAAGAACATGTCTTCACGTAAGGATTCCATCATTAAGATGCGGGACCTGTTGGTCATGCGTCGCGACGCCCTTCGCAAGGCTTTGGCCGGCGATTTGAGCCTGCTCAAGCAGCTGCGCGAGCAAACGGGCGGGGACGTGGTGGACGCGGCATTGGACGCGGCCCAGGACGAAATCAGCTCGCAATTGGCCGAAGTGGAAAGCCGCGAGCTGGCCAATATCGAACATGCGCTGGTCAAGATTCGCCAGGGCTCTTACGGCGAGTGCGAAATCTGCAGCTGCAAGATTCCCCTGGCCCGGCTCAACGCCCTGCCCTACGCCACGTGCTGCATCGACTGCCAGCGGGCGGCCGAGTCCAACGGCGGCATGAACGGACAGGGCAGCGATTGGAGCCGAGTGCTGGACACCGGTTTCACCGACGTCGATATTTCGTTCAGCGACCTGGAAGCCCAGTGAGCACGGCATGGCAGGTGTTCCGGCCGACAGGTCGGCGCTTTGCTGTAACCGGAAATGAAGTAAGCTATAATGCGCCCGGCGGCGATCGAGTTCATCGCTGCCGGGCGTTTTCTAATGCACTCCTCTCGCTCCGCGAGATGAATTTCCTCTCGCGGAGCGAGAGGAGTATACTTTACCCAGCCGCCGCGAAACCACATCCGCCCTGCGGGGTTTGCAGGAACATGACCACTCGTTACCAGCTCCGAAGTTTCGCGTTGCTGCTTGTGGCGGCCGCGATTTCCACTCCGGCGGCCGGCCAATTCGCCGATGTGACGACGGCTTCGTCGAGCAAGTCCAGCGCGTCCGAATCGACGGCCCACGGTCAGCGTGATGCCGAGTATGCGTCATTGGCAAAAGAGGTCGAAGTTTACGGGCGGGAGTTGGGGATTGTGAAGCGGGTCGTCCGACTCGTGACGCCTGCCGTAGTGCACATCGAAGCCGAGCCCAAGCCACAATTTCAGGGCTTGCTCAAGATCGAGGAAGCCGGCTCCGGTGTGATTGTCCAATTCGGCTCCACGCCCTACGTATTGACCAACCGCCACGTGATTCGACATTCGTCGCCCGACAAGATCGATATCCATTTGGCTGACGGCCGAATTCTGCATCCCGCAACGATCTATAGCGACCGAGAGACGGACGTGGCCGTGATGGCGGTCAACGAATCGAATCTGCCCACCGCGCGGCTTGGAAATAGCGATGCGCTGGAGATCGGCGACTTCGTATTGGCGGTCGGCAGCCCGTTCGGTCTCAGCCAAAGCGTGACCCGCGGCATCGTCAGTGCCAAGGGGCGTCACAACCTGAATTTGGGTGACGACGACCTGCTGTGGCAAAATTTCATTCAGACCGATGCGGCAATCAACCCGGGCAACAGCGGCGGGCCGCTGGTAAATCTCCGCGGCGAGGTGGTCGGGCTGAACACGGCCATTGCCAGCGCCTCCGGCGGCAACGAGGGCATCGGCTTTTCGATTCCGGTCAACATCGTCGCGCGGACGGCCCAGGCCCTGGTCGACAAGCGGCCCATTCCCCGCGGCTATTTGGGTGTCGATCTCGATGACGACTTCAACGCGCGGCGCGCCACCAACCTGGGCCTACTTCGCCTCGTCGGAACGCGGATCACCAGCACAAAAACGAATTCGCCGGCCGAGCGAGCCGAGCTCAAGGTCAATGATGTGATCATCAAGTTCGACAATATCACCATCGAGGATGACGACCACCTGCGGACCCTGGTCAAGCTGACAGAAATCGGCAAGCAGGTCGAGCTGTTGATCTACCGCGACGGCCAGCCGATCGTCAAAACGGTCGAAATCGGCGATCTGAACACGGCCCCGCGGCCATAAAGCAAATATAGCCCGGCCATCCTGGCCGATTTTGAACCGATCGCACTGTTGCTCAGATGCGATTCCTGCAACGATCGACCC
>JBIOWO010000162.1:0-4188 GCA_044868555.1 Lacipirellulaceae bacterium | reverse complement strand
CTCCGACCTCCTGTTCCACGATTTGGATGCCCAAATCCCGCTCGAGCGGATAGTGCGTGTGCACGATCGAGCCGATCCGGTCCTTGAGCTGCGGAATCACCTTGCCGGACCGGTTGTAAGTGGCCGGGTTCGCGCTGAACAGAATCAGCACGTCGATGTCGAACTGCACCGGGTAGCCGCGAATCTGCACGTCGCGTTCTTCCAGAATATTGAACAGCCCAACTTGCACCAGTTCATCCAGCTCCGGCAGCTCGTTCATCGCGAAGATGCCACGATGCAGCCGCGGGATCAGGCCGAAATGCAGCGCATCCTCGACGCCCATGCTCACGCCAGCAGCCAATTTGGCCGGATCGATCTCGCCGATGATGTCGGCAAACTTGGTGCCCGGCGCGAGCCGTTCGGCGTACCGCTCCTCGCGCGGCCACCAGGCGATCGGCACCTCGTCGGCCGGCACACTGTTGACCAGTTGCTTGCCGCGCCGCGTGATCGGCCGATTTGGATCGTCGTGCACCGGAATGTGCGGATCGTCGATGAACGGAATCTCCTCATCGAGAAACGTCGTCATCAGCCGCATCAGCCGGCTCTTGGCCTGCCCCTTCTCGCCGAGAAACAGCAGGTCGTGCTGCGCGAGAATGGCGATGTTGAGCTCGGGAAGCACCGTGTCGTCGTAGCCGACGATGCCGGGGTACAGCTCGTCGCCCGCCTGCAGTTTGGCCAGAAAGTTGTCGTGGATCTCTTGTTTGACGGTCTTGGATTGCCAGCCGCTGGAACGGAGCTCGGCGAGCGTCTGCGGCTTGGTGGATGTGGACGTGGACATGAATGGCGGTCGCGCAATGTGGAAGTCAATCGGTGGAAACTGCCAACCACCGATTATAGCGCGGCCGCATCGCGCCGGGGAGGTTTAGCGCGTGCCCTGAGTGAGAGAATGCCGCGTTTCCGCATGCCGTCTTGAGTACCGCCGCTGCAGGCGCAGTGGCGGAATTTGCGGCAATTACCGCCGTTGGCCACCTAGGCGACTTCACGCTGTGCGTGGCCCGACAGGCCGACCTCGCAGCGGGTCGGTTTGTCCTGACGAAACAGGTACTCGACATTGGCCCCGTCACGCCACTTTTTGGGACGCGACGGATGGGCCAGGTGCCACAGATGGTACCCCTGGGTATAGCCGAAGATCGGCGCGATGCGCACGCCGGCCTGGCGCAGCCGATGGCCCAGATCATCGTCCTCACAACCCCAGCCCGTGAATTGCTCGTCGAAGCCGTTGATCCGCTCGAAGTCGCTCCGCCACACGGCCAGATTGCCCGCCATTACTTTTGGCTTGCGGGTACTGCCCAGCGACGAGTAGACGAGCTCGCGGAGCCACCGCAGCCGCATCCGCCTGCGTTCTTCCCGGGATGTCCAATGAACGAACGCGCCCGATCGGATCGCATCGTCGTCGACTCGGCCAGACGCTTCGCGATCCAGGCGATACGAGTCTCCCGTCCGGGCCAGGCCGGGCCGCCGCGCGCGAAGATGCAGTTGAAGATGGTTCGGCGGAAAGACACAATCGCCGTCAAAGAAAATCAGGTAGGGAGCCCGGCTGGCTCGCACGCCATGATTGCGGCACCGGGCCGCGTGAAATCCGCGGTGCTCCTGAGTCACGAAGCGGACCGGAATTTCGACGGACTTCGCAAAGCGATGCACCACGTCGGCCGTGTGATCGGTCGACCCATCGTCGGTCACGACGATTTCAAACGGCATGTCGATGCCGCGCTGCAGTGATAGCGAAAACAGCGAGCGCCGCAAATGCTCGGGACGTTGGTACGTCGATACGATCACAGAGACTTGCGGGTGAGTCACCAACGCTGCCATCTCCCGGCTTTGCCCGTCGGAGCCGTATTTTACGGGTGCGGCGTGTCAGTCGGCTCAATAAACCTTTATTGCGCCATGGCGCGACAGGGCAGGGGCATGCACGTCCCCCGGTGGTCGCTTCGATATTATTCGTCCGGATGACAGCGACGAGCGAAGTCAAACTTTGCACAACTGACACACTCCAACACGCGCCGCCAGCACTGCTATCGAGAAGATCGACCGGTGTCCTTGAGCAATTCGCCGGCAACACGTCGACTTGGGAAAGAACGCGGGCCGCGCCTCGCCCTTGCCAGTGTGGGCGGGCCCCACTAAAGATAGCCGTCTAACAGCGGGTGGCTGGGGCAACGCCCCAGAAATCGCGGTTCTTTTGGCGACTAAGGGCGTCAATTTCACAACATGCGCCGCACATCGATGAAACTCGTCCCTCGTGTTGTTCGCACGGCCTACTATCGCCTGCGCAGCCAGCAGCTTGAATTTCGGCCGTGGTCGGAATTGGCGGATTCCGCCGAGACGCGGGGTGCGTCGCTGGCGATCGTTGGCAACGCCGGCTACCTCGCCGAGCTCGACCAGGGATCGCAAATCGACGGCCACGACCTGGTACTGCGGATGAACAACTTCCGCACGCACGGCTTCGAACGCCAGGTGGGCCGGCGCTGCGACATCTTTCTGTCCGGCTTTTGCCAGGACGTCGATTTCACGCGGCCCGAATTGCAGGTGGCGAGGTTCATCGTTTCCAGTATTCCGGCCAATTTTCGCAAATTGCCAGCCATGAGAATTCACACTCGCGGCGGCGAATGGATCACTGCCGGACTAATCGCCATGGGCCGCCGCCGGGCGTACGTTCCCGACGTCCACAATCTTGCCAAACGCATCCGGCAAATTGGCCGCTATCCAACCACTGGGGCCATGGCCATTTTCCTGGCGCTCGAGCAGCCTGGGACGGTGTGCCGTAGTGTCTACATCACCGGGTTTTCGTTCTTCGACGGACCGACACATTACTTTGCTTCGCAGCAAATCGTGCCCCGCAATCACGACATCGCCAATGAGCGAACGCTGCTCCGCGAACTGTTGGCGCCGGCGATCGTCAGCGGACGAGTGTCGCTCGATCCGAGGATGAGCGAGCACCTGTTCGGCGACGTCCCAGCGGCGAATGCCCAGGCCGCTTGAACCGCACGGAGTCGAGCACCGCGAGAACTGCTGATTCGATCGCCCGCCTCTGGCTACCGTCATGAAAAAGAAGCTATTCCTGCATATTGGCACGTACAAGACGGGCTCTACGTCGCTGCAGCAATTTGCCTTGGATCATGCCCACACGCTCCGCCGAAACGGAATCGCCCTCTACTGCGGCCAGTTCCGGGAATGCAATCACATGGAATTGCACCTGGCCGCGCTGCGTTATGAACGCGATTCCTTTGCCAAGCTGGGACCGTGCAAACACATCACGTTCGATGAGCGCTTTACTGAGCAGGTTGCGCACAGGGTGCGATCCTTCCTGCGTTCCTGTGCGGAGCCGAGCGTCCTGCTTACATCCGAAGGACTTTCGCTGCTCAGGCACGACGACGAAATCAACCGGCTGCGGAACATTCTGGATGCCGACAATACCGAGACGACGGTCATTCTTTATCTGCGCGACAAAGACGATTTCTTGCGCTCGTATACCAGCCAATTGCTCAAGGTCCGTGGACGTAAGCCGTCAAACGACTTCTGGTCCGCGCTCTACGTCGAGCGAGATACCTGGCTTACCGATTACGATTCGCTAATCTCCGCGTACCAAAATGGTTTTGGACCGAACAACGTCGTGGTGATTGATTACGATGCGGAGATGAAAGAAAGAGGAAACATCATCCCGTCCTTTTTAGACGTGCTGGGAATGTCTCCAACGGAAAGCGTCGACCTGTCTTCCTATTTCCTCAACACAACTGCGGAAAGCAGCGCGATTGCTCCGCAGAAGGGCTGGAGCCAGCGCGCGAAACAGGCCTGGCTCAAATGGCTTCGTCGGCGGGCGGCATAGCCGCCGATTTGCCGCTCAGGCCGCGTTCTTCACGGCGACGCGGTTGCGAATCCGGCGGACTGGGTCCTCGATTAGCTTGATGACTTTCCTCATCGTCCCCAGTGCTCGCCGCACCGGAGAACGATGTAGCTTCTGAACTCGTCGTTGAAAATCGTTCGCATAGTAGCGATTGAACTTATAGGCCACGAAGTCGTTGAGAAAATTCGTCAGGCCGAACTCGTATCCGGTTTTCCTGTCAAACTGCTTGAGCAGCGATTCAGCATTGCGCAGCTCCTGCGTGTCTTCAAAGCTCATCGGCAGGACGACGGCCTCGATCTCCTCCAGACCCG
>JBIOWO010000161.1:0-20613 GCA_044868555.1 Lacipirellulaceae bacterium | reverse complement strand
CGGCGGGAGTTACCTTCATCGGCATGGTCACTTCCCGCAGTCCGATCGTCATCGCCCACCACATCATGTGGACACTTTACGGCTGGTGGCTTCCGAACGATTTGCGTGGATCGACGTCACGTGTGATTCGCAACGATCTTTTGGCCGAGCTCGGAGCGCTTCATTTCGGTCGGAAACAAATTCAGCCGGCTGGCCGGGATATTCGCGCATTCTACGAACAAGCGGCGGCCGTATTGAAGCATCCACTGTTGTCGTTTACGCCCGTGGAGTTTCCCGTGGTCGCTGCATCTATTGGAGCGGCGATCGCCGAGTGCAACTATACCTGCTACGCGTGTGCGATCATGCCGGATCATGTGCATTTGTTGATTCGCAAGCACCGGGACTTGGCGGAGGTGATGATTGAGAAGATTCAATCGCTAAGCCGCAAGCGGTTGGTCGAGAATGGACTTCGCGCGGTGGGGCATCCGGTTTGGACGAGGGGTGGCTGGAAGGTGTTTCTCGATCATCCGGACGAGGTGCGGCGGACAATCCACTATGTGGAAGGCAATCCGGAGAAGTTGCGGCTTCCGGTGCAGTGCTGGCCATATGTGATAGCCTATGACAATTGGCCGTTACATCCAGGCCATTCGCTGAAATCGCCGTATGTCAGGGCGCTTCGTGCGGCGGGGCGATATCCGCGCTAAGCCGCAGGCGGCCGCTTGCGGCTTAGCGCGGTATCGTTGATCCCCCGCCGCCTGGTTCGGTGGGCAATCCGGCCGCGAGCCAGGCGTCGGTGCCGCCTTCGATATTGACTACGTTTGGATAGCCGGCTGCCATGAACATCGCGCACGCTGCCGCGCTGCGCCCGCCCATGTGACAGATGAAATACAGTGGCTCGTTCGACGGGCTCGTCCGAGCCCGCATCACGGCGTGTGGATCGAGCGTGTCGAGCGGCACATTGCGGGCCGTCGCTGCGCGGACCTCGCGGAACTCCTCCGGCGTGCGGACGTCGACGATCTCGACCGGTCGCTCGCGGATCAGGTCGCGCAGCTCTCGGCAGTTGATGCTGTTAACGTTCAAACGATTCATGCGGGTCCTGGCGATCGTTGTCATCGCCGTCTTTGTCGGGCTTCCGTTGGCCCCGGCGCTTACCGGCTCTGGAAAGATATACCAGGGCCAGGAAATCGTACAGGGCGTGAGCGACAATGGGCGTGACCAGTTCGCCGTAGTGCTGCGCGAACCAGCCCAGGTACAGGCCGATTACGGTGGCCAGAACAAAGTACAGCTTCGACAAGGCGTGAGCCGCGCCGAACAGCAGGCTGGCTAGAATGAGTCCAGCCGCCGGCGTCGTCCATTCGCTCAGCTTCGTTTGAACCACTCCGCGAAAGAGCAGCTCTTCGCCAACTCCGGCCAGCAGGGCCACGAGACCGAACTGCGCAGCGCTACCGGCGGGAAACATCTCGCGCACCAGCCATTCCACCTGCTGCCGTAGATGTCGCAGCGTCGGCCGCTGCGAGCGAACCAAAATCCAGAACAGAGAGAGCATCGGCAGCGCGACCACAACGCCGCGCGCCGCCGCCACAGCGAGCGGCTGACTCGCGGACGGGAACTGGTCGCGGAGCCGCACGCCGAGCAGCCAGGCGAGCAGCGCCGCCACGAGCGCCAAGCCGCCTTCGACGAGCACGGCCATCGGGAAACCGTCGGATTGCTGTCGCGCTGGCTCCATAAAAACTTCACAATTCGCGGCAAAATGCAGGCCGCGGAAGCCGCGGCCTGCGTCGCGTCGCCTTGACGCCCCGCCGGCGCACGGGCTACATTGATCGATTCGCAATTTCCGCAGGTTTCTTGACTTGCGTAGTTCGCATCACGACGTGCGTAAGTCCATCGGCCGGCGTCGCAAACGTTTCCGGCCGACAAGATCGTATCCTAATCTGCGGGTGACTTCCTCAATAGCTCGGATGGTGACGACATGGCAACGGCAGGAGTGGAACGGAAGGCAAAATCGGCGGCAAGTTCCAAAGGCGCTTCGGAAGCGGCGGGCACGAACGGCAAGCCGCCCAGGATGATCTATTACTTCGGCCGCACGAAGACCGAAGGCAGGGGCTCGCAGAAGCAGCTCTTGGGCGGCAAGGGGGCCAACCTGGCCGAGATGACCAGCATCGGCCTGCCCGTGCCGCCGGGCTTCACGATCACTACCGAGGTCTGCGACCTGTACTACAAGAGCGGCCGCAAGCTGCCGGACGGCTTGATGGACGATGTGGCCAAGAACGTGGCCACGCTGGAAAAGGAGCTCGGCAAGAAATTCGGCGACAACGCCAATCCGCTCCTGGTGTCGGTGCGCAGCGGCGCGGCCCAGTCGATGCCCGGCATGATGAACACGATCCTCAACCTGGGGTTGAACGACGAAGCGGTCGTCGGGCTGGCGAACGCCACGGGCCAGAAGCGATTTGCGTACGACGCGTATCGTCGCTTGATCAACATGTACGGCGACGTAGTGTGCGGCGTGGATCACGAGTTGTTCGAGCATGCATTCGACAAGGTCAAATCAAAGTACAAAGTCAAGAACGACACCGACGTGCCGCTCGAGGGCATGGTGCAGCTGTGCGACGAATACAAAAAGGTGTTCCAGAAGCACTTCGGCAAGCCGTTCCCGCAGGACCCGATCAAGCAGTTGGAGCTGGCGATCGAGGCGGTGTTCAAGAGCTGGATGCAGCCGCGGGCGGTGAAGTATCGGCAGGTCGAAAACATCACCGGGCTGCTGGGCACGGCGGTGAACGTGCAGTCGATGGTGTTCGGCAACATGGGCGACGACTCGGGCACGGGCGTGGCGTTCACGCGCGATCCGGCCACTGGCGAGAACAAGTTTTACGGGGAATTTCTGATCAACGCCCAGGGCGAGGACGTCGTGGCCGGCATCCGCACGCCGCTGCACGTCGACGAAATGCCCAAATGGAACAAGCCGGTCTACAAGCAGCTACTGGAGATCAAGGACAAGCTGGAGCAGCATTACCGGGACGTGCAAGACATCGAGTTCACGATCGAGCGCGGCACGCTGTTCATGTTGCAGACCCGCAACGGCAAGCGGACGGGCGCCGCGGCGGTGAAGATCGCCTGCGACATGGTCAAGGAGAAGCTGATCGACGAGAAGACGGGCGTGCTGCGAATCCCGGCCGGCGACCTCATTCAGTTGTTGCTGCCGAGCTTTTCGCCGGCTGCGAAGACGCAGTCGAAGAAGGAAGGCCGGCTGCTGACGGTGGGCCTGCCTGCGTCGCCGGGCGCGGCGGTGGGCAAGCTGGCGTTCACGGCCTCCGAGGCAGTCGAGCGGACGCACGCCGGAGAGAAGGTGCTCCTGGTGCGCAAGGAAACGAACCCCGAGGACATCGAAGGCATGCACCTGGCCGTCGGCATTCTGACCAGCACGGGCGGCATGACGAGCCATGCGGCGGTCGTGGCCCGCGGTTGGGGTCGCTGCTGCGTGGCCGGGGCGGGTGCGATCACGATCGACGAAAAGGCTCGCAAGATCAAAGTCGGCGGCAAGACGTTTGGATACAACGACACGCTCTCGATCGACGGCTCGACCGGCGAAGTGATGTCTGGCTCGGTGGCTACGCAGGTGCCGAAGCTGTCGGGCGACTTCTCCACCGTGATGGCGTGGTCCGACAAGTATCGCACCATGAAGGTCCGCACGAATGCCGACACGCCGGCCGACGCCAAGCGGGCTCGCGAGTTCGGCGCCCAAGGCATCGGCCTGTGCCGCACCGAGCACATGTTCTTCGAGGGCGATCGGATCAAAGAGATGCGGGCAATGATCCTGGCGGCCGATGAGAAGGAACGCCGAGTGGCGCTGAAGGATCTGCTGCCGCTGCAACGGAAGGATTTCATCGGCATCTTCAAGGCAATGGCCGGACTGCCGGTGACGATCCGGTTGTTGGATCCGCCGCTGCACGAATTCCTGCCGCACGACGCCAAGACGCAAGCGGAAACCGCCAAGGAGCTGGGCATTACGGCCGCCGACGTCAAAACGCGGGTCAGCCAACTGCACGAAATGAACCCGATGCTGGGTCATCGCGGTTGCCGGCTGGCGGTCACCTATCTGGAAATCCTGGAGACGCAAGTCCAGGCCATTACCGAGGCGGTCATCGCCTGCCGAGAGAAGAAGATCGACGCCCAGGCCGAGATCATGATCCCGCTTGTGGGCACCGCCAAGGAGCTGAAGCATCTGGTGGCGCACGTTCGCCGCATGATCGCCGACGTCCAGGAGAAGCGAAAGTACAAGGGCAAGCTCGACATCCTGGTGGGCACGATGATCGAGATTCCGCGGGCGGCGCTGACGGCCGACGCGATCGCCGAGGACGCCGAATTCTTCAGCTTCGGCACGAACGACCTCACGCAAATGACCTTCGGCTTCAGCCGCGACGACATCAACACGTTCCTGCCCGACTATTTGCGGCTGGAGCTGCTGCCGCGCGATCCGTTCCAGTCGATCGACGTGGCCGGCGTTGGGCAGTTGGTGGAGATGGGCGTCAAAAAGGGTCGCTCCACGAAGAAGGACCTCAAGTGCGGCATCTGCGGCGAGCACGGCGGCGACCCGGATTCGATCCAGTTCTGCCAGAAAGTGGGGCTGGATTACGTGTCGTGCAGCCCATTCCGCGTGCCGATCGCCCGGCTGGCTGCCGCCCAAGCGGCACTCAAGCAAGGCGGCACCGACGTCGGCCGCAAGGGCGAGTAAACATATAGCCGACCCATCCTGGGTCGGTTTCATGAGTCAACAAAGTTGGCATCCGCTCGGGTGCCACTGGCTTGCTCGACTGAGCTTGCCGATGTCCGCCAGTGCCCGGGCCGCTGGGTGCCACTGTCTCCGCCAGTGCCCGGCCGCTGGGTGCCACTGCCTCCGCCAGTGCCCGGCCGCTGGGTGCCACTGGCTCTGCCAGTGCATCTTTCGACCGAAGGCTTGCACGAACCGCTTGATCGAAACTTTCCAACGTCTTGATCTCCGGCCATGAGTATCTAACGACGGCTGCCAGATGCGCGAACTGCTGGAAGTTGACGCCAAGTAAAGCGCATCGGACAGCGGTCTTTTTTGCTCGGTGGTAGGATCGGCCGGCATGGACCACCCCCGCCTCATCCGTGGTCTGCGAATCGCCGTATCGGCGGTCTGTGGGATAGCTTGTTTTTTGACAGGTTTCATGTGGTATCGAAGCATCCGTTCGATGGATGCGTTTGCCGGCTGCACTGCTGCGGCCGACTGCGTTTCGATTCTTTCCGATCATGGCGGCGTCGCACTGAGCGTGACCGGCAGTCCCAACGTAGGGGCGTTACTTCAGGTAACGACTCTGGGCAACGTCGATGATGAGCTCCAGACCAAGATGGAAGAGTTCTATAAGATGGCCCGCGAGCTTCGTGGTAAAAATTCGAGATGGCCAAAAATAGTTGCTGAAGTCGCTTCCAACTTCTGCTAAGGTCGATGCTGCACACAACTGCGCTCGTTATTTGACAACTGAAACACCGGTTATCGACTGTCCGCGACCGGTTAGCGGCCAGGAAGGATCGCCGTGCGCGCGGCCGCGCGCATCATCTCATTGAGTTTTTCGCGCGGCCACACGACGACGAGGCGACGAATAAGGCGTCTCCCAGGAGAATACTGTCCCATCCCCGAGGCCTTATTCAGTGAGTATCGCCTCACTGCCACTCTCGAACCTAGGGGCCACCAACGACTTGCGGTCACGAGGTGAGGCGATATCGACCGAATTTCGCCTCACCGAAAAAAAGAAAAAAATTTATTGGGGCGAAATGCAACTGCGAGACGGAGTTTTTGCGGCGTTCCGATGGAGGCATCCGCGTAGCGGAATTCGAAAGAATTCCGCCTCCCTGTCGTTGGCTCTGGTTGCGTGCGGGACAGCCACGGCAGCCGACGTCAGCCGGCTTTCTTTTCCGCCTCGAATGCGACAGACTCCGTCGCGTCGTCGTCGTCGCGCATCAGGCGGACGATGGCGCCCGGCGGCGTACGGCGTTCTTGCACGAAGCCGCGCTTGTTGTTCAGGAAGAACGGCAGGAACTCGGCGGCCGGTCCTTCTTGAAATTCCTGCCGCAACGCGTCGAGCACCTCTTCCCACGACAGACCGCTGCGGTAGATGAGGCGGTAGGCCGCTTTGAGCTGCATGACTTCGCTGAGCGAAAAGCCAGCCCGGCGAAGACCGACTTTGTTGAGGCCGACCACCATCGTCGTGCCGCCGTCGATCGTGACGAATGGCGGGATGTCCTGCCGTACGCGGGCCAGGCCGCCGACCATCGCCAGCCGGCCAATGCGGCAGAATTGATGCACCGCGACGCTACCCGAGAGATACGCCCGGTCGTCTACCGACACATGACCGCCGAGCATGGTGTTATTGGTCATGATAACGCCATCGCCCAGCGTGCAATCGTGCGCCACGTGCGTGCCCACCATCAGCAGGCAGCGGTCGCCGATCCGCGTGGCGTTGCCCGCCGCAAGTGCCCGATGGACGGTGACGTTTTCGCGGATCACGTTGCCGTCGCCGACTTCCACAACGCCCGGATGCTCGGGCATGTGAATATGCTGCGGCATGCCTCCCAGCACGGTCCCTTCCATGACGAGGTTATCGCGACCGAGCACCGTGCCCGACTTCACGGTCACGCGCCCCACCAGGTGGCAACCGTCGCCCAGCACCACGCCCGGTTCAACCACGCAGAACGGACCGATGCGAACGTTGGTGCCCAGTTCAGCGTGAGGACTGACGACAGCCACAGGATGAATCGACACGGGTGGGTCCTTCTGCAAGAGGCGGGCGGGCGATGGCCGGAGGCGGGACTCCTGGCCGTGCTGCCACGGAAAGCCGGCAGGTGCCGGCGGCAGCGGTGACGCCTATCTCTGTATCGGGAATATCAAACGGGGCGCCTTAGCGGGACGTGGCGATTTTTCGTTTCATGCCGGGTCATGTATGGGCGAGTCGTGGCCCCACTTGTTACACTCGATGTTTAGCCAGCTAGCAGCACGATGGCAGTGGTGTGCCAATGTGCGGCTTAGCCAGTTGCATCGCAAACACGACGCGGTCGTGCTAGCACGATTGCCAACAGAATCGAGAGGATGTGTCATCGTGGCCGATCCGGTTGCCCTTTATGACGAAGCGGACAAACTTAAAGACGCCGGCAAGTTGGAGGAGGCAGTCGCCAAGCTCACCGAGGCTTTGGCGGCGGATTCCAATTACGCGCTAGCTCATTCGGCGCTGGCAGTCGTGCTGCAGAAACTCGGCCGGCACGAGGAAGCGATCCAGCACGCGCAAAAGGTGTGCGAACTGGAGCCCGACGATCCGTTTAGCTTCACCGCGCTGAGCGTCACCTTTCAGCGCGCGTTTGCGGGCACGAACAACATGCAGTTCATCCGCATGGCGGAGGATGCGATGGAGCGGAGCCGGATGTTGCAGATGCGGCGCTGATCGATCGATGGTTGTGGCTCAGCTTTTGTTCAATCGACACGTTGAACCTAGGCATGGAAAAACTGGTAACCCTCCATTTTCATCCATGAATTTCTTCGACAACGGGCCGCTTGGTCCTTGGCCAGATCGATTTACATTTGTAGAAGAGCTAGGCTGCGCATCTTCTTTCATTGGTTTTGTAATATTTCTGGTTGTTGTCGCTGTCTTGTGGCAGGTCGTATTTAATTGAATCCCACCGATTGGCTTACCAGTGCCTGTATGGCATATCTCCCGGCCCGTGATCGCTATGATTCAATGGTCTACAACCGCTGCGGGCGGAGTGGCCTGCAACTGCCGGCGTTGTCGCTTGGACTGTGGCACAATTTTGGCGGCGTAGACCGTTATGAAACCGGCCAGGCCATTGTGCGGAGGGCGTTCGATCGCGGCATCACGCATTTCGACCTGGCCAACAATTACGGTCCCCCGCCCGGCTCGGCGGAAGAGAACTTCGGCCGCATCCTGCGCGACGACCTGGCCCGCTACCGCGATGAGCTCGTGATCTCGACCAAGGCCGGCTATTTGATGTGGCCCGGTCCGTACGGCGAATGGGGCTCGCGCAAGTATCTCTTGGCGAGCCTGGACCAGAGTCTGCGGCGGATGGGTTTGCCGTACGTGGATATTTTCTATTCGCATCGGTTCGATCCGGATACGCCGCTCGAGGAGACGATGGGGGCGCTCGACACGGCCGTCCGGCAGGGGAAGGCGATCTACGCCGGCATCTCGAACTACTCGGCCGACCAGACCCGCCAGGCGTGCGACATTCTCGATCGGCTCGGCACGCCGTGTCTCATCCACCAGCCCAAGTACTCGATGTTCGAGCGGCGGGCCGAGGGTGGCTTGCTCGACGTGCTGGGCGAGCGCGGCGTCGGCTGCATTGCCTTCTCGCCGCTGGCGCAGGGGCTGCTGACGGACCGTTACTTGAACGGCATCCCGGACGACTCGCGGGCCGCCAAGCCGCATGGCTTCTTGAAACGCGAGCATGTGACAGCCGAAAGGATCGAGAAATCGCGCCTGCTCAACGCGATAGCAGAACGTCGCGGACAGTCGCTCGCACAGATGGCGATCGCATGGCTGCTCAAAGACCCGCGCGTCACTTCGGTGCTGATCGGCGCCAGCTCCGTCGAGCAGCTCGACCAGAATCTGGATGCGATCAAGAATCGCTCGTTCGGCGGCGACGAGTTGGGAGAGATCGAGAAGGTGTTGGGCCCCTAGCGGTTTTTTGCCGCGTCCCAGAATTCTGTTCGTGGTACAGTGTACTGCATACTGTGTGCCCAGCGCAACAGTACGCGCCGCCGTGTTAGGTGCCTCTCAACATCGCCACCGGCTGAGACGTGATGTTCAACGTCTATCATCTCGCCGATGCAACTACCGTTACCCTGCTGGGCATGTTCGCGTTATGGGCCGTTGGATCGCGCCGCCACTGGTTTGTTCGCACGGCCGTACTCGGCGGCGTGCTGCTCGGCATGCTGCTGATTCCGGCCTACGACGTGTTGGTTGAGTTCGCGCTGGAAGTGCTGTTCATCGTGATTGGGATGGTGGTATGGCGGTGGTGGCGGCGCCGGGCTCGCGATTCCGCTGCGGATGGCATCCCATTTGCCCGTTTCCGTCCGCAGGTTTCCCTGGAGACGCTGCTGCTGTTGATGGTCGTGGTGGCAGTGGTGACAACGGTCGCGGCGCGGGCGCCCGGCTTCGCCGTCTATCAGTGGTACGAATTCTTCGGGGCTGGCGTTTTGGCCGCCGCTGTGGCGCTCGCAAGTGTGTGGGTCGTGTGCGGCCAAACTCGTTGGTGGGTCCGGCTCGCAGCGGTGCCGCCGTTGGTTTTCTGCTTCGCCATCGTGACGTACGCGTTCTGGATCAGCCGCTGGATGCTGCAACACTGGCTGACCACGCCGTCGTACGCGCCGAAGTATTGGCAGGCGGTGGTGAACGACGGAATTATTTCCGGTTCACAGCACTGGTTCAGGACAGTCGGCCTCGGGATGACCATTATCTGCGTTTGGTTGCTTTTGATGGTCCGCGCCGAGTGGTTCGATCCGTTCCGCGAAGCCGACGACGCGGCACCGGCGCCGCAACGCACGGAGCGGCGGATTTGGGTCGCCCGGTGGACGGCGTCGGTTCTGTTCGTGCTGGTGCTGCTATTTCCGTTGTATCTGTTCTACTGCTTGTTGACGCCCACGCCGATTCCCGATCTGTCTGCGCCGCGACCGAACGGCTACGACGATCTGCTGACGGCCGGTCGCATGGTGGGCGAAAGTGACGGAAACGGAGTTTGGCGACTGCCGCAATTGCCAACCGCGGAGCTTCGCCAGACCGTGGCTAAGAACATGCCGGCTTTCCAACTCGTCCATCGAGCGCTCGAGCACGAATGCCGATTTCCACTCACTGGGTTTACGGGGCGTGAAAATCCCGCCATTTCGACCGCCGATCAGCGTGCGCTCTTCGGACTGCAGGAGGCGCTAAGGGGTCGCGTGATGCTGGCGGCAAGAGATGGATCAGTCCATGAACAGGCGGCCACCCAGTTCGAACTGTTGCGACTGGCAATGGTCGAAGCGCGCAGCAGCGGGTGGGATCCTTACGAGCTGAATGGGACATTCACGCCGTTTGAGAACGAAAACGTACTGGGGATCTATGCGCTGCGAAACAAACTGCGCCGCGATGACTGTGCCAAACTAGCGCAGGAACTGTGCGTGCTGGCTGCGCAGGCGATTCCATTTGAGAAACGCAACGAGCAGCAACGGGTCATCGCCGAAAACTCCGGTTGGGAGCCGCATATTCGTTCCATCTTAGACGGCTGGTCCGGCATTGACCGCTACGGCTATTCGAACGACACGTTTATCCGCCGAACGATTGAACTACGGACGTTGATCGTAAGTCTGGCCGTCCGCGCGTTCCAGCTTGAACATGGTCGACTACCGGCAACGCTGAGCGAATTGACGCCTGACCTGCTGCCGACGATTCCGGCGGATCCCTTCGATGGACTACCACTTAAGTATCGTGTGGCCGGCGACCGCGCCGTACTTTACAGCGTGGGGCCCGATGGCGTCGACAATGGGGGAAATCTCGACGTCGCGACGGGGACCCGAGACATCACCTTGGACGATCTTTTCCCCGAAGCGACCGATCAGGCACGGGCGCAGGCAGCGGGTGGAGCGGGTGCGGCGAGCGACGGCATGAGCGATAGCCAAAACGAGGAGGCGGCTGAGAAGGCTGAGCCATGATGCGAACCTGTTCCCGCGGCGGCTGTCTACGTGGTCAGCGTTTTCCAATCGACCACCATACCCTCGCCGTCTGGACCCGTCATGGACGCCTGGACTCCGTACGCCGTGCGCGAACATTGCCGCGACGCGGTCCGCGCCTGGGCCGAGTTGGAGGGCAAGAGTCCGCAAATGGCCGACGACTTGATCCGGCGCTACAATTCGCCAGCCGCTAAATGCTACGATTGGCGCCTGGTTTTGGGATTCGGCGTGCGTTTGGCGGCCTGGGTCTTCGAAACGTGGTGGCACATTACACGCCGCTAAAGGCCCGCGTTGAGTCCCTGCAAATCGTCGGGCACGAAGCGGCCGTCCTTGCGCAATAGCTGGCCGTCGAACCAGATTTCGCCGCCGCCGTAGTCGGGCCGCTGGATGAGCACGAGATCCCAATGGATGCGGCTGCGGTTGCCGTTGTCGGCGATTTCGTAGGCGTTGCCGGGCGTCAGGTGGAACGAGCCGCCGATCTTTTCGTCGAACAGCGTGTCGAGCATCGGGTGCCGCACGCGATTGTTGACGCCGATCGCCCATTCGCCGATGTAGCGGGCGCCGTCGTCGGAGTCGAGCACGGCGTTGATCTTGTCCGTTTCATTGGCGGTCGCCCGCACGATCTTGCCGCTCTTGAATTCGAACTCGACGTTGTCGAACAGCGTGCCCTGGTAGCGCGACCGCGTGTTGAAGCGGATCGTGCCATTGATGCTATCGCGGACTGGTGCGGTGAAAACTTCGCCATCCGGAATATTACGGTCGCCGGCGCAGGGGATCACCGGTATGCCTTGGATCGAGAATTCCAATTCGGTGCCGGGGGAGATGATCCGCACGCGGTCAGCGGCCTGCATCCGCTCGACCAGCGGCTTTTGGGCCTCGGCCATGGCGGCGTAGTCGGCCGTACAGACGTCGAAATAGAAATCCTCGAACGCGGCGGTGCTCATGTTGGCCGACTGGGCGAAGGAATCGGTGGGATAGCGGAGCACGACCCACTTCGTTTTCGAGATTCGCACGTCGGTGTGCACCGTTTTCCACCAGTGCTCCTGGTAGAGGTCCATCTTGGCCTGCGGCACGTCGGCGAACTGGCTGCTGTTGGCCGCCCCGCGGACGCCGATGTAGGCTTGCACTTTCTCCATGCGCGCGCTTTCGAATTCGCCGGCCAGTTTCATGCTCTCTTCGGTGGCCGTTTGGTAGAGCGATCGCAGCACGGTGTTCGATTTCCACGACACTAGCGGAACGCCGCCGCGTTTGGCGGCGCCTTCCACGAGCCGGCAGACGAGCGTCGGATCGGGCAAATCGAAGGCCTCGACGAGCACCCGTTCTCCCGATTTCAATTCGCAACTGTGATCGAGCAAAATGTCGGCCAGGCGGTCAATACGTGGATCGTGCATGGAGACAGAGCGGTCGGAGGTCAGGGGTCGGAGGTCAGAGTTGCTGGATAGCTCGGAGCTTGCATGTCGCCGGCACAACCCGCATGGGCGAACATGGCCCGCCATGATAGGCTGTTTGTCGCCGGCCAACAACGGTGGCAATGTGCGCTATAATGTAGCAGGCACCGGGGCACCCGGCCGCCGGGTCGATGTGCCGTAGCCAAAGTGGAATACTGTTACGGCACACGGCTTGCCGTGAGCTCCGCCGAACGGAGTGTGCCTACTATTTTGAGGATGACGGATGACGACCGAAGCACCCCAAGCGGACCTAAAGGATCGCGGCACTTCATTTGCCGAGACGGCGCTCAAGCTGGGTGGCAAGAGTGCCGACGAGGCCCGCCGGACTGGCGCGATCGACACGGCCGACGATCAGGTCGAGGCGCTGTTCGCGCCCGAATATCAGACGGTAAACAGCCCAGCGCATCGGGCCGTGTGGGATCGTGGCGTGCCGGTCGGGCTGTTCTTGAGCACACCGCCCAAGACGCCGCCCGACGTGCAGAAGGTGATGGACGATTCCGTCGCGGCAGCGCGGCGGCACAAGGATGCTGGTTCGCTGCTCAACAGCGACGGCAAAATCGCTGAGGCCGTGCTGCGCGATTTGGGCGATGCCGGCTATTGGGGCCTCCTGGTCGATAAGGAGTACGGAGGCGCCGGCGCACCGTTCAGCTCGTTCGCCCCGTTCCTGACGCGGATGGCGCTCGTGGATCCGACCGTGGCGGGGCTGGCCTCGGTGCACGGCTGCATCGGCGCGGTTGATCCCGTGCGGACATTCGGCACTGCCGAGCAGCGAGAGCGGTTTCTGCCCGGACTGGCAGATGGCTCGCGGTTGAGCGCGTTCGCGCTCACCGAGCCGTGCGCCGGCAGCGATCTTACCGCTCTGCGAACGACGGCACGGCTCGACGGAGATCATTACATCGTCAACGGCGAGAAGCTGTTCATCACCAACGTCGTGCCGGGCCGGACGATCGGCCTGGTGTGCCTCATCGATGGCGAGCCCGCCGTGCTGATTGTCGAATTGCCTGCCGCTGAGAACGACAACTTCCAGCTCCGCAAATACGGCTTGTGGGCGCTGAAGCACACGTACAACCGCGGCATTATTTTCCGCGACTTCCGCGTGCCAGCCGACAATCTGCTCGCGCCGCCGCGCGGCGACGGGTTGACGATCGCCTATCACGGCCTCAACCTGGGGCGGGTTGCGCTGTGTGCGAACGCTGCCGGCACGATGCGACTGATGATGGCCAACATCATTCCCTGGGCCGGCTTCCGTCGCACTTATGGCGCGCCGATCGCCACTCGGGAATTGGTGCGACGCCGGCTCGGCGAGCTGGCCGGGCTCATCGTGGCCTGCGACGCCCTGGTGGCGTGGTGCGCGGGGTTGATCGACCGCGGCTACCGGGGCGAAATGGAGTGCATCGTCGCCAAGATCTTTGGCAGCGAAGCGCAGAAACACTCCGCCGTCGAATACTTCATGAAGACGCACGGCGGGCGGTCGTTCCTCGAGGGCCACAACTTCGGCGACAACATCCACGAGTATCTGGCCCCCTGCATTTATGAGGGCGAAGGCGAGATGCTGGCGATGGGTTTCTTCAAGTCGCTGGTGAAGCATCACGGCAAGACGTATTTTGAGCCCATCGGCAAGGCGCTGGCGGCGGCCGGCATCCGCGAGCCGAATCCGCTCAACCCAGGCCACCTGTGGGCGCTGAAGGACGTCGCCCTGCCCTATGCGAAATGGATGATGGCCCGCCGGCTCCGCCCGCTCGCTACGCCCGATCTGCCGGACATGCCGAAGGAGTTGCGCGAGCATGCCGAGTTTGCCTGCGAGCGGCTGCAGCGGATGGCTCTCGAAGTCTCCAGCACGATGAGCCGGTTCCAATTGAAGCTGGCCGACCGGCAGTGCCGCATGGCCGAGCTGTCGCAGCGCTGCCAGGATTTGATTACGATATTGACGACCAGCCTGTACGCGGCCCGGCAGGATGATGAGCTGGTCCGCGCCGCGGCCGACGTATTATGTACCAACATGCGGCAGAAGCTCCTGGGACGGCGGCCATCGAACAACTATTTCCGCCGCGCGACGGAGCTGGGCGCGGCGATCGCCGACGGCCAGTTTAAGAGCATTGTAGGCGTCGAGGCGGATGCGATTCTGATGAACTATGAGCAGTGATGGAAGGGTGGCATGCTCTCGCCGCGTAGCGGCGTGAGCATGTTCCTTAGCTTGCGTTGTCTACTCGACATGTTCACGCCGCTAACGCGGCGATAGCATGGCACCCGTCGTCCCACGCAGCATCGTGTCATCCACGTTGCGTCCACGGTAGCGACTCACGATCAATTGAAATGGGACCGTCGCGTAGTCCTGCGTAAATTCCTGCGCTCGACCAATACCACTCATTCGGATGACTGCATAGGTCCCGGCGTTCTGGATTAGCATGAATATAGTCGATCTGATACCAGACGGTCTTTGGCTCGGTCGTGTTGCGATCATACCCGCCACCGCGTTGCCAGAATCGGTGATGAATGTCGCCATTGGGCTGCATATCCTGCATACGACTGAGGAATCGCGGCGCAGTCTTGATGACATGGTTTAAAGCCTTACGTGTGACTGACAGCTTGATCGTCGCAAGGATCTTGCTGACGTTGTAAATCGGTCTCGTGGGCCAGATTAGCAAGTGCGCATGTTCGGGCATAATCACGTATGCCCATACGTGAAACGCGTGGCGCTTGCGGGCTAAATTGATGGCGTCGGCCATCCAATGCCGCGCGTGATCGCCGAGAAGAAATGGCTGCCGCCGAAAGCACGAAAAAGTCAATTCGTGGGCGTGCCCAGGATCGTTGTACCGCTTGCAGCGCTTGAGTTTTGTGGCCATGATCAAAGCTCGCGACCCTGAAGACATGCTCACGCCGCGACGCGGCGAGAGCATGCCACCCACTAATCCTCTTCCTCCGCCGGACATGGTAGCCGACGAATCCACGACAGACAATCAGTCTCCCGCCGACGCCGGGCCATCGCCGCTGCGCAGCGTCCATACGACCAACTTTTCGGCGATCCTCGATCAGCTCGGCAGCTCGCTATTGGTGACCACGTATCAGGCGGGCAAGCTGGTGGTCGTGCGGTCCGATGGTGGCGTTATCAACACGCATTTCCGCGCATTCAACAAACCGATGGGCCTGGCCGTGGGGCGCGGGCGGCTGGCGATCGGCACCGCGGTGGACGTGTGGGAGTTTCGCAATGTGCCGGCCGTGTGCGCTAAGCTCGAGCCGCCCGGCAAGCACGACGCCTGCTATTTGCCGCGATCGGCCCACGTCACTGGCGACGTGCAAATCCACGAGATGGCGTACGTCGGCGACGAAGTGTTATTCGTCAACACGCGGTTTTCCTGCCTGGCGAAACACGATCCCGATCATAGCTTCGCCCCCGTGTGGCGGCCGAAGTTTATAACCCAGCTCGCGCCGGACGACCGCTGTCATCTCAACGGCCTGGGCCTTGTGAACGGCAAGCCGCGGTGGGCCACGGCACTGGGTGAAACCAATACGAGCGGCGGTTGGCGCGAGAACAAGAAGAGCGGCGGCATCTTGATCGATATCGAATCGAACGAAATTGTCGCCCGCGGCCTGTCGATGCCCCACTCGCCGCGGTGGCACGCGGGCCGGCTGTGGCTGTTGGAATCGGGCACCGGCAGCCTGGGGCACGTCGATGTGAGCACGGGCCGCTACGAGCCGATCGTCCGCCTCGACGGATTCACCCGCGGCCTGGAAATGGTCGGCAACCTGGCGTTCATCGGCCTGTCGCAGGTCCGCGAGACGGCCATTTTCAGCGGCATCCAGATCACCGAGCGGCTCCAGGAGACCGAACGGACGTGCGGCGTATGGGTCGTCGACATTCAGCGCGGCCAGGTCGTCGCTTTCTTGAAATTTGAGGAAGCCGTGCAGGAAATCTTCGCCGTGGCGCTCCTGCCGGGCATCCGTTACCCCGACCTCATCAACGATAACGCGGAGCTCGTGGGCAGCTCGTTCGTGTTGCCGGACGAAGCGCTCCGCGACGTCCCGGCCGAGCTGCGGGCCAGGTAATCCGGAGTTTCCGGCACCGCACAGCGGGAAGCTGCCGAAGTCCGGCGGCGATTCAGTCCCGCCTGAGAATATGTCGTGCCGGCCGCACCTTCCGTCCGTTCGGATCGACGGTTTCAATCGATACGATCCGTATCGGGCGGCAGCCTAGTTTTGCATTCTGATGCTTGTCACGAGTTCGCCAACGTATGTTTGTGGGGCTATTTCGGGTTCAATCCGAGTTTGGCGTGACTGCCATCGGGCTTGCGGCGGAATCCGCGGCCGGTTCCTTCCCTTTACCACTCTTCACGCAATTCACGACCGCCAGGTAGCCGCGAGTGCCATAAACACCTGTCGAGAACATACTCGGTTATCGGCGAAGTGCTGCCAACCAAGTGTATCCATGTTCAAATTCATCCGTCACCTGAACGTATCGCGCAAACTGACGCTAGTATGCATGGCGTTTCTGATACCCGACTTCGTATTGATGTGCTTGTTCCTGGTGACGATTAACGGCTACATCGATTTCGCAAAGCACGAACTGATCGGTAATGAATACCAGCGACCGCTCGAAGATCTGTTGGATTATCTTCCGCAGCACCTTCAACTCGCGCGCCGTAGCCTTGCGGGTGACGCTGAGTGTGCTCAGCAGTTGGCACGCGTCCAGGAGGTAGTCGACTCGGCTTTCGACCGGCTGACGGCCGTCGATGCGCGGCTGGGCGGATTGCTGCAATTTACGGACGAAGGGCTGAGCCAACGACATCGGGAACAGTGCCGCGCGGCCAGCGTAGCCCTGGAGTGGACGAATCTGAAGGATCGGTTGCCTGAACTCGACGAGGCAGCGTGCGAGGCGGATCACGAGCGTCTGATCGCCAACGTGCGCGGCATGATAAGTCACGCCGGCGACACGTCGAATCTGATTCTCGACCCCGATCTGGATAGCTATTACTTGATGGATGTCACACTGCTGGCCCTGCCGCAAATGCAAGATCGTATCGGGTCAGTCCTGCTGCGTGGTGAGTCCTGTCTGCGGAAGGGCGTCGTAACGAGCGCGGACCAGAGCCAGTTCAAGGTCGACGCAGCGATGCTCCAGGAAGCGGACCTGGATCGTATCTTGGCCAGTGCTCGCACCGCTTTGAATGAAGATCACAACTTCAACGGCACGAGCGATTCGCTACAGCGTGAGTTGCCACCGGCTCTTGAGAAGTTTAACGCGGCCGCGACGTCGTTCATTGCGATGGCAAATAGCCTCGCCGAAAGCAACACGCCCGACATTGAGCCGGAACAGTTCGTCGCTGCGGGCACGGACGCGCTGCGCGCCAGCTCGGATCTATGGAAGGTGGCCGTCGCGGAGCTCGATGGCCTGCTCCAGTCACGGATCGTGCACTTCCAGTGGAGGCGGGCGTCGAGCCTCGTTCTGGCGGCGATGGCATTCACGGCGGCCATTTCGCTCGCCACCTTCATTACCCGCAGCATCAGTAGGCCGCTGGAGAGGCAGGCGGACGAACTGCGGCAGGCCAACGAGACGATTCGCGAGAGCGAGAACCGCGCTCGCGCGGTCATCGAAGCGGCGCCAGATTGCGTCATCACGATGGACAGCGCGGGCAACGTCGTCAAATTCAACCAGGCGGCGGAAAGAATGTTCCACTACAAGCGTGACGAGGCCGTCGGGCGCGCAGTGGCGGAATTAATCGTCCCGCTCCACTATCGAGAGTCCCACGAGAAAGGCCTCGAACATTATCTGCGAACTGGTGAGGGGCCGGTTCTGGGGCGGCAGGTTGAGTTGGAGGCACTCCGCGCTGATGGAAGCACATTCCCGATTGAAATCTCAATCTCCGCCATGACTCAGCATGGCACCCCCACGTTCATTGCATTCATTCGCGACATCACGCAGCGAAAAAAGTCTCAAGATGAGTTGAAGCGACTCTATGCCGAAACGGAGCTATTGTTGGCGTCCATTTCCTCCGTGCTGATTCATCTTGATTCTGCGGGCATTGTTACGCGTTGGAATGCGGCCGCTGAATCGGTGTTTGGACTCGCCGCCGCGGACGCCATCGGGCTATGCTGCCGACGCCTCCCCTGGGGCGATCCCGACATCCCCGAACGGCTCGAGGACCTTGCCGGCAAACATGGTAGTGAACGATTCCTACATGTCGTCGTCAAGCGCCCCGACGGCGAGGAACGTGTCGTGGACTTAAGCGTCAATCCGATCTGTCCAGGCGGACAATGCACGGGCCTGCTCGTCCTGGGCAACGACCGCACGGAGCAAGTGCAGCTCGAAGGGAGCCTGCGCCAAGCTCAAAAGTTGGAATCGATCGGTCAATTGGCCGCCGGGATCGCCCACGAGATCAACACACCCATGCAATTCGTCTGCGACAACATCGAGTTTCTCAGCGACTGTTCGGAGAAGCTATTCGAAGTCGTCGATAGTTACAAGGAAAACCTCGATGCGTATCTTCCGGAGAAGATTTGGGTGCAGCGTTGTCGCGAGCTGGAGGAGATTATCGAACGGAATCGGTTTAACATGCTTCGCGAGCAAGTGCCGCTGGCCATCACCGAGAGTCTCGAAGGGGCGCGGCGTGTGATACACATCGTACGTGCGATGAAGGAGTTTTCGCACCCGGGCACCCAGGAGAAATTGGACGTCGACCTGAACGAGGCAATCCGCAGCACGGCCACCATTTCGCGCAATCGGTGGAAGTACGTCGCCGACCTGGAACTCGATCTTGATCCGGACCTACCCCGTGTGCAGTGTCTGCCCGCCGAAATCAATCAAGTCTTGTTGAACCTAATCGTCAATGCGGCCGATGCGATTGGCGAAGAGGTCGGCGAAAGCGGAGGGGAGATCGGCGATATTACCGTCCGCACCCGCGTCCGTGGCGGAATGGTCGTCATCGAAGTCGAGGATACTGGTTGTGGCATCCCCGACGAAATTCGCAATCGCATCTTCGACCCGTTTTTCACCACGAAGGACGTTGGGAAAGGTACGGGGCAAGGCCTGGCGATCTGTTACAACGTCGTGGTGAATAGTCACCAGGGCGTCATCGAAGTCGAGAGCACGCCCGGCGTCGGAACCACGTTTCGAGTAAGTCTACCGATAGTCTCGCCGAGCGCGAGCGCGTTCAATTCAAATTTCGAGCCGGCGGAGCCGCCGGTCGAAGACGTAATCATTTGAATGTGTGACGTTGAGGCGAAAAGCTTCGCGACGTCGACGGTCTTTCGAGCCAACAAGCAAAAGGTGCAATATGTCCCATCGAGTGTTGTTTGTTGATGACGAGCCCAGTCTGTTAAGCGGCATTGAGCGTCGATTGGGTTCGGAATTTGATCTGACAACGGCCAATTCGGGAGAAGACGGCCTCAAGGCGATGCGCGAGTCGGCGCCGTTCGAGGTCGTCGTGACCGATATGCGGATGCCCAAGATGAACGGCATCGAATTCATCCAGGCGGCGCGTGCCAAGTCGCCCGACTCCGTGTACATCATGCTCACCGGGAACCAGGACCAGGCCACGGCCATCCACGCGCTCAACGACGGCCACGTCTTCCGGTTCCTCACCAAGCCCTGCCAGAGTCCCGACTTAAAAAGGGCGATCGAGGCCGGCCTGCAGCAATACCGGCTCGTCACCGGGGAAAAGGAGTTGCTGCAAAAGACTTTCGTTGGAGCCGTGAACGTGCTCACCGACTTCCTGGAAATGGCCCAGCCGGGCCTGTTCGGCCGGGCCGACGCCGTCCAGGAAATCGTCGGACAGATCCAGACCGACCTGCACCTGGAGAGCCAGTGGGAGTACAAGCTGTCGGCCCGGCTGGGCATGTTGGGCTTTGCCCTGCTGCCCGAGCAGGAGCGGCTGCGGTTCGAAATGGCGGCCGAATCGAGCAGCGAGCTGCGGGCGTCGATCCGCACCGCCGCCGCGGTCGGCCGACGCATTATTGAACGCATTCCGCGGCTTGGCACCGTGGCCAAGATCATCGGCATGTGTGGCGAAGTCGATGGCGGCACGCTGATGGCCCAACCCAAGAACGAGATCGAGAAGGCCATCACCGGGGCGACGTTGCTCCGCGTGGCGCTCGAGTGGGACAATCTCATGCGTCAAGGGCTGTCCTCCCAGGCGGCGGTCCACGAGTTGAGCCAGTCGCTGCCGAAGCTGCCGCCCCAGTTGGTCGAAGTATTCTCTGCGATGGAAGTCATGGAAATCGACGGCGAGGGCATCGAGGTCGAGGTCACCGACCTGGCCGAGGGCATGGTGTTGCGCGAAGACGTGCTCACCGGCGACGGCGTGATGCTCATTCGGGCCGGGCGCCGCCTGACCTGGACGATCATCGAAAAGCTGCGCAGCTACCAGACCTCGGCCGTCAAGCTCCGGCCGGTGCGGGTCCGCCTCTCGACCACCGATGCCGAGCCACCGGCCCTGGTCGCGATCGGGGCGAATTGACGCGATCGCGTCG
>JBIOWO010000160.1:0-10538 GCA_044868555.1 Lacipirellulaceae bacterium | reverse complement strand
ACGCACGCGCAACGTCTGTTGGCGTTCTTGGGAGTCGTCAGCTTTGCGACGTTCGTGCCGCTGGCGCTGTTGGCTTACAAAGTGCCGCCGCTGTATGGGACGCTCCATCGGCTTTCGCCACTGGTGGTGACGTGCGGTTTGCCGGCGATGCTGATCGGACTGCTGTTCTGGCGTCACGTCGCGGAGCGGCGGTTTTCGGGCTTGCAAACGGCCGGAATCTGCGTCGGTGTTCTCGGCGCGCTGGTGATGATAGGGGCGGTTGTGTTGGCGTGGCCGGAGCCGGCCACGCTGTTGCCGACGGCGCTGGTAACCGCGGCCGTGCTGACGATCGTCGCCGTGTGGTTCGGGATTCCCGCAGCCCATGTGCCGGCCGGATTGGCGCTGGCCGGCGCGTGGTTGATTGGTTTCCATCTCGTGCGCGGCAATGTGACGTGGCTGATGCCGAGTTATGAACCGGTGATGCGGGCGTTGCTTTCGGCGACGAGTGGCCATGCGCTGGTGCCGTTGGTGGGCATGTTTGGCGCATTTGCATGGTGGTCAAGCCGCAGGCGGCAGCCCGCGGTTGCATGGATGATTGGGCTCGTGACTGCCGTGGTCGCCGCGGCCAGCCTGGGGCTCGTGCTATGGTTCGGATTCGGGCGCTTTGCAGATCCGGAGAATGTCACCTGGACGCTGGCGATCTACGCGGTGGGTGCGCTGACGGCCGCGGCCTTTGTGGACCGCGCATCAATTGCCTGGGTCGCCGCCGTGTTGTTGTTCGCGACCTTGGTCCAGGGCATCGTGTTTCGCTTCGGGCCGATTTGGCAACTCGAGCGGCCGCGGCTCACCGCGCTGTTGGCGTATGCGACGCTGGCTGTCGCTCTGTGCGGTGGATTGCGTTGGTTGGTGCGGCGGGGGCAGCAGAATCTGCAGCCGGTGCTCGCCTGGTCGGCGCTTGCCGCGTCGTTGGCGGCGGCCGGGCTTTTGACCGCGAGCGTTTCGACGACGAGTGCGACCGCGCTGGCGATCCACCTCGCCTGGTTGGCGGCCGTCTGGCTGGTTCTGGCGGCGCTTGCTCGGTGGCCGGCGCTCGTGATCGCGTCGCAAGTCGCGGTGGTGCTGGCGATCGCTTGCGGCGTGACGGCGGCGGTCGAAACACGCGATTGGTACGTCGTGGCGCGGCATCCGTGGCTCGACCCGTGGTTCCTGGAATCGCTGGGTGTTGCGCTGGCCGGCTACTGTTTAGTGATGAATTTGGTGCGTCGGCGGTGGGCGGCGATCGCTAAGCCGCTAGCCGCTGGATGGTCGGCGGGTTGGACGGTCGAGCGCGTGGTGGAGATTGGCCTGGTGCTGCTGCTGGCCAGTGTGGCGACGTATGCGGTGTTGCCCGGTGCAGCGCAGGAACTGGAGCCGTTGCAGGCGGCCCGCGGCAGCGCTCCGGCTGTGCGCGAGGTCACGCCGATCGAGAATTTTCAAATCGCTGGGATCGCGCATGGCCACGCGGCCGATCAAGGCGGGTGGGCGCTATTGGTGGCTGTTGCGGCAGTCATGGCTGTTGGATTATGGAGTGGTGGGGCCGATTGGCGGCTGATAGGGCTCCTCGTTGCCGCCATGGCGATCTGCCCGCTCGTCGCCGCGCGTTGGGAGCCCGACGTGGCGGTGGCGTCGGCGCTGCGTTGGTTGACGGCCGGATTTTATGCCCTGGTTTCGATTCCTGTTTGGATGCGCCGGCAGTGGGGAATCTCGGCGTTCGCTAAGCCGCAAGCGGCGACGACGCAGGTGCGCGACTTTCTGGTCGCGGTGGTGGTGCTCGTTTACGTTGCGATGGGAGCGTATGTGTTTCAGGCCGCGCTGTGGCGGGCCGGCGTGCCGACAAGCCTGGCGTGGCTGTGGCCGTATTTATTGGCATGGGCGCTCGTGGCCGGCGTGACGGCGCTGCTCGCTCCGAGGGTGGCGGCGGCGCAGCAAACGGCCGGCGAGCGCGTGACGTGGGGGCTCCACGTGCGCGACGTGTTGCTGCTGTTGGCCATTGCGCCGCTGGCGATCCTGGTTACGTTCGCTGCCGCGATGGCCCTCGACCAGCATCCGATTGTCGGTCCCAACTTGGGAAGTTGGTTTCGCGAGATTGGCTGGGACGTGTCGTATGGCGTACCGCTGGCGGTGATCGCGCTTGTGTTCGTCGGTTACGCGGTTCGAGACCGCTCGAGCCGTCTCGCGTTCGCTGCCGGGCTGCTGTTCAACACGGTGGCGACCATCGTCGTGCTGATGCGGCTGGCGCGCGGCGGCGGCTCGCTCGGCGCGAGCGCTTGGATCACGGTCGCTCAAATGAACGCGATTGTGGCGGGAGTCGTGGCGCTGGCCTGGTTGGCGGCGACACGAGAGCGACGAGCCACGAGCGACGAGCAGCGAGAAGAAATGGAATTACTCGCTCCTCGTTCCTTGCCGGATACCCTCCGTGTGGCTCCGCGTTGGCCGCTGCTATTGGTCACGCAAGCGGCGCTGGCGGCGGCGCTATGCGGGACATTTCTCATTCCGGCCGTCGTGAGTCTGGCTTTCGAACCTCGCCTTTCGGCGTGGGTTGGCGCTGCGGACGGCATCATGGGCTGGTGTGCGGTCGCATTGGCGACGACGGCGGCGGTGTGGATCAATGGGCGGCGCGGCGTGAGCCAGAATGGCGTTGCGCTCATTACTGCGGCGCTCGTGGCACTCATTTCAGTTACGGCAACGCACTGGAACACGGGCAACTGGTTTGCGTTCAGGACGCTCATGATCGGTTTGACCGCGGCGGCGTGGCTCGTGCCGCCGGCGACGCGTGCGGCCAACCGCATTCTGACCGAGGGCGCGGCGAGCGACACGCCACTTGTCTGGTCGGCGATTGTCGTGCGGCTGTTTGCCCTGGCGGCGGTGCTGATGGCATTGGGATCGGCCCCGTTTTCCCGCGATGGCGTGGAGTGGGCGATTAGCGTGCTCGTGGTGATCGCGGCCCGCAACGTGTGGATCGCCTGGTACGAGCGACGGCGCAGCTCGCTGTGGTTGGCCGCGGTACTGTTTAATGGGGCCGCCATGTTGTGGTGGGACGAGTTCGGCGCCGGCTGGCTGGGCGTTCCCGGTTCGGGAACTGTGGAAGGGCAGGAATTGTTGTGGGTCAACGCGATCGCACTGGCGGCGATGGGGCTGGTGAGCGTGTGGGTCGAGCGGTGGCGGATCGCGCCGCTGACAGGCGAGGCACGCAGTCTGCGTGGGATCGCGCTGCATCGCTTTGCCGCGTGGGCGGTAATCCTCATGCTACTGGTGGCGGCCGGCGGCGGGCTGCTCCGCGATCTGTTCGGGCGGTCGTCTCCCACCAATTTGCCCGTGGCCTGGGCCGCCTGGTTGGCGGCGGCTCTCGTGGCCGTGGCCTGCTGCTGGGATCGGGCGGTTCGTTGGCCGATCGCCGCGATGTATTGCGTGGGCTTGATCGGCGTGGGGCAGTTTTTGGACGGATTGAATTTTCAGCCGCCGCGGTTTCACTGGGCATTAGCGCTTGCGCTGGCCGCGTATTCGCTGGCCACCAGCTCGCTGTGGAGCGTGCGCGACCGGTTACGCGCGGTGGCCGAGCGGTGGGGCATGCCGGCGGCGGCCGCTAAGCCGCAAGCGGCTTGGCATGAGGGTAGCGGGCATGGCTGGCTGATGACGATGAATTTTTTGCTTGGCGTGGGCGTGCTGATGCTCGTGTGGTGGATTGAGCTGACGATGGAGACGCGCAACGAGCGAATGGTGGCCGCGTATGCGGTCGGCGCTCAGGCCTTCGCGCTGGGTCTCTTAGCCCGCGGTGCGGTGCGGACATCGCTCCAGTATCTGGCGTTGGTGTGGGGCGTGTTTTTTGCGGTGGCCTTTGGCTGGGCCTGGCTGCCGCCCGATTATCCGGCTCCGTGGCTGCATCGGCTGGTGGTGAGCGTGGCCGCGCTCGCCGTGACGGTCGTCGTATACGGTTTCGGCCTCGTGAAGTTTCTGCGGCGGGAAAATGAGTGGACCCGCGCGGCGGCGCGATTGGTGCCGCTCCTCGCGACGCTCGCAGTCTCGCTGATCCTGGCCGTGCTGGGGATCGAAGTGGCCGAGTATCTCGGCGACGGCGAGGTGCCGATCAAGATGTCGGCCCTGGTCACGGTTTGCATCGCGCTGGTGGGCCTGGCCGCGGCGGCATTGGTGGCGGCGCTCGTGCCGGGTCGCGATCCGCTGGGCTTGCCCGAACGCGGCCGCACGCTGTACGTCTATGTTGCCGAGGCGCTTGCCGCGCTCTTGTTTCTGCACATCCGCGTGACGCTGCCGTGGCTGTTTACCGGCTGGTTTCTGCGGTTCTGGCCGCTCGTGGTCATGGCGATCGCGTTCGTCGGCGTCGGACTGGGCGAGCTTTTTCAGCGCCGCCGCCAAGCGGTGCTTTCGGAACCGCTGCAGAACACTGGCGCGCTGTTGCCGCTGTTGCCGGCGCTCGGGTTCTGGGTGACGACGAGCGAAGTGCATTACTCGCTGTTGTTATTGTCGATCGGCGTGCTGTATGCCGCGCTCAGCGTGCTGCGGAAGTCGTTCGGGTTCGGCGTGCTGGCGGCCGTCGCGGCCAACGGCAGCCTGTGGTACCTGCTGTTCAAGGGCGAAGGGCTGGGCCTGTTGGAGCATCCGCAACTGTGGTTGATCCCGCCGGCGCTGTCGATGCTCGCCGCCGGCTACATCAATCGCGAGCGGCTGACGAGCGAACAATCAACCGCGCTCCGCTATTTCTCGGCGATCGTGATCTACGTCTCCTCGACGGCCGACATCTTCATCAGCGGCGTGGCCGAGGCGCCGTGGCTGCCGGCCGTACTGGCCGGCCTGTCGATCGTGGGCGTGTTGACCGGCATCATGCTCCGCGTGCGGGCGTTTCTCTATTTGGGCACGATGTTTCTGGTCATCGCGCTGATGACCATCATCTGGCACGCGGCCGAGCAGCGCTTTTGGGTCTGGTTGGTGGCGGGCATCGTGACGGGCGTCGCCATTCTCGCGCTGTTCGGCCTGTTCGAAAAGCGCCGCGACGACGTGCTGCGGATGGTGGAGAAGATGAAGCACTGGGAAGCGTGAGGGCGAGGAGCGAGGAGCGGCGAGCGAGGAATGCGATCAATTCTCCCTGCTTCGTGCCTCGTGCTCCACGCTGCCTAGCTCTAAAAAGGGCCTGTTTTTCCGAAGATGTCACGCGCTCGATCAAAAAGTTCCTTGTTTTTCCGAAGAGGACAGGGGCCATTCAAAAGTGCCTTGTTTTTTCGAAGGCGTCAGCCGCTCGCGGGGGTCGCCCCGACGAACCTGGTCAGAATTCGACCAGCATTTGGGAGTCGCGACGTGACCCCTTCGAAGGGGACAGCCACTTTTGGGGTCACCTCGAGGACTTCGACCAGAATGAGGTCAGTTGGTGACGTGTCAGCGCGATCTCAGGACAAGGTCGCGGTGTGATCGGCTCGGCGCGCACCGCGAGCGCGAGGCGGGCCGACGTTGGCCGGCAGACCATGAGCACGGAGTGGATTGCCAAACAGCAAGCGCACTATGGCATGGTTGACGGTAGCAGATTGGCGACCCGGATTCAGCAACTATATTTGGCCGCCCTTCGGTAGAGGGGGAGTCAAGGAGAAGGGAGACAAGGAGTGCGGCGCACGATGAACAGAGCCGCGGCAGAAAGCAGGAGGAGGGCAAATGACATGGGTTCTGGGACAGCCGTATTTGCACTGGCGGAGCCAGTGGCAGCCGAGCCTGCGCCGCCGGGTTGGCCGAAGTTGGCGCGCCAGGTATTGAAGTGAGTCTGCGTATAAGGGTTTCCAAAGCCTTTGCGCCAGACGACATAGTCGCGGGCATCGACGGCGCCATCATTGTTGAAGTCGCCGGGCAGTGTGGCGCCCACGACCTGGAGCGCCAAGGAACCGGCGATCTGCCGCAAGTCGATCATCAGGTCGTTAAACACTGGCGGGACGAACGATGAAAACGCGCCGGTGATCGAGCCGACGGAACCTTCGAAGAGGGGGAACGTTTGCCCGATCGTGGGTGTATAGCCGGGGAGGAGCGAGACATTGAGAGCGCCGCCGAGCGAGACGTTACCACTGTTGGTGAGCATGATGTGATCGCGGAGCGGGTCGCCGAGTTCAAAGTTGAGTGCGCTACCAGAGGCCAAGGTCAGGCCGCGGACGGTGATCGTGCCCGGTGACATGCCGGGGGCAAAAACGCCACCGGAGTTGACGGTCACCGTGCCGTCGATGGTGCCGGTGCCGCCAAGCGTACCACCGCTGTTGACAACCGCGTCACCGGCGATCGAGCCCGTGACGCTGACGGCGCCGGCGTTGACGGTAGTGAGGCCGCTGAAGGTGTTCGCGCCGGCGAGCGTGAGCGTGCCTGTGCCGACTTTGGTGAGCCGGCCACCGCTGTAAAAAGGATTGTTGTTGGGGTTGTCGGTGATCGGGCCTGAGACAGTGGTGCTCGTGTTCTGGGAACCAGTGATAAGATGCGAGCCGCGAAGAACGAACTTCCCCGCGCCATCGATGGAGCCGAGAGTAGTCGTGCCGTTATTGAATGTCGGCTGGATCACAAAATCGACCGTACTTCCGGCATTGGCGATAATCCGTGCCGTGTCGCCGTAGCTGTTGCTCCACGTGATCGTGGCGCCGCCGCCGCCATTGATGCCGCCGTTGGCGGTGATGGTTGAGTTTCCGGCGTGGGAGCCGTTGTTGAATAGCACTTTGGCGCCTGTCGCCTGCGAGGCCGCGCCGCCGCCGAGCGTGATCGTGGCGTTATTGACCAACGAAGATGTATTAAATGTGATGGCGGCGCCCTCGATCCCAAAGACGCTGGACCCGGTGGCGATGATTTGTGCTTGGCCCGCTGAAGAATTGTTCTGAAAGAAAAGCGAGGCGCCGTGATCCAGCGAGATGACTGCATCCTCGGCCTTGGCCTGATCGTAGAAGCTCATCACGCTTCCCCGGCCCAGGGTAAACAGCGC
This sequence comes from Lacipirellulaceae bacterium, assembly GCA_044868555.1. GTDB lineage: Bacteria > Planctomycetota > Planctomycetia > Pirellulales > Lacipirellulaceae > JABDGM01. Next base: position 3,571 of record JBIOWO010000160.1, on the reverse strand, counting down.
CTTGGCGGCGGTGGGAGCGGAGGCGGGATCGCCGGCAGTGGAATTTCCCTGGAACGAGATGCTGAAGGTACTCGCCCCGTCTTCCGTCAGTATTTGGGTGTCGGCGGCCGTCGCGTTGTGGTTGAAACTGATTCCTCCAAAGCAACAGACGCCGGCGCGCACGAAGATCTGCGACTGTTCGGCCGAGGAGTTGTCGAAGAAGTTCACGTACCCGCCGTTGGAAGTCGCCGCCGGCACGTTTTCCATAATGATCTGGGCGCGACCGGCCTTGGAGTTGTCGCGGAACTCGACGCGTCCGTGATCGCTGGCGCCTTCGTAGGTATGGATCGTGGCATCGGCGGCCGTGGCCGAGTCGTAGAACACGGTGCGCCCGGCAAGACCTGCGCCAAGGCCGCTGGTCGTCAGGACGGCGCGGTTATGAATGGTGGAATAGGCGGCGCTGGAGTTGTTGCGGAATTCGGTCATGCCCGGAGGCGTTGGAATTGGGTTGTACGGCGCGCCTTCGTTTTCGATCGTTGCGTTGCCGGCATCGGAGGAATCGAAGAAGACGGTTCGGCCCCTCGAGTTGACTGCCCCAGTCGTGGTTGTACCGGTGGCATGGTTTGTGATGGTTGCTGATCCGGCGGTCGAGTTATTGAAAAAGTGCGTTGCGCCGGCGTCGCCGTTAACAATGGCCGGACCGTAATTGTCGATTTGGGACCGGTCGGCGGTGGCATTATTGAGGAAGATTGTGCGTCCCCCTGTGCCGCCGGCAGATTCTGCCTCGCCCTCGTTGATCAGCATGGCGTTGTTGGCGCTCGAGGTTCCTTCGAAGCGGACCTGCCCTCCGGAACCGGCGGATGGGCCTGGCCCAAGTCGGCCTCCTTTGGTGCGGAATTCCGCGCGGGGAAGCGCGGGATCGCTCGGCGTGGAGTTGCCTGCGACCGCGTTGCCCTTGAAGACCGCGAGCCCGCCTACCGCGGCAAAGCCCGCGCCTCCCTCAAGAGTCACCGTCGCATCGACGGCGTTGGCTGTGTCCTCAAACGACAAAGTTCCGCCCGCGATCTGAATGGGCGTCCCCTCGACAAACACCAGGAACCCGCCCGCCACGGAATACGGCCTGTTGACGGCCGCACGGTTGTCTCGGTAGGTGATCGAGCTCTGCTTGCCGATCGTGATATTGCCGGCGACATTCAACGCCGCTCCGTCTTCCACCGTAATGTCGCCGAGTGGGAGGTCCAGATTTCCGTCGATGGTCATGATGCCGGTGTTCTGGAGCGTGACTCCGCCCCTCCAACCGCCGTTTAAGAAGGTGAGGACCTTGCCAAGCGTGACGTTTCCGTTCACGGTCCACGTGCCGTTATCCACAACAAGCCCGGCAAAGGATTCATCTCCAACGATGAGATTCTCGGCGATGGTCCAATCGGCCAAGGTGGGATTGAAAGTGGACCCAGGAGAACTCAACGGTCCCGGTATATAGTCGAAGCCGATGGCGACGCTGCCGTTGAAGTTGGCTGGCGCGGCGGTGTTTTCCGCGAGCTGATTGAATCGCACGAGCGAGCCCGCCGCCGAGTTGATCGCGCTGGGGTCGCCGACGATCGCATTGGCGGCGATTGTTCCGCCCGAGGCGACGGAGAGGTTACCGCCGGTATGGGTGATCGTCCCGAGGGCGGTGAAGTAGCGGCCGCCAACCGCCAAGGAATTGCCGGGGCTAACGAGCAAGTTATTCACCGCGGTATCGACGTCGAGCGTAATGCCGCCGCCGTGCGAGACGTAAACGTCTTGCGTGGAGTCCGGCACATCGCCGCCGATCCAATTGAGGGAATTGCTCCAAGTGGTGCTGATGATGCTGCCCACGCGCGCAAGTTGGACGACGGTGATACCTTGGTCTTCTGCGATGACGAGGACATCAGTCGCCGTGGCATAACGGCGCAGACCATTTACCCCGCAGGTATTACACATCAGAAATCCGGGCACAATATTTGTTGAGCCCGCCGGCACAGGCCCGCCACCGAGATGCCCGCCGCCTCCTTCCAGCACAGTCACGCCGGCAAATCCTCCGATATGCTGAGGATCGATGTTGTAATTCCCCGGCTCTTCGCCAGCAATTCCGAGAACGTGGCCGATTTCGTGAAGGATGGTGCTTAAGAGGTCAGCGCCGTTGCTCGCATCGACCGGTGTCGAGGTGCCCGGCAGGTTTTGACCGGAGGCACTTTTGGTGTTCAGCGCGGGTGAATCGGCTATTCCGGTGGCTTGATAATTCACTTCCAGTGTGCCCGGCGGCGCGGTATCGGGAAAATAGAATGATTGATCGGAGGCCGAAAGCTGACTGAATAGCCGTTGGGTGCTGGCGTTGAATTCCGCATTGTCGTTCGGCGTGGGATCGGCAAACCAGCTGATGGGCTGCCCAGTCGTGGCCACCGGCGACGGATGGATCTCGATGAAAGCGCCAGTAATGGCGCCTGTGGTCAACCCGAGGCCACTGATATCATTATCCCACTCGAATTCAAAATCGTAACTGCCGCCGCCCGGCAAGAGGTACTCCCAAATCGCTTTGGCGGCCTGGAAGTGCGCCTTGAGAATTGTCCCGTCGGGGTCCCAAGGGGGATTCTCATCGTGCGGCACCGGATCTCCTTCGTTGAAGTACGTCATGTTGATCGTGATGGCGTGCGCCGGCACTGCCAAAAGTGCTAACGCGAGAGCCGCGATCAATATCCTGCCAGGATTCTTTCGGATGACAAACATTGCTCGCTCCTAGTCGAACTAATTTCGAAACTAAATTTCACTCGAAATGAGTGGGCGTTGATCTCGAGCAGCGGCGCACTAATCGGTTTTCCGCGACTCTTCGGCCGCGCCTCTGAGGACATAGGCGTCGAGAATCTTCAAACTCCACTCGCGTGCTTTCTTGTCGTAATCTTTTCCGGGTTCCGCTTCGTCCCATCGTGCGTACAGGCTGGCCAGCGCTGCCGCCGAAAACAGGCGCCACGGCGGACTCGACTCGAGTACTGGCGCGCTTTTGAGTGCGATCGCTTCGGCTTCGGGGAGTCGCTTGAGCCGGATGAGGATGAACGCATATTCCATGCGGGCCAAGGCTGGCGTTGTGTGACCCGGCGGAAATGCGAGGTCATACTGGGCGATCGAATCGCGATAAAACGGCTCGGCCTCGCCGAATTTCTGCTGCCAGGCGAGTGAGTTGCCGACGTTCAGCAGCTTCTTGGCAAGCTCCAGATGGTCGTCTGGGGCCCCCGAGCGGATCATCGCGAGCGCTTCGCGGAATAGGGCTTCGGCTTCGGACGACCTGCCCAAGTAGTTCAATAACATTGCGGCATGTTCATTGATCGCGTGCGCCGTGTTGAGATCGCCGGGCGGAAAAGCGCGGCGATGCGCGATGACAGCATCACGCATCATTTTCTCTGCCTCTTGGATGCGCCCTTGATCTAACAGAGCGCGGGCAAGTTGGAAACGCGTGCGCGCATTTTCCTGCCGGTCCGAATCGCTGCCCTCGCTCTTTGCGAGTGACTGGCGATACAACCTTTCGGACTCGGCGAACCTTTCCTGAGATTGCAACACGTTTGCCAAATTGAGCTCTGCG
>JBIOWO010000159.1:0-12084 GCA_044868555.1 Lacipirellulaceae bacterium | reverse complement strand
GCACCACCACGCTCATCGAAATGTGCTGCCCCAGCCGCCAGGAAGAGCCGCTCGAAGGCTTCAACCTGTGGCTCTCCAAGGCCCAAGGCATTTCGGCCTGCGACTTCACGTTCCACATGGCCGTCTCGCGGTTCGACGCCTCCGCCGAAGAGCAATTGCGGCAGATCGTCAAGCGCGGCATCGCGTCGTTCAAAATCTTCCTCGCCTACAAAGGCGCGTTCGGCATCGACGACAACGAGCTCTACCACACGCTCCGCCTGGCCAAGGAGCTGGGCGTCATCGTCACCGCCCACTGCGAAAACGCCGAGCTGGTGAGCGAGATGCAGAAGCGGCTCATCGCCGAAGGCAAAACGGGCCCCGAGTGGCACGAGCCATCGCGGCCAACCCGCGTCGAGGCCGAAGGCGTCCACCACCTGTGCACCTTCGCCGAACTCACCGGCGCCCACATCTACATCGTCCACACGTCGAACAGCGACGCCATCGGGTGCGCCGCCGCCGCCCGCGGCCGCGGCGTCCAAGTCTGGATCGAAACCGTCGCCCCGTATTTGGTGCTCGACGAAACCTACGCCCAGGGGCTAACGACAGACCCTCCGCAGCGAGCCGGGTCGTCCTCGACCCCGAAATCAGTCGCTCCGGCCCACGACAACTTCTCCGGCGCAAAATACGTCATGTCCCCACCCCTCCGCGCCAAGCCCAACCAGGACGCCATCTGGAACGCCCTCGCTTCGCGCACCGTCAGCACCATCGCTACCGACCACGCCCCGTTCGATTACAAGGGGCAAAAAGAAATGGGCCGCGGCGACTTCACCAAGATCCCCAACGGCATCCCCAGCATCGAAGACCGCGTCAACCTGGCCTACACCTACGGCGTCAAACGCGGCCGCATCGACCTCCACACCTTCGTCGACGCCTGCAGCACCCAAGCCGCCAGACTCTTCGGCCTGTTCCCCCGCAAAGGCACCATCGCACTCGGCAGCGACGCCGACCTCGTCGTCTACGACCCCAACTACCGCGGCACCATCAGCCAGAAAACCCAACAAATGAATGTCGACTACAGCGCCTTCGAAGGCTGGCCCCTCGAAGGCCGCCCGACCGTCGTCACCGTCCGCGGCAAAGTCCAGGCCCGCGACGGCAAATTCACCGGCCAACTCGGGCATGGCAAATTACTAGAGCGTAAGCCGACCCATTTCTAATCTCACCGCCCTGGAGGTCGCGGTTTGGGCCGGTTGACATAAGTATGCCTGGATGGTATGCTTTTATGCATGAGAACGACGCTCCGCATCGACGACCAACTCTTGCGCACCGCTAAGAAAGCTGCGGCGGAGTCCGGGCGTACTCTCACCGCCGTCATTGAGGATGCCTTGCGCCAGGCGCTGGCTACGCGCAAACCCAAGACAAATACGACGCGGTTTAGGCTGCCCGTATTCGACATGGGCGAAACACTGCCCGGCGTCGACCTCGATAACTCGGCGGCGTTGCTCGACTTGATGGAAGCTGGCGATGATCCTGTTTGACGTCAACGTCCTCATCCACGCCACGCGCAAACAGGCAGCCGACCACAAACGCTACCGCGACTGGCTCGAACAACTTGTGGACGGCGACGCGGCATTCGCCGTCAGTGAACTCGTACTCAGCAGCTATCTGAGGATCATCACCAATCCGAAAGTAGTCGCCAAACCCGTCGCGCTCAACGATGCGATCGGAGCCGTCGAACGATTACGTTCGCGCGACAACTGCGTCATCATAAGCCCCGGCCCGCGACACTGGGAGATCTTCATCGACTTGTGCCGGCGCGTCGGCGCGCGAGGAAATCTCATTCCCAATGCCTATCTCGCCGCGCTCGCCATCGAATCCGGCAGCGAATGGATCACCACCGACCGCGACTTCGCCCGCTTTCCCGGTCTGCGCTGGCGGCATCCGCTAGATGAATAGCCAGAACGCGGTAAATTGTCCTACTCCGGTTCACCACCGTCCGCGGCAAAGTGCAGGTCCGCGACGGCAAGTTCCTCGGCCAACTCGGACCTGGCAAATTCCTGGAGCGCAAGCCAACACATGTCTGACCTCGCCTTCCGGTCGAAGACCTGCCGTGGTGAGCCGCAATGGCCCACAGGCGTTCACGCCGGCGTAATGCGCCCTCGTGTTGACTTCGAGACACGCTCGCGGCGGCGCCGCGACCAGCCTGCCTCGAACATTCTTTGCGCGGCCAAAAATAGTTGATGCACGTCCGCCCCAAAGCCGCTATCCTGAACCACGCAACGACCGATTTCGAATCAAACACACCGACGCCGCTTCCGCTGGAAATATGGCCGCGCACAATCTACGTCCCAACAAATTCAAAACTCATCCGATTCGCAATCCTTACCACGACATCCCCGATTACCCAATCTCCAAGGGCGACCCCCACATGACACGTGACCCCTTCCAAACTTTAACGACTTACGTCGACGCTTCGTGACCCCTTCGAAAAAACAAGGCCCTTTTGACACGAAACACGTGACCCCTTCGGTATTTCCAGCCACTTTTTGACAACCACGCCGACAAATTGGAACCGCAACGACGAACTGCGCGTCGAATTGTTCTTTGACAATTCACTCGCGACATGACAAAAGTCCGGTGCCGCTCATCTCAGCTGCGAACCGGCCACGCTCGCGGTGCGCGCAGGATTCCGAGATCCGACTTAGGAGCTAATCTGTGGTTAGATTTGTCTGCAACACTATGAGTACAACTGCCACCCTTCATAAAGGAATCTGCGCACATCTGCGGCATCTGCGGACCAACTGGAGTCGTTCACTTCACCGCAGTCGGCGTTTCCTGATAGAACACCGATCGCCAATTGCCGTTGATGAGCCGCCACACGCTCGTCGCTTGCACGGTCGTCGTTGCCGCCGGATGACCCGTGTCGCCGCCCGTCCACGAAAACTTGTACGTCAGAATCGCCGCGTCTCGACCCAGCTCGATTGTCTTCGGCTCATTGATCGTGTACTTGCTGAACGAAAGTTCTTCCAGGCTGCGAATGATTTCGGGCGTCGTCTGAGTGCCGCGGCTCGTGACCGACATTCGCTCGTTGGCAAGCATCTCGTGGATGGCGGCTTTATCCTTCTTGTTGATCGCATCAATCAGCTTCCGCTCCTGAGCCAACAGCGCGTCCTGCAGTTTGACCTGGGCTACCGCCTCTTGGGTGATGACGGCAATCAACAACGACAAAACGACACGCCCGAAGCACTTGTGAGACATGCGACATCCTCCAATTAGCGCAAAAAAAGGGGAGTACCATCAATCCATTCGTAACGTATCTTACAAGAGGCCGATTTTGTCGCCCACCGTGCGTCGCGAAACTCCCCAAATCCGGCCGGAAGGAGGCCCGAAATGAGTACAACCAACCAACCGTTGATCGTAGGCGGCGGCCCGACCGGCACCGGGGCCGCGCTGTTCCTCGCTCGCGCCGGCATCGCTACCCGCGTGATCGACGCCGCCCCGGCTCCCACGACGCTCTCCAAAGCGCTGGCCGTGAACCCACGGACGCTCGAAATCCTCGGGCCCGTCGGCGTCACCAAGAAAATGCTCGGCATCGGGCAGCCGATCCGCGGCGGCATCATCCGCCAGGGTCGCAAGGTCGTCGCCCACTTGCTGTTCGAAAAGCTGGACAGCAAGTATCCATTCATGCTCGCGCTGTCGCAAGCCACGACCGAACGGCTGCTCCGCGAAGCGCTCGAGGCGGCCGGCGGCCGGATCGAACGCGGCATCAGCATGTCCGATTGCCGCAACGACGGCGACAGTGTGGCGGTCGACCTGACGAATGTTGCCACGGGCGCGACCGAATCGGTCCCATGCCCCTGGTTGCTCGCCGCCGACGGCGCGCACAGCGCCGCCCGCCGCGCCCTCGGTGTCGGGTTCCCCGGTTCGACGTTCCCGTCGCCCTGGTACCTGGCCGACGTGCCGCTCGATACGACGCTCGAAAGCGACTCGGCCCACATCATTTTCCTGGAAGATGGATTCCTGTTCATGCTCCCCGTCGTGGGCGACGACGCCGCGCTCACGCCGTCCAAGGCCCCGCTCTGGCGCGTCCTCGGCAACATGCCGCAGCCGCTCGACCATTTGATCGACGCCGCCCCCGCCGGCTCACCGATCTGGGAATCCAGCTTCCACATCTCCCACCGCATCAACGACCATTTGCAAGTCGGCAACGTCTACTTCGCGGGCGACGCCGCGCACCTCCATTCACCGGTCGGCGCCCGCGGCATGAACCTCGGCCTCGAAGATGCGTTCGTCTTCAGCCAACTTGCCAAAGCCGGGCGGCTCGACGGCTACGAAAAGCTCCGCCGCCCGGTCGACGCAATGGTCGTCAAACGGGTCGAGCGAGTCTCCCGGATGGCCAACGCCCAGTCGCCAATCCTGCGACTGATCCGCACCGCCATGTATCGTTTCGGCTCGCGAATACCGCAGGTCGCCGATCAGATTGTCCACGTGGTCACCGGCCTCGACCACCCGCTCGTCATCGACGCCGGAAAACCCGCGGACAAATCGCAATCCTCGCGCCGCCCGCAGGCATGCGTCTCCTGATGGCTGGCCGCCCGTCTCTCGGAAACGGCTGGCGCTTTTTTGCAGCCCCACGCCCCTCTCCTTGCAATCGCCCGCGTCAAACCGCCGCCAGCGCGACTTCCACGGCCGTGTCTCAAAACGGTGGCTGCTCCTGCCGGTTCGGGCGGACGATTCTGTTGATAGTTTGCCCGTTTTCTGGAACAATAGGAGTATCTCGTCTGGTTGGGCTTCGTTAGTCGAAATTAAGGTGGTTTCATGGGTCGCATAGGAACTGGGCGGCGGCTCGGCTTTACGCTCGTCGAGCCGCTTGTAGTGAGCAGGCGTAAAGGCGCAGCGTTTACGCTGGTCGAATTGCTCGTGGTGATCGCCATCATCGGCATCCTGGTGGCACTGTTGTTGCCGGCAATTCAAGCGGCCCGCGAATCGGCGCGGCGCACGCAGTGCCTCAATCAGTTGCGTCAATGGACGGTTGCCATGCACCTCTACCACGATGCAAACAAGAGGTTGCCGCCGGGCGGTGCCTCCAAGCCCAGGCGACAGAGTTGGGTCCCACATCTTTGGGCCTACGTTGAAGAGGGCCCGCTGGCCTCTCAGAACGATCTGAACAGCGATTTCTTCCGCGCTCCAATGACGTATGATAACGCGGATACCGGCTTGGCCATGAAGTATGTATCACTCTACTATTGCCCTAGCGACACTATCGGAGTGGACCTCACTACCGGCCAGTACCGTCGACGCCGCGGGAATTACGTCGTCAATGGCGCTAACCCGGACCAGGTTCAGCCGGCGCTGCCGGCGCCGCAGATCATTGGTCCCTTCCATTCCGTCGGTGGCTTTTCGCGAAAGACGGAGTTGGGCGATATCAGCGACGGTACGTCGAATACTCTCATGATGTCGGAATCGTTGCGAGCGACGCATCCCGGAGAAGATCATCGCGGCGATATCATCAACGACGACGGGCACCCGCGTTTCCACACGTCCTTGACGCCTAATACGAGTGCGCCCGATCTGATGCGCGACAACTTTGTATCCCCCAATGATTATGACCCGCTCATGCCGGGAACCGCTGCTCCAGCCGGATCAAAAAGAATGGCCGCCGCTCGCGGCCGACACGCGGGAGGCGTGAACGCCTCGTTTTGCGACGGCGCCGGGCAATTTATCAGCAACGACATCGACGCAATTGTCTGGAGGGCATGGGGTACGATGAATGGCGAAGAGGTTGTGAATGAGTAAAGCCGATACGAGGTTCCATTCACTTTCCTGCCCCGTTGCGTGGCTGACTTGGTTCGCTTTCGCAATAACTCTCGGTTTCTCTGGCTGCTCGCGCTCCGATAAAGCGACCGTGACCGGCACCGTCACGGTGGACGGGCAGCCGGCGCAAGGTGGTTACGTTTCCTTTTTCGCTGTGGATGGCCGTGCTCCAACTGCAGGCGGTCGCATTCAGGACGGCCGCTACACCGCGCAAGTGAAACCGGGACTTTGCAAAGTGCAAATCCGAGTGCCCAGGGAGACCGGACAGAGAAAACTCTACGATGCTCCCAACAGCCCGATGGCAAAGACCTGGGCGGAGTCCCTGCCGGCAAAATACAACGAAGCCACCGAGCTCCAATTCGACGTGCAGCCCGGCACCAACGAGAACAACTACGATCTCAGCACCAAGTAGTTCTGCCACGGATGGCGCAGATTTTCGCAGTTGAATCAAGTTCGCAGATGACCGAACATTGTTTAAAAAACATCTGTGCCCATCTTCGAAATCTGCGGCCAAATTGGTCTCCGTTCTTGCGAGCCGCCATCGTCGCAATCGCCCTGACGCCGTTCTTTGCGGCCGTCTCATTGGCCCAAGTCACCTGGAACATCGACAACACGACCAACATCGGCGGCAACGCCGTGACCACGGTCAAAGGCAGTCCGACCGTCGTCAGCACGCCCTTCGGCAATGCCCTTCGATTCGACGGCGACGATGGCATCATCGTCAACGCCGACCCCGTCGCTGGCGCGGCAAATTTCACGGTCGAGATGCTATTCCGGCCTGACCCGATTGTCCGCACGGACGTAGACACCAGCGTGCCTCGCATTCTGCACCTGCAGTCAGCAATCCCGCCGGATCACCGTGCCACGCTCGAAGGACGTATCGTCGGCTCGAATTGGTATCTCGATGCATTTCTGCGATCCCAAACAGCCGGGCAGGGTAATCCCAATGCTACCAGCAACTTGACGTTGATGGATTCGACAAAGTTGCACCCACTTAGTCAGTGGTACAACTTTACCATGACCTATGATGGAGCGCAATTGAAAGCCTATCTCAACGGGCAACTGGAACTCGCTGGCAACCTAGCCGTCCAGGCGATGGCCGCCGGACAAACCTCGCTCGGAATGCGAATCAACCAGATCAATCACTTCGAGGGAATCATCGCCAAAGTGCGATTCACATCATCGGTCGTCGATCCGGCCAACTTCATGTCGGCCGTGATTCCGGGCGACTACGACCGAAATGGCACGGTCAACGCGGCCGATTACGATACATGGAAGGCAGCGTTTGGCACAACCGTCGCTGCCCTTGGCGACGGCGCCGATGGCAACGGCGACGGCGTGGTCAACGCCGCCGACTACACTGTGTGGCGCGACCATGCGCCCGCCGGCTCGGCCGCTTCGTTGAATGCGAGCGTTCCAGAGCCTGCAATGACGGTGCTCATCGTTACCGCCATTCTGGCGCTATTGCCCGCCCGCGCCTGGCGAAAGTCGTAGCCGGCCGCCATCTCCCTCGCCGCCGCTTTCTGCTATCATGCGGCGTCTCTGTTTTGAATACATAGCCCGGCCATGCTGGCCGGGTCCCGACTTGACCGAAAGCGCGTCCGAGCAACAACCGACCCAAGCTGGGTCGGCTATGTGTTTGAGCACAAGCATGCGGCGGTCGTCTGCCGCCCGCCACCGGAGTTCGCGTCGGATGGAGCAAATCGCCGCGGCCGTTCAACACGCCGCCGACAAAATGTTCATGCCGTGGACCGTCGGCCTGCTGCTGGCCGTGGGCGCGTTTCTCACCGTCCGCCTGCGGTTCGTGCAGATCGTGCGGTTCCCCGACGCGGTCCGCGAAATGATCGCCGAACGGCAGACCGGCACGAGCGGTGCGCTCGCGCCGTTTCAAGCGTTCATGACCGCGCTGGCCGGGTCGATCGGCACCGGCAACATCGTCGGCGTCGCAACGGCGATCGTCTCCGGCGGGCCCGGTGCGCTGTTCTGGATCTGGTGCTACGGCTTCTTTGCGATGGCGATCAAGTTCGCCGAAGCGTCGCTCGGCCTGCACTTCCGCGTGGCAGTGGGCGAGTCGGTGTTGTCCGGGCCGATGTACTACCTGCGCGATGGGCTCAAGATGCCGTGGCTTGCTTGGATATTCGCTTTGATCGGCGGCATCGCGTGCCTCTTCACCACGCCGTTCACGCAGCCCAACTCGGTGGCTGTCGTCCTCGATAGCCAGCTCGCCCGTCACAAAGTAGATGCTAATCCGTGGGTGCTGGGCGGCGTGCCGCTCGATCCCGAACGGTTGGTGATCGGAATCGTACTGGCCGTGCTCACCTGGCTGGTGATCGTGCGTGGCGTGAAGTCGATCGGGCGGGCTGCGGCAAAGCTCTCGCCCCTGAAGGTGGGCTTGTACCTCGTAGGCGGACTCATCGTGCTGGGCACCCACGCGGCTCGACTGCCGGATACCCTCGGGCTGGTGTTCCGCGAAGCATTTTCCCTGCAGGCGGCAACCGGCTTCGGCATCTGGCAGGCGATTCGCTACGGCCTGGCCCGCGGCATCTACGCCAACGAAGCCGGCTACGGCACGGCCGCCGTCGCCTATGGCACCGCCAAGAGCGCGCACCCCGAGCAGCAAGGGCTCAACGCCGTGATGGAAGTGTTCATCATTTCGTTTGTGATTTCGTCGATCAGCGCACTAACCGTCCTGGTCACCGGCGTATGGAACACCGGCCTGCTGGGGCCAGCCGCCGTGCCCGCCGCCTTCAACGCCGCGATGCCCACGATCGGCGGTTGGATGGTCGCCGTCTCGGTCTTCCTGTTCGGCTACACCACGCTCATCGGCTGGGCCTACTACGGCGAGCAGTTCCTGGAGTATTTGTTGGGTCCCTGGATCGTCATGCCGTACCGCTGGCTATTCTGCTGTTTGATTCCGCTCGGCGCGGTCGCCAAGCCCGACCTGGTGTGGGCGTGGGGCGACATGCTCAACGGCCTGCAGATCTTTCCCAACGTGATCGGCCTGGTGGGCCTGAGCGGGCTGGCGGCCAAGTACGCGGTCAGCCGCGGAAGCCTTCCTCAATCCGCCAATAACTGATCGACACGGCGCATCCGCGGCTCAGCGCACGGCTCGTGATTTCGCGCAGCGATCGATCTCGAAGTTAAGGCGCGATCAGCCCTGAAATCCATGGCACCGTTACTGCGTCCGCCGGCGCTATCGCGTTGCCAATCGCCACGCCAAATTGATTCCAGAGTTGCTGACTGGTCAGGCCGACGTATGCGGCCGGAGTGTCCGGCCTGGCCTCCGGGAACGGAATCGCATTTGCCATTTGAATCGTGCTATACAGACGCCGATTCACGTATGGTCCGAAATTCAGCGTCACCACGTCGTCGACAAAAAAGCTCCCGACGTAGCTGCCCGGGTACAAGAGCAAATTGGGCCACGCCCATATCTTCACTTGCGGCGATTGCCCCGAAATATCGACAACTCGATTCTTCAACATGGCTGTCGGAATCAAAATGTCGAAGGTGTTGTTGAAAAATGTTCCGCCGCTCACAGCATTGACACCCCAGCGCGGCAAGAGGATCCCATTTGTGTAACCTCCCACAGTTAGGTCCTCGTAGCGAATATTACCCTCAAAAATATTTGTAGTCAGTCCGTACGATGGGCGATAGCTTGCATCGTGAATCACACTTACTCGGCGGAGCGTCACGGACTCCACGTAACGCATGTCCACTCCCAAGCTGTTGTTCCAAAACTTCGAGTCGGTGACAAGGCTCCGGCCGCTGTGAGGCACGTTCTCCAAGTGGTGGCGTATCACAAGCCCGGTACCGGACGCATATCCTTTGTTCCCTGCAAACAGGGCCATCGGCACAAAACCGACGGGCATCGTCGCAGCGCCATTGGCGAGCGACTGATCCGCTAGGTTCGCGGACAGAAACTGGCGCTGAACGCCGTCCTCGAACAATCCCTGATTGTAGTAGGCGAACGCATTGCCCATGTTTCCCGCAGCGATGTTGTTGGCCACGGAAACACCGGGACCTTGGAACCAGAATCCATCCCCTTGATGCCCGAAATCTTGCACGCTAAACCGCGAATTGATCCCCTCGCCGCTGCCGGTGGAGCCGATCGCCAAATTGGCTTCGAAGCTGCCGATTTCGTCGCCGACTTCGGTCGCGAACGCCGCCCCGCGCACGTCGAAGGCGACGTTGGCAGCCATTCTCACGTAGCTGCTGTGGTTGACATATCCCCATCCCGGACTGTCAACGACCGCGCTGCCGACAATCGTCGATGGGTTGCCGTCGTTGGTCAGGCCATTGCGATGGAAATGAATCGGATATCGAGCGCGCTGATTCGTGCCGGTTCCTGGTTGCAGCGTCCAATTACTGCCTACCACGGAATCGTTGATCGGTATCAACTTGTTCGTGCGACCAAGACGGTAAAATCCACCATATTCGATATGCACGTCGCGATTGTGCATGAACATTACGTGGCCGCGGCGATCAACGACTGTGCTCTCCGATTCGATCACCGCGTTTCTCGTCAGGTTCGCAACGTGCACCTCCAAGTCGGCCGACGGCGAAACATGGCTGTACGTCAGCGGCCGATCCAGCAGAACGGAACCTCCGTTAATGGCGATGATTTGGCGCGTTTCATTTTGCGTGGCGACTTCGGTCGTGGCGGCAATCACGATCGTGTCCCCGACCGTCCATCCGACCGGCGCACTACTCAGCGTGAGCATTTGCATACCGGCCGTCGCGGGCGCTAAAGCTAGCAGCGACGCGTACGGGCTGACGGCTGCGCCACAGATCGACACGCGACCGTGACTGATGAGTCCTCGACTGATTCCGAAGGGGTCCCAGGCGCGGTTGATGGGTCCATTATCCGTAATCAACAGCCGGGAAGTGACACCGCTGTCGATCCGGGCACTCGCCGTGCCCATTTCAAACGCTCCGCTGCTGGTGACGACGATCGTATCCACCCGCAGCTCAGTATCACGCGTTGCGTTGAACGAAAGCGTGCCGTCGACGCGAACGGTTGCCAGCCGAGCGGCAAGGATGCCGTCGACCTCCACATTGACGCCGATCGGAATGAGTACGTGAGCGTTTGTCGCAGGCACGACGCCGTTTTGCCACGTCGTCGGGTCGGACCATGCGCCGCTACGCATGGCAATGTGTGTCACCTGATCGTAGCGGATAAGCTGATACAGCGAGAGGTGTTCGCGCTGCAGCGTCGGATTGTCCGCATGCGGGACGAGAGTATGAATCGCTTCCGTCGTCTGCCGGTCGGCCATCGAGTCGAGCGAATCGATGAACTCAAAGCCCTCCAATTCAGGAATCTCATTGACAATAATCGGCGCGTGGTGCGTTGAACCGGCTGCCTCCTCTTGGTCGGGCAACTCGCTGCCCGGAGGGCTATAGGCGCCCAAATAACCGGTCAGGAAGAACCAATCATTTCCTCCGTTGCCAAACAACGAATCCACGACCTGATCGTCAAACACAGTTTCTGCGGACTCGAGGTGGGATAGGAACAGTTCGTCCTCGATCGCCAGTGTGCGAGCCAAATAGGATCCCGTCGTAGCCCATGTGCTTACCAACGCGCGGAGCCGTATCGTGTCTCCGTCGTATTGCGTCGTCCCACCAACTAATATGTCGTCATCGCTCTCGCCATTGAGTTGGTCGATCCCGAGTCCACCAATGAGCACGTCATTGCCAATGCCACCGAAGAGTGTGTCGCTGCCAGCCGCCCCGACAAGATAGTCGTTACCGCCGTTTGCAATAAGCCGGTCCGCACCGTCGCCACCCAGGAGTCCGTCGTCGCCGGTGCCGCCCGTCAACGTATCGTCGCCGGTCCCACCGTGGAGCAAGTTATTTCCCGCGGCGCCATCAGCAACGTCATTGCCGGCCCCACCGTCAAGGTAATCATTCCCGTCCTGGCCATACAGCGCGTCGTTGCCGTCCTCGCCGAACAGCGCGTCGTCTCCGGTGCCTCCCACGATGTAGTCAATGCCGAAACCACCCCACAACAAATCGATGCCGGCTCCACCGTCCAGACTATCATTCCCGTCTTGGCCATAAAGCGTGTCGTTGCCTTCCTCGCCGTACAGCATGTCGTTGCCGCTGCCGGCTCCGCCCTGGATGTAATCGCCGCCGACGCCACCCCACAGCTTGTCGTCGCCCACGCCACCGTCCAGATAATCGTTCCCGTCCTCGCCGTACAGTGTGTCATTTCCAACCTCGCCGTTCAGCACGTCGTTGCCGCTGCCGGCTCCGCCCAGGATGTAATCGTCGCCGACGCCACCCCACAGCTTGTCG
>JBIOWO010000158.1:0-6257 GCA_044868555.1 Lacipirellulaceae bacterium | reverse complement strand
CGACTCTGGGGCGTTGCCCCAGCCACCCGTCGTCGATAATAGCCACGATGAACTCAGCGCGACACTGAATTTGACCTGGATTACATCGCTGAGGTAGAATTGAGTGGGTCGAGGCTGTGGACGGATTGTCCGTCGGCGGCCTTGGCCGACCCCCGAGAACAGGCATGTTTCCAGCGGCGGGTCGCACTCCTTGCGTGACCCTCCGCCGACTCCGATCGCGGCTCCCCGCGCGAGATTCCTCCCGCGGGGCGCTCAGCCGCGAGGAGGGTATCGTCGATGCGTCTTGATAGTCGCGGAGAGATACTCCGCCGCTTTTTTACCGGTGTGACCGAGTACGCGTTTCACGCGCGGCTCGGCGTGGCCGACCCGCCGCTCGTAGACTATCTCGCGGAGCTATTGGTGCGGTTTGTGCGCTCGGATGCGATCTATCCGTTGCGATCGGTCCGCGGCCAGCGATTGGTGCAAGTGGCCGATCTGTTGGTCGAGGCCCAGCATCGCGAAGGTCCGGCGCGGCAACAGGTTCACCGGCATATCGGCGACTTCACGCTGTTCTGGACCGGCGTGTATCCGGAAGTGGTGGAAGGCATGCGCCGCGGCAAGGACGCGCTGATCGACTATCAGCAGCAAGGCAAGCGGGCGTACTGGATCGCGAGCACGATCCCGGTGGAAGTGAAAGAAGAGGCCGCTCCGCCGGAAGTGTTGAAACGGCTCAGCGAGCAGTTCGAGCTGTGCGTGTACGGCCTGGGCGAAGTGCGGCGGCAGTGGGAACACCAGGCGGGCGATCCGGATGCGCCGCTGCTGCTGGGGTGAGATGTATTCTCCGTTGTCACTCCGCGGTGTAGAATGAAAGGGCAACGGTCACGCCGCTACCGGTTTCGCCGATGCCCAATCATCCCAACAAGCACATTCGAGAAGCGATCAAATATGCGGAATCGCGCGGTTGGCGGGTTGTCAAATCTGGCGGGCAGGCGCACATTTGGGGCAAATTGTACTGTCCAGCCCAACAGCGAGGCGGGTGCATTATACGAGTGTACTCAACACCGCGCGTCCCTGAGCACCATGCTCAGCACATTCGCGAGGAAGTCGACGACTGTCCGCACGCATTGATGACGGAATCGAATTAGCCTATGAAATCGTACGATTTTAAACTCGTTCTTGCAGGCATCGCGGACCTGACCGACGATCAAGGTGACGCTCTCGCCGAAGCTGGTTGCGATGACGGAACTATCGTCAGCCGTGACGGCGAAGTGTTTGTCCGCTTTTCTCGGGAAGCTGCCTCATTGGAGCAGGCCATCAATTCAGCTGCCGCTGACGTGGATCGCGCCGGATTTGGGGTCGACCACGTTGAAGTCCATTGTCCGGTTTAGAGGCTGAGCATTGGAGATAGATTCGCTAAAATGGAATGTCCTCCGGATCGGAAAACAACTCCGATCGTGATGCCATTTCAAGCTGTACCTTGTCAACATTCGATTCGAGCCACTCCCAACCACGTTGATTCACGATTACGACAGTCATATTTTCGTTCCAGTCTGGCCCTTTTGCTGTATCGATCAATCCCTTTCTCCGCAAGATGGCCATTCCCAGCGTCGCTGCAATTTCGCGATATCCGGCCTCTTTCATGCGATTGATAACATGGCTTGGCCAAACGTGGTCGCCCGGTGCTTGCGAACATTCTGCTGCTGCAATGAGAGTTGCCGTCGCATGAGGTGCCAGCCCCTCGGACTCGGCAAGAAGGGCATCGGATCGCGCCGACGACAGCTGTTGAGATTCCGCTTCAAATTGCTTTACGCACTCAATAAAATCTGAGCAGTCTTCATCCTGCGGACGATTGCATCCGAGCTTATTTGCAAGCACCGCCAATACTCTCTCCATCTGTTCTTGATCCGTAGCCAACGCAGCTTGCAGACTGCTAAGGGGTGGTGGAGGGAAATCTGGTGTCATCCCAGAGTGACAAACAGGAATAACGGGGATGTCACGTACCCAGCCAGCGCCGGCTTCGAAGTTTATCCAAGGCCGCCTGACGGATAGTGGGCTCGCGAGAACGACTTCCACGATGCAAGTTTTTAGCCCCTGTGTTATTTCTTCTAGCCATCGTCCGCCCATCGCGATGCTTTCTGGATCGGACGAGACAAATACCTCGATGAGTCCCATGAACTTCGACTCAATCAACTTGCGAAATGAGTCCGCGATTATTCTTTCGGGCTTAATGTGCGACACAAACACAAGTAACTTTTGCATGTCGGTAGTCCTTGCTGATGCCATCCATTCTCGTAATGTCAGTTTTCAAGACAAATACACTGGACCCGGAGTTTCTTGACTCCTACGTCACCAAGCCCTTGGTGACCATCATGAAGACGTCTTCGAGCGTGGGTTCTTTTTCGGCGAAGCCGATCAGGCCGCAGTTGGCGGCGACGAGTTGGCGGAGGAGGCGCTGGACGTCGTCGTCCTGGCCTTCCAGCTCGAGGGTGCAGCTGCGAGAGTTCATCTGCACGTCGCGGACCTTGGGGTCGCTGCGGATCAGGCTGACGCCGGCCTCGGGGTTGCCGGCGAAGCGGACTTCGACGTGGCGGTTGCGCTGGATCTGGCGGTAGACGGTTTCGATCGGTCCGTGCAGCAGGAGCTGGCCGCGCTCGATGATGCCGATGCTCGTACAGCAGTCAGCCAGCTCGGTGAGGATGTGGCTGGAGATGAGAATCGTTTTGCCCATCGAGCGGAGCTCCTTGAGGAGCGCCTTCACTTCGAGGCGGGCGCGGGGGTCGAGGCCGCTGGAGGGCTCGTCGAGGATCAGGACGGGCGGATCGTGAACGAGCGTCTTGGCGAGGCACAGGCGCTGCTTCATGCCGCGGGAGAGGCCGTTGACGAAGTCGTCGCGCTTGTGCGTGAGGTCCAACAGCTCCAGCACGTCGCCAATGACGGCTTTGCGGCGGCTGCGGGGAATCTGGTAGGCGACGGCGAAGAAGTCGAGGAATTCCCAGACCTTCATGCCGTCGTACACGCCGAAGTTGTCGGGCATGTAGCCGACGCTCTTGCGGACGCCGATCGGATCGCGCGTGACGCTGTGACCATTAACGGTGGCTTCGCCGGCCGTGGCCCGCAGCAACGTGGCCAGGAAGCGGATGGTGGTGCTCTTGCCGGCGCCGTTGGGGCCGATGAAACCGAACATCTCACCGGCGCCGATCTTGAGGTTCAAGTTCGACACGGCGACGAATTCGCCGTAGATCTTCGTGAAGTTGCGGAGTTCGATCATTGAGGAGAGGTCGGGGATCGGAGGTCGGAGGTCGGATATTTGGCGTCGAACGTGACGTCGAAAGTCATTGGGTGGGTGTGACGTCGAGATCGAGTTCGGCGTCGGCGGCTGCTTTTACTTCCTGACGGGTGTTTATGTCGGCGTGAGGTCGGTCTGGAGGGGCGTAGCGCAGGTGGGCGACGATCAGATTGGCCCCGCGGACTTGGGAGGCGGTCGGCGTGATCGTCTGGCCGGGCAACACTTCGTCGACGCGAGCCACGAGGCGGATTTCGCCGGGCTCCATGTTGGCCGGAGCGAGCGCGAGGCCGAACATCGGTTCCAGGTCGAGCCGCTGCCTCGTTTGCTGCCTCTCTTCGGCGGCCCGATCCTTGGCGAAGGGAGCCTTCGGATCGGGAACGAGCGGCATTTGCCTGGGCTTCGCGATCGTTTTGCTGGGCAGCATTTCGCCAATCCACATGCCTCGCAACTGCTGATTCGGGCTGTCGGCCGCGGGCCGCTCGACGACGGCCACGCTTTGGAGCTTGAATTGCGAAAGATTTTCGATCTGCTCGGTGCGGCCCGCCATCGACGTGCCGATGCGAATCGCACCGTTGAGCGGGACCATTTGCTCGCTGTGCACGAAATTGGTCGAGGCGGACGAGACGGGGAGGCCGGTCAGGCGGACGGTGTCCTGCCGCTGGAAATCGAGCGGCACGCGGGTCATGCGGCTGAGCATGGGGTCGTTCTCGACTCGCGGAAACGGCGCGGCGAGCGTCGTCAGATTGGCAAACTCCAGATCGTACGTGGTGGAGAGCGACGTGTACAAGGCGGAGTATCGCGACAGGAGCGCCCGCGGATGGTCGGGCTGCTGTTCCAAAATGCCGATCTCGGTGTGGGCCCGGACGAAGCCGATGTCGAGGCGGGCCTGTTGCACCACTACCCACGTGCCGGCGATGGCGATGACGGGGGCGGCAATCCAGGCCCATTCGACCCGCCGCATTGCGTGAAACACGAGCCAATTGAGCGGCACGAGCACGGTCAAGTACGCGGCCAGGCAGACCACGACGAACGACGAGCCGGGCACTTCGACGCCGGCGGCGGTGCGGAGCGCGCTGCGGGCCGCATTGGCCGTGGCGCTGAAATCGTTCCAGGCACCGAGACCGCCCGCTTCCGCCGGCGGCACATATTCGCGGACCATCAGCGGTTGGCCGAATTGATCGACTTGATTGAATTCGTCTTTCACTTCCTGGAATTGATAGGCCGTGTCGACGCCCAGGTCGCGGGCGAAGTAGCCAAGCGTGGTGGTGAGCCGGGCATCGAGTCGGCGGTCCTTAAGTTTTTCGTCCGCCCACAGGAGCACGGGCCCGGCCGTGCCGTCGCTGTAAACGCGCTTCGGCCGCCGCAGCACGCAGGCGTTGAACAGGCTTTCGAATCCGGAGCGCCAGTTGATCAGGTCGCGCTCGGATAACTGCATCGCGGAGACGACGATCCGCCCCCGGCCGACCTGCCGCTCGACTAGCAGCTTGCCGGTGTTTGGCAGCGCTTGCGCTTCGGGCACAATCTCGAGTTTTATTCCCGACCAGGGCACGGTGGGCCGCAGTGGCACGCCCGGCACGCGCCGCGTCTTGATGATCCAGCCGATTCGTTCGCCGTTCACAATTCGGTCGTCGTTCAATTCGGTGAACGCGTCGTCGGTCGCGGCAATCAATCGCGGGCCCGCGTTGCGGGCGGGCAAATAGGGTTCCAGGAACGAGCCCTTGAGCAAGTCGAGTGAGTCGGGCCCGTTGACGATCAACTGCCCGCCCCAATGCAGCCAATCGACAAGCGCCTTCTCCTGGGCCGGCGTGAACAGGTGCGGATCGACTTCGTCCCACAGAATGTACGCAATCGCAGTCCAGGTGAGCGGATTGTCGGACAACGGAACATTCTGGCGGACGTCCAACTGATCGACGCGGTAATGTAACTCGTCGTTTCTGGTGTCGAATTCGGTCTCGCCTCCGTACGGCACGCTGACCGAGTCGAGAGTCTTGATGAACGTGTAGCGTGACGGCTCCTTGGCCAGTACGACGAAGTGATATTGGAACGACGGCATGCGGCTGAGCTGCAGCGGCCCAATCGACATCTTCATCCCCAGGCCGCGCTCCACGATCTCCGATGAGAACTGGACTACTTCGTTGGTCTGCGGAACGAAGAAGATATTTTCGACGTTCTTGGGTTGGCCCTTAGAAAGTGCGACGGGGCGGAGGGTGCGGAGATCGAATTGTGTCTGGTTGACCGGATAGGGAATGCGCTGTTTGTCGACCACCGAGGTCTGCGACTCGCCGACGAA
The DNA here is from genome assembly GCA_044868555.1 of Lacipirellulaceae bacterium. Lineage (GTDB taxonomy): Bacteria > Planctomycetota > Planctomycetia > Pirellulales > Lacipirellulaceae > JABDGM01. Next base: position 702 of record JBIOWO010000158.1, on the reverse strand, counting down.
ATCTTGATAATTGGCCGTGAGCCGCTGGGTGGAGGTGGCCCAATGACCGGGCTTCACATATTGGGCGGGCGACTTCGGCTCCGATGGCAGCACGACCAGCGGCCCGGGGGTAACTGGCTCCTTCTTCTTCTTTTCTTCCTCTTCCTTTTTCTTCTTTCGCTCTGCTTCAAGTTTGGCCGCTTCCTGGGAGTCGACCGACAGGAAGCCGCGGACGCCGGCGACGAGAATCACACCGAACAAGAGCGCGAGCAGGATCGCGGCCGCAATCGCCCAAGGCGACCATTTTGTCGCTTCGTCGTCGTCCGGTTTGTCGTCGGTGGCCATGCAGGGGGCGTCCGTCTCAATCGTTGTCGCAAAACAGAATTGCCGCCAAACGCGGGATATTCTTGCTTCCCATCAATTTATCAGAACGGCACGGCAACGTCTTGCAGCCGCATGGAATCCGGGCATTCTCGCGGAAATTGCCGACATTCCTCGACGAGAGAGCGCATGAAAAATGGCCGGGCCCACCTGTGCGGGCCCGGCCAGCGTTTCAGGTTCGGCGAGTGGAGCTACTCGATGTTAACTTCACCGAGCTTTCCGAGAGTCGACGAACCGCACTGGCATTCGCAGCCGTCGGTGCAGCTGGCACAACACTCTTTTTCGCACGCACAGTCCGGGCAGCCTTCGCAGCAAGCGCCCTTGGTGCTGCAAGTGGCGTTC
>JBIOWO010000157.1:0-12256 GCA_044868555.1 Lacipirellulaceae bacterium | reverse complement strand
CAATAGCGCCCAATCGCGCAGATTAGCGGTTTCTCAGTCTGGCGTTCACTTTGCGCCTTGGCGCCTGGGCGTGAGACTTTATTTACCGTTATCCGGCCGGAGTCAATGGCTGAAGCCCGGCCGCGGCCGCATTCATGTAGCCCGGTCCGGGCCAAACGGTAATAATAGGGCGAGAAAAAGCTCGCCATTTTGCCGCGCCTGTTTTCGACGCCGCGGCACCTTTGCCGGAGTGCTTCACGCATGCTTCGCCCCGCCCGCTTTGGTTTCGCCTGGTGCTGGTTGTTGATCCTTGCGCTGACCGCGCCGGCAGCGGCCGAAAACGACGGTTTGGACGACCTCGACAAGGCCACGCAATTGAAGGTCACCGCCGAGAACCTCCAGGATTTGAACGAGGTCGTCGACCACCTGGACACGGCTCTCGAAAAGGGCCTCGACAAGGACAACGCCGACTTCGCCGAGCAATTGCTGTTGGCGACGCTGCTGCAACGGGGATCGTTGTTCGCCTCGGCCGTGTTCAACGTCAGCCAGCAGGGTCCGCGGCCCGGCATGGAGTTTCGACGGTTAGCGCTCAGCGACCTGCAGCGCGTCGTTCAAAGCGACCCCCAGCAATGGGACGCCCAACTGCTGATCGGCCGGCTGCAATCGCTGCGCCCTGGCGATCCGTACGCCGCCAAGCAGGCCTTGACCGCCGTCGCCGACGCCGACGACGCGCCTGCCGAACAACGGGCCGAAGCGCTCGCCCTCCGTAGCGAAGTGCAGCGCAAGCCGGCCGAGCGGTTGAAGGACCTCAATCGCGCCATCGAGCTCCAGCCGGACTCGCCCGATTATTTGCGGCTGCGCGCTCAATACTTCCTGGGAGAAAAGGAATACGCCGATGCACTGAAGGATGCCGACCTGGCGCTCGAGCTCGAGCCGAAGCACCCTTCGATCAATGAATTGCGGGGCACGATTCTGCTCGGCCTGGAGCGCTACGACGACGCCCTGGCGAGCTTCAACAAAGCCAGCGAGCTGACGCCCGGCGACGCGCGCCCGTTCCAGTTTCGCGCCCAGCTTTATCGTCAGAAGGGCGACTTGGAAAAGGCGATCGAGCAGCTCACCAAAGCGCTCGAATTGGCGCCGGATAACGTGGCGATCCTGCTGGTGAGGGCCGGCGTGTACTTCGAGCTGCATAAGCCCGACCTCGCGCTCGCGGACGTCGACGAGGCGATTCGCGCCCAACCGGAGCTCGTCGAACCCTACCAGATGCGGGCCGAAATCCTTGCCGCTACCGACCGTCTCGACCAAGCCATCGCGGAGCTGCAGCGGCTGATTCCGCAAGTTAGCGGTGCAGGCCAGGCCGTTTTGACGAGCCGATTGGGCGCCTTCTACATGCTCGCCAATCAGCCCCACAAGGCGATCGAAGCGCTCAGCAAGGCGATCGATCAGAACCCGGGCGACGACGGGGCGTTCCGCCTGCGGGCCGACGCCTACCTCAGCACCGGCCGGCACGCCGAGGCCATCAACGATTTCGAGCATGTCCTCCCGCAGGCCGAGAAAGACTCGAGTTTGCTCAATAACTATGCCTGGGTGCTGGCCACGTCGCCGGACGACAAGCTGCGAAACGGCGAGCGAGCCGTCAAATTGGCCACCCAGGCTGCCGAATTGACCGGCTACGAAACGCCCCACGTCCTGAGCACGTTGGCGGCCGCGTACGCCGAATCGGGCGATTTCGAGAACGCCAAAAAATGGTCGGCGAAAGCGGTCGAAACATCTCAGAAGGAGCTCGACGCCGCCACGACGGATGAGGATCGGGCCCGGCTCAAAACAGACAACGAACAGCTCAAGAAGGAGCTCGCCAGCTACGAAGAGGGCAAACCGGTCCGCGAACGACAAGCCGTCGAGGACGCCAAGCTTCCATCGACGGTCACGGATCACGACGCCACGCCATCCGCACCCCCGGCACCGGCCCGCACGGCCGACTTCTAGAACAAATAGCCCGACCATCCTGGCCGAGTTTAAGCAAGCCTCACTTTCCACTGGGTTATCTCGCGCCGGGCAACCGACCCAAGATGGGTCGGCTATGTTTAACACCCAGCAGACGCGACCCCGGCGCCGTGCTACTTCACCTCCGCCATGTACCGCAGGAACTTCGTCTCGAACATCTTCATCTCCCCGCCGAAGATGTCCTGGAAATCGGCCACCCGCTCGGCGGCCGAATAGTCGGTGAACATGGTTCGGTCAGCCGTTTTCGCAAGATATTCTGCGTACAGCCGCGGCTGCGTCTCGCACAGATAGAACGATAACGCCCAGGCCAGGGCATACGCGTCCGTCTCGTCGCTCTTAAACATCCGGTCGGATGAAACCAGATTGAGCACGATACCTGGCTGCCACCGATTTGCAGCGAGGTCTTTGAACCCATACAGTCTACCCCGGTTGATTCGATCGGCCTGCGTGTGATCGTACTGCGCACTCCACACGCCGCGGGCCTCAAACATGGTCGCCAAACCCTCAGAGACCCAACGTGGCGTTCCCGTGAAGCGACGATGAATCCCCGTGTTGTACGCCGTTTGGTGCGTCGCCTCGTGGATAATCGTATCGGCGTTCGTCATCCAGTGGGCCCCACTGCTCGCCGTCGAGTCGAACAGGAAAACGCGATTCGATGAAGGTGAGTAATGGCCGAGCCAACCAGGTGGCACCGGATCGCCGATGGCTTCCGCGTGCCGGCGATAATCGGCCTCATTGCGAAACACGATGGCCACGAGCGGGTAGGGCGGTTCGTCGAGCGTGAAACCGCGCACGCGGAAATAGTGTTCGAACCGCTTGTACAGATCCTCGAACCGATTCGCCCACTCGTCCCGCTCGCCCTGCGGGTGCACGACCAGGTAATGCCGCGTCGTCGAGACGTCGAATTGCTTGCCGAATTCCTTCTGCAACTGGCCCTTCACCTCCGACTGCGAGTAGCCGAAGAATCGCGGGCTGGTCTTTTGGGCCTCCTTGGCCAGCTTCGGGTTGAAATCGTACAGCGCCCCGTCGCGGCCCAGGAGCAGCATTTGATTTGCGCTCCAATGGAGCGGTTTGCCTTCCAGCATCTTGCCGTCGACCCGCGCGCGAAACATGAAATCGGCAGCCGAGGCCGTACACGCGGCCGCTAAACAAGCCGTCAGCGTCGCCACAGACACTTTCCGAGTCATTCCGCAATTCCCCCATGATTGGCACCCGCCCCGTAGCTCCATCGCAAGCCTAGCATACGCCCGGGTGTACTCCTCTCGCTCCGCGAGAGGCTTGGCCCGCCTCCCGGCAGACGCCAATTCCACCGCCCGTTACAATGGATGGCGTCACCGCAACGAGGAACAATCGTCCCATGCGTGCCATCCTGCCAACCACCGTCCTGGCTCTGCTCTTGGCCATCGCCACACAGGCGCAGGAAGCCAGCCCGCTCTCCGACGTCGACCGCGAATTGTCGCGACAAGTTAGTCGCCTCGTCGACCAATTGAACGACGACCGCGGCGTGCAGCGCGACGCAGCCGAAAAGAAACTGATGGAGCTGGCCGGCAATTCGGCGGCCGAGGCCGATCGACTCGTCGCGCTGTTGCCAGCAGCGACCGACCAGATGCCACTAGCCGTCCGCGAGCGGCTCACGCGGATTCGCCAGAAGATCGAGGACCGCACCGCCAAGTCGGCCGTCGAGGGAACCACCGTCACGCTGGCCGCCGACAAGATGCCGCTTGCCGAACTCTTTGCCGCCTTAGAAGAGCAAACCGGCAATCGGCTGAAGGACAACCGCCAGCTAGACCCGGCCGAGGTTGCCGCCGCCGAAGGCGTGACCATCGACTTGAAGAACGAGCCGTTCTGGTCGGCCGTCGATCAAGTCCTCGATCTGGCGAAGCTGGGCGTTTACAACTACGGCGGCGAAGACGCGCTGTCGATCGTGCCGCGGGATGAGAACGACGGCCCGCGCCACGGCAAGGCCGCGTACGTCGGCCCATTCCGCATGGAGATCCTGGAAGTTCAAGCCCAGCGGAACGCCCGCCAGCCGGCCCGCAAGCTGCTCAAATTGCAATTGGAAGTGGCGTGGGAGCCACGGCTGCGGCCGATCGCGCTTTCGCAGCCGGCCACCGACGTGTCCGCCACCGATGACGCCGGCAAGCCGCTCACCGTGAGTCAGCCGGAAGCAGTGCTCGACGTGGAAGTGCCGAATGGCACGCAGGCGGCCGAGATCGTACTGCTGTTCGCCGCCCCGTCGCGGAGCGTGAATCGCATTAAGTTGCTCCAAGGCAAGCTGAAAGCGCTCGTCCCGGGCCGGCAGGAGAAATTCCGCTTCCGCGACCTGGCCAACGCGGCCGGCAAAAGCCAGCGCCGCGGCGGCGTGGAAGTGATCGTAGACGACGTGCGTAAGAACAACGAGATTTGGGAAGTCCACATGCGGATGAAGCTCGACGAGGACAACCACGCCCTCGAATCGCACCGCAACTGGGTGTTCCAGAACATTTCGTTTATGGAAGGCAAAGACGGCGAGCCGATCGACAACGCCGGCCTGGAAACCACGAAGCAGACACCCAACGAAGTCGGCGTCGCCTACCTGTTCGACCTGCCCGACGGCATCGAAGGCCTGACCTGGGTCTACGAAACCCCGGCCGCGATCGTCGAGCTGCCGGTGGAGTACGAACTCAAAGACATTGAGCTGCCGTAGTACGAATATTCTCAGTTCACTTCGTTGTTTTCCACATTCGCGGATCGAACTGGAAGGGCTTGGAATGAATTTCACGCAGTTTTGCAATTTCTTTGTGAAGTGGATTGATCAAGACATTTTTCTCCTCCGGGTTCACCGCGGACGGAACGATCAGCACGAGCGAACGCATCTCTCGTAACCATTGCGAACCAATATCTTTGAGAGTGGCTGGGGACGGATAGTCGCGCCAATTCGGAGGCAGGTTGGCAATCGCGATCTCCTCGGATGGTGCCTCGTCCGGAACCGTGGCAACGACCGATTGCAAATCATCTGGAATGCAATCGGGCTGCAAGTGAACAAAAAGCTCCAGAGAAGCCAGGGAAAGGCTGGAGGACGTGTAAACGACTCGGTCGCCTTGGTGATTCCAACGGCCGCCATGCTGCTCGGCGCCGAATCCCTCGAACGCTTCGGAGACGCGCCGCTGCTTGCAGATGCGCCAGACGAGCATCAACTGAAGTCCCCGAATTCGATGCGCTTCAGAACGTCCAGCACTTCTTGAAAGCCGATGCCGGTATCGAGTAGTTTAATCGGAACTGCGCCGCCAAGCGCCCGGTTCTCCGCAAGCAACCATTCGCGCGCTTTCTCCGTCGTGCCGAGAATGTCGGTCGCTGCGGCCAGAACGCGAGCCAGGCGGAGCAAGAGTTCGGATTCATCCGCTTTCAACCGGGCAGCACTTTCCTTACGACGGGCCGCCGTCCGCTTGGCAATTCGCAACGAGTCGCAGATCGCCTCTTCGCTCAGTTCGGCCCGATCACGCAACGCCGTGAACACCGAAAAGGGAAATCCCTTGCGGATAATCGGCACAAAATCTAAGTCCGATTCCGGTGAGCCGATTGCCTTCGTACCCCCCAGATACTGTCGAACGAGAGTGATATTTTCCATAGGGTGCCTCGATCGATTGCCCAGTCATGCCATATGGCAGTATTCGTCATGCCATAAGGCAAGTCAATAGTGGAAGTCGGACTTTGCGGAGATTTCCCGGTAAACCCGTGCTTCTGCGACGATCGTAGTAAGGCCGATTATTCCTGGCCGGTCTTCCGCTCGGCCTTTTGACGGTCGGCTTGATCGCGCTCGCGGCGGTGCATCGCTTGTCGGCGTTCCAAGAACTTCTCGATCGGACCCAGCACGCCGAGCACGAACAGCGAAACGACGGCCGCCGCCGTAGCCAGGGCAAACTCAGCCAATCCGGCCGCCGTGCCCAGGGCCGCCGACAGCCAGATCGAGCTGGCTGTGGTGAGCCCTTTGACCTCCTGCTTCTGGTCGAGCTTGAGAATCGTGCCGGCGCCGAGAAAGCCGATGCCCGAGGCAATGCCCTGGATCACGCGCGTGGCCGCCTCGCGGTGCACTTCGCCGGCCACGCCCAGTCCCGCGATGACGAACACCGCACAGCCGATCGAGACCATCATGTGCGTCCGCAGGCCAGCCCAATGGCCTTTCCATTCGCGCTCGAGCCCCAGCGCCCCGCCCAGCAGCGCCGCCATGCCGACGCGGGCCGCATCATCCCAGAAAACGGGCCAATCCCAGGCGTACATCCGCTGCGCTCTCCACACGATAAGAGAAGATCTCACGCAAAGGCGTAAAGGCGCAAAGGAAAACAGACGAACCACAAAGAACACGAAGAGCACGAAGACAAATCATCGATGTATCCGAACCAAAGAATTCGTGCTTTCTTTGTGTTCTTAGTGCCCGTCGTGGTTAGAAAATCTTTCCCTCGGCGCCTTCGCGCCTTTGCGTGAGACATACCCGGATCGCCGAGGAAGGTCAACCCACAAGCTCGCGGATCACTTCGCCGCCGTCGACGAGTTTGATCGGCCGGCCGATACGGCTCATATTTTCGTGGTCAGCGTCGATGCCGAGCGTCGTGTAGATCGTGCGGAACAGATCGTTCACGGTCACGGGCCGATCGGTCACCGCCTCGCCGGCGGCGTCGGTTTTGCCGACCACCTGCCCGCCGCGGATGCCACCACCTGCCAGCGCCACATTGAACGCGCGCGGATAATGGTCGCGCCCCGAGCGCGGATTGATCCGCGGCGTGCGGCCGAATTCGCCCATCCAGATCACCAGCGTTTTCTCCAACATGCCGCGTTGGCGGAGGTCGGTGATGAGCTGCGCCATCGGCTGATCGATGGATCCGTTCAGCGTCCGAACGCGGTTGAAGTTGTCGTCGTGAGTGTCCCAGCCCTCGACGTTCACCTCGACAAACGTCACGCCCGCCTCCACCAGCCGCCGGGCCAGCAGGCAGCCGGCCCCCACGCGCGATCGGCCGTAGGCGTCGCGCATCTTGTCCGACTCCTCGGCGAGGTCGAACGCCGCCATCCGCGGGCTGAGGATCATTTCGGACGACTTCTTGAGCAGCTTTTGATGGTCGGCCACGATGTCGGCCCCCTCGACCGTGCCGAAATTCGCCTCGATGTCGCTGAGCAACTCGAGCCGGCGGGCGTAGCGCTGGTCGCGCGTGGCCGGCTGGGTGTTCTCCGGCCGCTTCTCCGGGTTCTGCAACACGAGCGGATCGTAATCGACGCCCAGGAATCCGGCGTTGCCCAGGTCCCGCGTCCGCCCGCCAATCCGCACGAAGTTGGGCAGATCGAACTTCGGATCGCCGATCTGATGGGCCACCTGCGAGCCGAGTGTGGGAAACTTCACGCCGCCCATCGGCAGGTAACCGTGGTGCAGCAGGAAGCTGGCCCGCGGATGGCTGCCTTCCTTGCTGGTCATCGAGCGGATGATCGCCAGATCATTCATGACACCCGCCACCTTCGGCAGGCTGTCGGCGATTTCGATACCCGACACGGCCGTGGAGATGGCCTTGGTGTCGCCGCCGTTCGCGTGGCCCGGCTTGGGGCTGAACGTCTCGAACTGGCTCGGCCCGCCGCCCATCCACAGCAGGATGCAGGCCATGCCGCGCCGCCGCAGGTCGTCGGCCGACAGGCAGATGGCCTCGGTCCAGTTCATTGCGCCGGCCGCCGCGCCCGTCGCCGCCACCACGCGCAAAAAATCCCGCCGGTGCACGACGCAATCACAATTTGTCCGCGCGTGAACGTGATGCTGAATTTTCAAATTCATGGCCGCGACTCCCGAAATTCATTTTTGCCACAGAGAGCACAGAGGACACAGAGAGAAAAACTTTGACAGGATTTACATGATCAGCCGGATGGAATGTTTGTATCCCTCATCCTGTCAATTTTTACATCTCGTAAATCTTGTCCCAGACTTCTCTCTGTGTTCTCTGTGTCCTCTGTGGCTTATCTGATTCTATCGCCGGTGCGAGAACTCGCTTGAATTCAATAGCGCCCAAAACAAATCCTCGAACGCCGCCGACCGATTGTCGACCGATCGGACGAATTCCTGCGCCTTGTCGAGCTCTTTATCCGTCGGCTCGCGCGACAGCGTGCGCAAGTACAATTCGACTGTCAAGTCTTCGTTGTTCTTAATAACCTTCAGCAGCCGCCCGAGTACCGACTCGCTCTCGAGTGCCCGGACCGCCAGGTTGATCCGCACGCCGTTCATCATCGCCAGCGCCTGCGGGATCGAGCTGGTGACGGTTTCGCGCGGGTCGCTCGGGTCGTAGCCGAACGCCGCCTCGAACGCCGTCCGCACGGTCGCGTTCCGCCCGTACGCGGGCATGGCCGGCTGCTGCCGTCGGCGTCGCCGCTCCATCGGCTCGTCCGATTCTGCCATATCGGTCGCCGTTAACAGCGCGCTGTAAAGCTGGTCGCTCCGCAACGGCTGGGCTACGTTGGCGACAAACGGTGTGCCGTCCACGTCGCGTCGCGGCCGGCTCTCTCGCTGGTAGGTTTCCGTCGCTGCAATCACGCGGAACAACCACTTCACGTCGTAGCCGTTTCTGGCAAAGCTGCGGCTGAGGTATGCGACCGCCTTCGGCGCCGACGGCGTCCGCTCTGGCCCAATGTCGTCGATCGGCTCGTAAAATCCCTCGCCAACCATTTCCGCCCAGAGGCGATTCACAAAGGCCGTGGCGAACCAGGGATTGTCCGTCAGCCATTTGGCCAACGTGCCGCGCCGCTCGGCGTCGCGCGTGCCGAACGGCAACTCCGCGTCGGTCAGGAAGAACTTGGGCTGCATCCGCGTGCCGCGCGCGGACGGGTCGTCCAGATTCGGCATGAAATGCTCGGGTTCAGCACGGCGGCCTTCCTGATTGGGATTCGGTGGCCGCGGGCCCTGGCGATCTTCCCCCACCACCAGGAAGGTCCGCCGCGTCGGCGACTGCACCTGTTGCACGGCGACCCGCGGAAAGAACGCCGCCAGTTCGTGGAACTGCTCGCGCGTCCAACTGTCCGTCTTGTGATCGTGACACTGGGCGCACTGAATCTGGATGCCCAGAAATATCCGCGACACCTCGGCCGTCGTCTCTTCAGTGCGGCCGTCCTGCGCCATTTGAATGGCCGTCGCGCCGTTCTCGCGCACGTCGCCGGTAGCCGTGATGAATTCGGTGGCGATCTTGTCCCACGGCTCATTGTTGTTGAGCTTCTCGGTGAGCGCCACGGTGAGCGGGTTCGACACGATCGCCGCACGATCTTCCAGCCGCCGATACAGGATAACGTCCCGCCAGTAGCGGGCCCAATTCTGGCCGTATTGCGGATTGGCCAACAGTTCGCGGACCACCCGCTCGCGCTTGTCCTTGGCCGGATCCAAGAGGAAGGCCGTCACGTGCTCGGGCGACGGGATGTCGCCCACGATATCGAGCCACACGCGCCGCAGATAGGTGGCGTCATCGACGCGCGGCGCCAGCTTGGTGTCCGCAGTAAAGACCTCGCCGGCCAAGAGCGCGTCGACCTGCCGGGCCACCTGCTCGGCGCTCGGCCCCTCAGCCCGCGCCGGATGCCTGCTGCCCAGCACTACAAGTCCGATCCCGATCGACAACCAGCACGAGCTCGTTCGAAGAGTCATCGCACCACCGTACGGATTTGCTACAATGAGTTGGCCCGTCCAGACGAAGGTCGCGCGAGCGACTCGGGGCTGGGTATATTGTACTTCAACCCCGCGGCCGGGCGACAGTTTCGGCAGAGTACTCCTCTCGCTCCGCGAGAGGGTTTAATGCGCAACGCGCATTGTCGACTCAAGCTTAACCCCAATCCTTCCCCCCAGAACGAGTTAGCACCGAGGCCACGCCATGATCCGCGTCGCTACCAACGGAGTCGTCCGCCTGCCCAAGGCCAAGAACGTGCTGGGCAATAAGCTGGAAATCTGCTGCACGTCGCCCATGACCGGGTTCTTCCGCGACGGCTGCTGCAACACGGGCCCGGAGGACGTCGGCTCGCATACTGTGTGCATTCAAGTGACGAGCGAATTTCTGGCGTTCTCCAAGTCGGTCGGCAATGACCTGTCGACGCCGCGGCTCGATTGGGGCTTCCCCGGTCTAAGGGAAGGCGACCGCTGGTGCCTCTGCGCGCCGCGCTGGCAGGAAGCGCTGGACGCCGGCTACGCCCCCAAAGTCATCCTCGCCGCCACGCACGAGGGGGCGCTCGCCTACTGCGATCTGGAAGACCTCAAAGCTCATGCGGTCGACGCCAAATAGCCCGGCCATATTGGCCGGATCAATCCAAGCGCCAAGACTGTTGCGCCGGCGAACATTCCGACCCAAGATGGGTCGGCTATATGGTTCACTCCACGTGCAGCACGCTGTTGAGATAGATCCCCGTCCGCTCGCGGTTGCCAGGGTCGCAGCGCCAGCCGGTGCCGTCGAGCACGAACTTGTATTCGTACTGGCCCGGCGCAAGATCGGCCGTGGTCGTGAACCAACCTTCCGCATCCGGTCCTTCCATCACCTGGCCGGTCGGCTTCCAATCGTTGAACGAGCCAGCCAGGTACACTTTCTCGGCCTGTTCATCGGCGGCAAGCCGATAGCGGAACGATACGCGCCGTTTCTCGGCGTCGTCATTGATCGCCTCCACGCGCGGCGGGCCGATGCGCAAGTCCTGGTTGATCGGACTCATCGACAGCGTGCCGATCATCATCTCTTCCCACGTCTGATCGCCCCAGTGGACGGCCTTGGTCGGATCAGGATTCAGCAAGTTGTCGGCTGAGTTGTCGTAGTGGGCGTCCAGCAGAATCTCCGTTGCTTCGGGAATCCGTTTCGCCTCGGCCAGTTTGTAAACGTTCTGCCAGTTGAAATCGTAACGCGGCACGTCGAGCAAAATCTCTTGCCTGCCGTCCGGATACTTGGCCGTAAAGCGGAACGACTTTCCGCGAAAGTGCATGTGCGGCGCCAGCGTGTACAGCAGCGAATCCTCGCCGACGCGGTACGTCGCGCTCACCGCATAATCCTTGTCCCCCGGCGGAATCAGAAAGCGAAAGTTCATCGCCGCGTTGATGCTGATTTCGTGCTTCACGGCCTTCGGATCGGCCAGCACGACGCCGGCAAAACTCTGGTCCGTTTGTTTCGTGCCGTTCGGCGTGTAATGGGCCTGCATCACCAGCCGCGACCCGGCCGGTACGCGGAATGCATAGCCGTCCGGCAAATTCATCGCCGGCAGTCCGGGCGCAAAGGTGGCGATCCCGTTCGCCAGCGCGTCTTCACCCCGCATTCGCCCCTGGCCCGGCTTCACGAAAAACAGAATCAGGTGGTGCACCACCGCCCGATTGCCCGGCCGCATCTCGGCCGCGCGAACCCACATATCCTCGTCGAACTTGGCATCGATTTTGAAATGCTGGTACTCGACCACGCCCTTGGCCGGCACCTTGTACGGCTGCGGCATGCGATAGACGATGTCCGGCTTCGGTATCTGCCAGCCGTCGACGAATTTGGGCGGCGGCGGCAGGTCGGCCGGGTCGCCTTCCGGCTGGCCGTTCTGGACCCAGTCGTAAACGAGCTGCTTCTCCGCGTCGGGCAGCCGCGCGTCGTTCGAGAATTTGCCGTGCTCGGGATTCGCGTGCCACGGCGGCATCCGGCCCTGGCGGACCACTTCGGCAATCGTGTCGCCCCAGCCGGCGATCTCGTTGTACGATGTGAGCGCGAACGGCGCGACCTCGCCGTCGCGGTGACAACGCACGCAATGCTCGTTTAAAATCGGCGCGATGTGCCTGGCGTACGTGACCTCGCCCGACGGCGGCGTCTTCCGCACCCGGCCGATGTAACAACCGACCGCCTCGGTGACCGGCGTAGACACCGGCGTGCCGGCCAGCACCTCGTCGATCGCGCGCGTCAGCTCGCTCACCGATTTCTTGCCGCGGGCGTAGCCGACGCCAAATTGATCGTCGATCCGTCCCCAGTAGCGAACCACGTTGTCGCCGTCGAGCACGAATGCTTCCGGCGTGCGGACCGCCCCGAACTGATCGGCCACGCGATTGCCCGGGTCCTTGAGCAAAGGGAACTCAATCTTACACTCCCGCGCGTAATGCCCGATCTCCTCGAGCGAGTCCTGCCGATTCGAGTTGATGCCGACGAACTGCACGTCCTCCTCGGCGTACCGCTCCGCCATCTCCTGCAATCGCGACCCGTACTGCCGGGCCAGCGGGCACTCGGCGCCGAGAAAAACGACGACGATCGCTCGCTTGTCGGGCCAATCGGAAAGCGCGTACTTCGCGCCG
>JBIOWO010000156.1:0-3718 GCA_044868555.1 Lacipirellulaceae bacterium | reverse complement strand
CCCCACTTTCGTTCGTCATTCGTCATTCGGAAATTCGTCATTTGTTCTAGTTTCCGACAGCTTGCGCGGCGCGGCCGCGGGATTGGTTGCTGGTGATCGTGACCTGACCGGTGGTGCCATCGAGCGTGACCGTGCACCTGTGATCGACGTCGATCTGGACGACGACCGTGCCGCCGCTGGAGGGCTTCGCGTAGCCGTCGAACGAAACAAAGGGGTTGCCGCCGAAGTTGGCCGTCACCGATTTCATCTCATACGGCATTTTGGCCAGGTCGACGGAATACGTGTGGCCGGGCCGATCCAGATCCTCGATGGCGGCGCTGGCCGTGTAGGACATGCCGCTGAACGTGATCGTTTGACTGGCGCTGGTGAGCCGGGCCGTGTTTCGGGCCAGCTCGAGATCGGCTTTCACGCGGCGGGCCGCCGACTCGACGCGATGGAAAAACAGCGAGTCGAAAAAGGTGGGCACGGCCACGGCGGCCAGGATGCTCATGATCAAGACGACGATCAGCAGCTCGACGAAGGAAAACCCGCGGCGCGGTGCGCACCGTGAGCGTGATAACGAATGTCGGCACGGCGGCTGTTGGGCGGGTGATCGCATGTGGGCGAAACGAATGGTTTCTTTGGCGGCAGATTGGCGGCCAAATCGGTGATGCGACTCTGCATCAAGCATAGGTCGCCGACCCACCATTTATGGTGAGGCCGACTGCTGGCCGGTCCCCCGCGTTACGGCCGCGGTCGCACCTGTTTGAGTGGCAAACGTCCGGCAGCGCGGCCTGTGCGCCGTAGCACGTAAGTCGGGACGGCGCGAGTTGTGACGGTTTTGCGAGCCGCTCCGGTCGCAGGAGCAGCGAAGTCGGTGGGAGCCGTAGGATCAAGCGAATGGCGCGGCTGAAAATCCGTCCTTGGAACGGCTTTGCGGGCGATGGCTGGGGCACGTTCGCAACGTTTTTTTCCGGCGCGGCGCGCGGGGCAATTTGCGACCTACGATTCTGATAGAACCGGCGAAAGCCGCTCGCGGTTGAGCCGGTACCGGGGACCGTCTGGGTCAACTCGTGGGTTTTACCGCTCGTGGGTTTTACCGCGATGCCGTCGCGTCTCTTGGGTCAATTTTTCACCTTGGCAAATGGGGAGACAGTCAAATGCGAAGGCACAAGGGTTTCACACTGGTCGAACTTGTGGTCGTGGTCATGATTCTGGGTATTCTGGCGGCTGTGGCCGCGCCCAAGTTGCTCAAAACGTCGGATGCCGCGAGTGAGAACGGCTTGAAGCAGACGCTCTCTGTCGTGCGCGACGCGATCGAGCGCTATGCGGCCGAGCAAGGTAAGCTGCCCGGCGATGCAAATACGGAGGCCGATTTGAAGGACGACCTGGCACAGTACCTCCGCGGCGGTTTCCCGAAGTGCCCGGTGGGGAAAAAGGACTCCGCGATCAAGATCACGACCGCGGACACCGACATCGTCGGCGAAGCGACTCCCACGAAGGGCTGGCACTATTGCTCGGGCAACGGACAGTTCATTTGCAATGCTGCGACGGCTACCTCGTCGGGTGATCCGGCGACGTACGACTTGCTGTAACTGCAAGCGGAGCTAAACCGCAAGCGAATTTGCTGTAAACCGCAAGCGAATTTGCTGTAAGCCTCAAGCGAATTTGATGTCAGCAGCTAGCGGCGACTGGCAAATTGCGAAGACGGCGACAGTTAAGGTTGGCTTGCAGACTGGGTTGAGTGTCCCGATCGTAGCAAAGATCACGGCCCGCGAGCGCCGATAAGACGTTGCGAGGGGCTGCGCGGATCCTCCCGCTTGAGGCGGGCGGATCGCGCAGCGCGCGGGCGCTAAAACGCGTTCGAAATGGAAAAGGAACGGATGGCCGGCGATGGCACAGGACAAAGCAAAAATCCTGGTGGTGGAAGACAACGCGGCGCTCTCGGGCGTGGTGTGCTTCAACCTGGTCCGCGCCGGCTTTCAGGTGACGAGCGTGAACAACGGGCGTCACGCCTTGGAGACGCTGCAGAAGGGCAGCTTCGACCTCGTGTTGTCCGATCAGCAGATGCCGCTGATGACCGGAATCCAGTTGTGCGAGCACCTTCGCCAACTGCCCGCCTATCGGCGGACTCCGTTCATCCTGCTGACGGCCAAGTGCATGGAGATCGACACGGTCAGGCTTCAGCAGAACCCCGGAATTTCCGTGGCTTTGCCGAAGCCGTTCAGCCCGAGCGAGCTGATTAACTGCATTGAGGATTGTTTGGCAGCGAAGGTTGAGGGTTGATGGTTGAGGGTTGAGGGAACAAGCAACAGAAACCCTCAACTCTCAACTCTCAACGCTAAACCGTACCCGGAATGGATTCCGATGCTTGGCAGTACGTTACAAGTCCGATTACCGCGCCGGATCACGGCGTACTTTCTCCTGTTCGGACTCGCTGCGCTCGTGTGGCTCAGTTTTGGGGCCATCTACGTGGCTCGAAGTGTGACCGACAGCCGATCGGAAAGCGCATCGCTGCGCTGGTTGGGGCGAGGCGGCGATCGCGTCGTGCTCAGCTACCTCCGCGATCGCGATGCCGATTTGCAGCCGATCGTCGCGGACATCTGCACGCAGAGCGGGGCCAGCTATTGCGCCGTGGCTGCCCCCACCGGCGAATTCCTTTCCCATTCGCACACGGATCTGATTGGCAAGTCGGCGACCGAGCGAGGCGGCATGACGGACCGCTGGGGCGACGTGGAACGCATCGAATTCCTCGACGACAATGGCACGCTCGTTCACGAGTACCGGTCGCCGATCGAGACCGGCGGAACGACGATCGGCACATTGCGACTGGGGATTGCCCAACCGAGCACGTGGAGCTTGTTACGTGCCGGGGCACGGTTCTCGCCGCTGGCATTCATCGGGCCGGCTTTCTGCATGGTGGCCGGGGCGGTGCTGATCAGCCGGATGGTTCGGCCGGTCGCCGACATCGAAGAGCAACTCGTCCACGTGGCGATGAGCCCGAGCGTGGAGAGCTGCGACCTGTTGGCCGTGGACGGCCGCGGCGCGGCCGCGCGGGGTTGGAATCGCGTCGTGCAGCGGCAGACCAACGGGCCGGCGGCCGACTCGTTGCAGCAGCGGCTGCGGCAGTCGCTCGAACAGGGCCGGCAGAGCCGGCTGGACGCCGTGCTCAATAGCATTCCGGACGGCGTGGCCACGACCGACGCCGACGGCCGACTGACGTACACCAATCTGCCGATGGCCACGATTCTGGGATTGAAGGACGTGGTCGGCGTCGGCGGCGACGGCGAGCGGACCGAAGAGCTGCCCGGCATGACCGCGCTCGTAGAAAATCGGTGGAAGTTAGCGGAGGGGGATCCGCTGTTGGCGGCGGAGAATCGCGACCGGCCGGTGGTCGCGGAGCTGACGGGGGAAGAGAACGGCCAGCGGCGGGTGGTCCGCGTGGCCCGTCATCCGATCTGCATCGTCGGCAGCAGTCAGCATGAAACGCACGTGTGGACGATCCGCGACGTCACGCAACAGAAGCTGGCCGAAGAGATGCGCGACCAGTTTGTCGATACGGCGACGCACGAGCTGCGGACGCCGCTCGCGAATATCAAGGCCTACGCCGAAACGCTGGCGCTGGCCGACATGATCGACGTCGAGCAGCAGAAGCAGTTTTTGAACACGATCAATTCGGAGGCGACGCGGCTGGCCCGATTCGTGGACGATTTGCTCTCGGTCAGCAGCATGGAGCTGG
>JBIOWO010000155.1:0-11439 GCA_044868555.1 Lacipirellulaceae bacterium | reverse complement strand
CGAGCCGAGCACAATTTTGCTCGCCCTCCTGGCCTTTCTGAGCGCGGCCGGCGAGCTCCGTCGTCGTGCTCGTGCACCATCGGCAACAGCAAGAGCCTGTGCTGTGTAGAAGCGCGGCAATCGAAGCTGGATCGCACCATCTAGAGCAAATCTCGAAATTGCGTACTCATGGGTGGCTGGGGCAACGCCCCAGTTGCCGAGAATCTCTGGGGCGTTGCCCCAGCCACCCAGTACATAAAAAGGAAATTTGCTCTAGCATCCAGCGCTTTGCTATTGCCACGGAGACGGATTCGCGGTCGTCGTGATTCCGGCCAGCCGGGCGTGGATCTCGGCCAGCATCCGCTGTTCCAGCGGCGGATCGCGCCCCAGTTGAATCCAACACGGCGCGGAGCGCGTGCGACTCACGTCCTGAGTGCGGCGGCTTGGAAGTGAGCCGTCGGTGCGAAACGTCGCCGAGCCCGCGGTCGCCTGTTCCGGCCGCGGCAGGTCTTCCAATTCCTTTTCGACGACCACTTCCACCAGGTAGCCGGGCCCGTCCGGAATCACGCGCACCACGGCCCGCCGGCGGATCGTCTGAAACGTGCTCTCCCAGCGATTGAAATCGCCGACCGAATCGTGCCGATTCGGCTCCAACCACGTGGCGCCGGTCTGCGGCGCCGTTTCGATGCGGCCTTCGCACACCACCTCGCCCCGCCGCGCTCGCTGCTCCCTCGCAATTGTAAAGTAGTCGCTCACCACGTCGGCGATTTGGTCCCACGCCCAATCATCGTCCACGACCGGAACGGCGATCACGTTCTGCGGCCCGGCGAGCGCTTCCGGCCCTGCCGGCAATCCAAATTGCGGCGACACAAGTCCGCCCGGCGCTATGTCGGCCAACGGACTGACCGGCGCAGCGCCGGCCGGAAGGCCGGCGGTCGGCGCCACCAGCGGCGGACCAAAGATCGATCCGGGGGTTTGACTCGGCAGCGGCACGATAGTTCCCGACGCGCCAGGCGCTGTCATCATGGGCGCAACCGGCGGTCCAGGTTGAACCATCGATTGCGAAGGCGGCAGATAGGGCGGTGGCGGGATCGCACCCGGCGCCGGAACGGTTGTCACCGGATACGCGGGTCCCATCACCTGCGGAGTGCTGGAAGGCACGCCCGGCGCAAACTGTTGCGACCAACCGCTTTGGCTCGCCGCCAAAAAAACTGCGAGCGCCAGAATAATTCGCCAGCGTTGCATCGAATCAATCGGGTGAGGGTAATGACGAATTCCCGAATGACGAATGACGAAAAAGTCGGCCCCCAATTCGTCATTCGTCATTCGTCATTCGACGTTCATCATTTTCAGCGGGGCGGGCGCCATGCCCATTGCACTGCGGTGGTCTGCCGCGGTGTGCTGCGTGTGTGGGCAAATTCGCATGGTTCGCGATCGTGGCACCCGCTCATGAAGAGGCAATCGCGGCAGGGACGCCGCGACTCGCCTTTCGCCGTTCAAAGGTCGGTCGGGATCATCCTGAAACGGCCGCAATGCCGCAAGTGCGGTCAATCCGATAGTTGCGGCGAACTGCGTAAATTGCGTGATTTCGGCCTGACGTGAAACTTTCCGCCATCTTCCGGCGTCAATATTGCAGAGCACATAGCCCGGCCATCCTGGCCGGTATAAAGCGATCATCATTTTTGCGTTGCAATCAAGCGCCAAGCAAGCGACCAAAGATGGGTCGGCTATGTTTTTTGGCCGCCACCACTTTTCGCAGGAGCAGAAAACCATGTCCCGCACCCGCTCGATCGCACTCGTCGCTTGTGTACTTTCGATGTTCGGTCTCGCCACGAGCGCCCCCGCCCAAGGCGTGCTCGTCGATGTCCGCACGGAAACTCACATCCGTCTCCCGCGGCCAATCCCAATCCGCCCGATTCCGCCCGGCCCGCCGCAAGTCGTCGGCAGCTACAAGATCGATGCCCTGGAGGTCAACGCCAACGTCAAGGACCAGATCGCCCGCGTCCAGGTGTCGCAGACGTTCGAGAACACGGGCAGCGCCACCATGGAAGTCTGCTTCGTGTTTCCGCTGCCGTACGACGGCGCGATCGATCAGTTGACGCTGCTGGTGGACGGCAAGGAATACCAGGCCCGGCTGCTCTCGAAAGAGGAGGCCCGGCAGCGCTACGAAGAGATCGTTCGCAAGAATCGCGACCCGGCCCTGCTTGAGTGGGTCGGCACCGGCATGTTCCAGACAAGCGTGTTCCCAATCCCGCCGGGCGCGAAGCGGACCGTCACGCTCCGCTATTCACAGCTCCTGCGCAAGAGCTACGGTCTGACCGACTTCATCTTCCCGTTGAGCACTGCCAAATACACGTGCGAGCCGCTCGACAAACTCACGATCCGCCTCGCCATCGAAAGTGCGACGCCAATCAAAAACGTCTACTCAGCCACGCACACGGTGAAAACCGAGCGGCCGGATAGCTCGCACGCCGTCGTCACGTACGAAGCGACCAAGATCGTGCCCGGCGAGGACTTCCGCCTGTTCTTCGATTGCGGCGAAGGGCCGGTCGGCGCGAGCGTCGTCAGCTATCGGCCGAAGGCGGATGATGATGGCTACTTCGTTCTGCTCGCCAGTCCCGAGATCAAGTCGGCCGACGACAAGCCAACGCCGAAGACGGTCGTGTTCGTCGTCGATCGCTCGGGCAGCATGAGCGGCCAGAAGATCGAGCAGGCCAAGGGGGCCGCCAAATTCGTGCTCAATAATCTTCGTGAAGGCGACGTGTTCAACATCGTCGCCTACGACAGCGAAATCACCACCTTTCGGCCCGAGCTGCAGAAATTCAACGACGAGACCCGCTCGGCCGCCCTCGGCTTTGTCGAAGGACTGTACGCCGGCGGCAGCACCGATATCGACGGAGCGCTCAAGCGGGCCCTCGGCATGTTGGCAGACAGCAGCCGGCCCACCTACGTCCTGTTCCTCACCGACGGCCTGCCCACCGCCGGCGAGACCGGCGAGACCGCCATCGTCAAGCACAGCGAGGACGGCAACCACGTGCGGGCCCGTGTGTTTGCGTTCGGCGTCGGCTACGACGTCAACAGCCGGCTGCTCGATAAGCTGGCCCGCGCCAACTTCGGCCTCAGCCAATACGTCCGGCCCAACGAGGACATCGAGGCCTCGGTCAGCGCGCTATACCGCAAGATCGGCGCGCCCGTGATGACCGACGTGGCCGTCTCAGTCGACGTCGAAGGCGCGGCGGCCAGCGGCGCTCCGCCCGTCAACCGCATCTACCCGAAGGGTCCGTTCGACCTGTTTGCCGGCGATCAGGCGGTGCTGGTCGGCCGCTTCCACAACAGCGGCACCGCGAAGGTGAAACTCACCGGCAACGTAGGCGGCAAACAACAATCGTTCGATTTCCCGGCCGAGTTGGTCGCCAAGAGCGACGACGACACCAACGTGTTCGTGGCCAAGCTATGGGCCACGCGGCGGGTCGGCGAGATCATCGACGAGCTGGACCTCAAAGGCCGCAACCAGGAACTGGTCAACGAGCTGGTGGCGCTCGCCACCGAGCACGGCATCCTCACGCCCTACACGTCGTTCCTGGCCGACGAGACCAGCGACGTGCGTGACCTGGCACGCAATCGCGGTCGCGCGCTGAGCGAGCTCGACGTTCTGAGCGAATCGTCCGGCCAATACGGTTTCCAGCAGCGTTGGGCGAAAGAGAGCCTGCGAAGGGCCAACGCACCCGCGGCGACCGACGGGGGCGAAGGTGGTCGCGCATTCCGCGGCGCCGAAGCGGCCCCAGCACTGCAGTCGGCCGGCGGCGGCTACTTCGGCGGCAATGTTCGCTACTACGACGCGCTCGGCGACAAGGACGTGGCCGCGACCAACATCCGCCAGCTCGGCCGGAAGACGTTTTTCGAGCGCAGCGGCCGCCTGGTCGATTCCACCGTCACCGCCGACGAAGAGAAAGCCGCGAAAAAGATCGAACGCTACAGCCGCGAGTACTTCGACCTGATCGAGCGCCACGGCAAGCACGTCGCCCAATACCTGGCGCTCGACGAGCCCGTGGTCATCAAGCTCGGCGGCGAGACGTACGAGTGGTGACCTCCATTAGCGTCGGCCGCGAGGCCGAATCAACCGCCGACAAGCGCTGACGATGACAATTCGGCGTGGCCGCCGACGCTAACCCATGTCAAAATTGAGACATGGCAACACGCGCTCTCACTCGCGAACAATCCCGCGCGCTCGATCGCCGCGCGATCGACGACTACGGCATGTCGGGCCTGGTGCTGATGGAAAACGCCGGCCGCGGCTGTGTCGACGTGCTGGAGCGACTCGGCATCAACGGCCCGGTCGTGATCCTATGCGGAAAAGGCAACAACGCAGGCGACGGCTTCGTCATCGCCCGCCACCTCGAAATCCGCGGCCACGAGTGCCGCGTGCTGCTGCTCTGTGCGCCGGACGAATTCACCGGCGACGCCGCCTCGAACTTTGCAGTGCTGAAGAAAACAGACGTCCCGATAATTCAATTCTCTCAACAGCGAGCCGGGCCGTCCTCGGCCCCGAATGAACTCGCTGGCGCCGCCTGGCTCGTCGACGCCCTGCTCGGCACCGGCGCTCAAGGCGATCCGCGCCCGCCGTTCGACACGGCCATCAATTGGATCAACGCCCGCCCGGCGCGGACGCAAGCGCTCGCCGTCGACGTCCCCAGCGGCCTCGATTGCGACACGGGCCAGCCGGCCGCTCACACAGTCCGCGCCGACCACACGTGCACATTCGCCGCAATGAAAATCGGCTTCACCCAACCCGCCGCGAAACCTTACGTCGGCACGATCCATGTCTGCGACATCGGCGTCCCGCCGCGGCTGCTTCAAGAATGTCGAAACGCCTCCCCCTAGCAGCCGCGGCATTTCGCTACCGTGGACGATGAACTAAACTTAGAATACTAGCGAGGTGTGCAATGGTCTCCGCGGTCGCCGACAACCAGGATGCAATTTCCGAACTCTGCACGCGATTTGGCGTGCAGCGGCTCGAACTCTTTGGATCTGCCGCATCCGGCGAAGGCTTCGATCCTCAAAAGAGCGACCTTGATTTCATTGTCGAATTCCGACCCGATCAGGACCTCGGCCCCTGGCTGCAAAACTACTTCGCGTTCCGCGATGCGCTTTCGCAACTATTCGGCTCGCCGGTCGACCTTGTCATGTCGGCCGCCATGAAGAATCCATACTTCATCCGCGAGGCAAACCGTACGCGCAGACTGCTGTATGGAGCGTAAGAGCCCTAAGCTGCTGGAAGATATTCGCGATGCAGCCGCATTCGTGCGCCGAGGTACCGAGGGAAAATCGCTCGACGAATACCGCAATGACCGGATGCTTCGGCAAGCCGTCGAGCGAAACTTCGAAATCATCGGCGAGGCGGTGGGTCGCTTGGCGAAAGCAGACCCGACTACCGCGTCAAAGATTGGGGATTACCAGCAAATCATTTCGTTTCGCAACGTCCTCATTCACGGCTACGACTTGATTGACGAAGCTCAGGTATGGGAAGTAATCCGCACAAACCTGCCAACACTTGAGGCCGAAGTAACTGCCCTGCTCACAGCTACCGATCCGGAGTAAGGCCGCGGTTTCAAACTGTCGGCATCCTTCGAAATTGCCCGTTAACTTGAAGCACAGCCGCCGATTCTCTGCTGCGACTCGCAATACTTCTCCAAATCCGTTACGATAACTCTATGGCGCAGGGCTCATCCGTCGAGGTTCGATTCGGCGGGCGGAAATAGCGCTCCGGAACATCTTGCCGACGGGTCTCGGTCATGCACGTCCGACGATTCATCGCTGCGATTCTCAGCACGTGGCTGGTCACGGCTTTCGCCAGCGTCGACGCCGCGACGCCGGTCGCGATCAACGAGCCATCTGCACCGGCCGCGCCCGATAGCCCGGCGATGGCTCGCCGCGTTGACCAACTGCTCGAGCAAATGTGGAACGCCCAGCACGTGGAGCCCGCAGCGCCAGCAAGGGACGAAGAGTTCCTGCGGCGCGCGTACCTCGATCTGGTCGGCGTGATCCCGCGCGTGTCGGAAGTCCGCGAGTTCCTCGCCGACGAACGACCGGACAAGCGGTTGCTGCTCATCGACCGGCTGCTGGCCTCACCGCGGCACGCTACGCATATGGCCACGATTGTCCGCAATCGCATCCTGCCGCTCGGCGTCGATCCGACGCACGACCGCGAAGCGCTCGGCCTGCAGAAATGGCTCCGCACTCGCTTTGCGAAGAACCTGCGGTACGACAATCTTGTCGGCGGCCTATTGCTCACCAGTGGCGGCGATGAATTAGGCCCCGCGCTCTACTTCCGTGCCCACGATCTCGCGCCGGAAAAAATGGCCGCCAGCGCCACCGAGCTGTTTCTCGGCATCAAGCTGCAATGCGCCGAATGTCACGACCATCCGTACGCCGATTGGAAGCAGCGCGACTTCTGGGGCGTGGCCGCCTTCTTTGCCCGCATCCAGGCGCCGAACGACCGGCAGATGATGAACAATCCGTATCGGCTCGTCGACGCGGGTCGCGGCGAAGTGAAGCTGCCGAACTCCGAGGAAGTCGTCGGCCCCAAGTACCTCGGCGGCGACGCGGCCGATGACGATCGCTGGCAATCGCGCCGTGCGCAATTCACCACTTGGATGGCCTCCAGCGACAATCGCTGGTTCGCCCGCGCCGCCGTCAACTGGACCTGGACCGAACTTTTTGGGCAAGGGCTGGTCGATTCGCTCGACGAGGTGGACCCTGCCGACACGTCCGCACGCGGGCGACTGCTCAACGAGCTGGCCGACTACTTTGTCGACTCGGGCTTCAATCTGCGCGAGCTGTGGCGAACGCTGGCCAGCAGCCGCGCTTATCAGCTTTCGAGCCGGCACGAGCAATCGGATTCGACGCCGCCCGATCTGTTTGGCTACAAGCTGCCCCGTCCGCTCACGCCCGAGCAGATGTACGATAGTTTCATGGTCCTCGTGCCGCGCGATGTTGCGGGTCAGGAATGGAGCCGCATGGCCACGAGCATCGACGAGGATCCGGTGCGGATGGAATTCGTCCGCGTAATGCGCCCGCCGCCCGGTAGCGCGGCCGAGTTCCGCGGCAGCACGCTGCAATCGCTCCAGATGATGAACGGCAAGACGATGGCCGATGTCACCAGCCCGGAATCGAACCGCCTGCTCGCGGCGCTCGACGCCCCCTACATGAACGATCCGGATCGCACCGAGGCGATCTACCTGGCCGTATTGTCGCGCAAGCCGGACACGGACGAGCAGGCCGCCGTTTCGCAAATGCTCGCCGAGTGCCAAACGCCGCAGGACCGCCGCCAGGCCCAGAGCGACCTGCTCTGGGCCCTGGTGAACAGCACTGAGTTCGCATTCAACCGATAACACCGAGGTTTCGGAGATCCAGTCATGCCACGCCGATCCCGCACGCTCGAGCGCCGCGACGTGCTCCGCCATCTGGGTCTGGGCCTCGGTTTGGTCGGCTCGAGTTGCGCATCGTGGGTCCCAGCCCTGGCCGCCAAACTGGCCGATGATCCGCGCCGCAGCCGGCATTGCATCCTCTTGTGGATGAGCGGCGGTCCGAGCCAGACCGACACGTTCGACATGAAGCCCGGTCACGCCAACGGCGGCGCGTTCAAAGAGATCGCCACCCGCGCTGCCGGACTGCGCTTCAGCGAGCACCTGCCCAAGCTGGCCGAGCAGGCCAATCGGCTGGCCGTGATCCGCTCGCTCAGCACCAAGGAAGGCGACCACGCTCGCGGCACGCACCTGGTGCGCACGGGCCATCCGCCCATGGGTGGCGTTGCCTACCCGTCGATCTGTTGCTCGCTGGCGAAGGAGCTGGAGTCGAGCGCGAGCGTTTTGCCGAACTATGTCAGCGTCGCGCCGTCCCAAGCCGTGAACCCGGCCGCATTCGGACCCGGTTTTCTCGGCGCGAGATACGCACCGGCCATCGTGGCGGGCGCCGCGAGCCAACCTGCGACGCCCACCCAGGAAAATGCGCCAAACACACTGGCCGACCTGCGGTTGGAAAACATCGAAGCCCCGGCAGGCATCGGCCCGCTCCAGCAATCGCGCCGACTGGAATTGTGGAACGCACTGGAGCAGAACTTTCTCGCCGGCCATAGCGTCCCGGCCTACGCGGCCCATCGCGGCACCTACCAGAAGGCGGTTGAGATGATGCGACCCGAGGTGCGGGCCGCCTTCGACCTCGCGGCCGAATCGGACGAAGTCCGACGCCGCTACGGACCGGGACAATTCGGCCAAGGTTGCTTGCTCGCACGTCGACTGGTGGAACGCGGCGTGCCGTTCGTCGAAGTCTCGCTGGGCGACGGCCTGGGTTGGGACACGCACACAGAGAACTTTAGCCGTGTGAAGAGTTTATCCGCCGAGCTCGACGCCGGCTGGGCAACGCTGATGGCCGAGCTCGACGAACGCGGTCTCTTGGAAAGCACGACCATCCTGTGGATGGGCGAATTCGGCCGCACGCCCGCGATCAACAACATGGGCGGCCGCGACCATTTTCCCAACGCGTGGTCGTGCGTGCTGGGTGGCGGCGGCATCCAAGGCGGACAGGCCTACGGCCGCACCAGCGCCGACGGCACGCAGGTCGAAGAAAACATGGTCGGCATTGGCGATGTGCTGGCAACCTTGTGCGCCGCGCTGGGCGTGCCGCCTGATAGCGAAAACATCACGCCCGCCGACCGACCCATCAAACTCGCCGAAGGAACGCCGATCCGTGCGATTCTGGCTTAGCCGAACGGCGAAGGGTGGCACGTCCCTGAGCCCTCAGCGAAGGGCGTGGTCCGAACCGTTGCGCCTCGCCACGCCCATCGCTGGGAGCTCTGGGCGTGCCACTCCGGCGGTATTTGCCGCGGGACTAATTCTGGGCGTCATCCTGCTTGGCTGCGGACGCGATGCCGCTGTCGCTCCGGCAAAACCTGCAACGCCGCAGCCGCCCGCTCCCGACACCACCGCCAAGGAGCCGAAACCGCACGCGGCCATGACCGATGCCATCGCGGCGCAACCAACGCCGGTAGCGGAGCAAACGACGAAGCCGGTTGAAGAACCCGGCGCCGCCGAACCCACGACCGAAAAGCAAACTGCCGACGACCCAGATCTGCGCGAGCGACTCGCCGTGCTGACGGCCGGCGGGCCGCTCCTCATCGACGTCTGGCTGACCATGGAAGGGCGTCCGCACAGCCAGGTATTTGGCGAACGCACCCAGCAAGTGCTCGACGCGGCCGACACAAACACCGACCACAAATCGACGTGGCGCGAACTGGCCGCCAACGAGGAGTTTCTCAAAGCCGAGCGGGCGACAAATCCAAACTACGCCGAAGCTCGCGCCAAAGCCTGGACGGAGCGGTTCGATTTGAATCGCGACAAGCAGATTCAACCGTCGGAGGCTGCGGCGTGGCTGGGACGCGACGCCGGTCGCAGCACTGCGGCACTCGCGGTCCGCAGCCGCCGAATGTACCACTCCATTCCGGCGCTGGCGTCTCGCGTCTGGCAACTCGTCGACGTCGACAACAACCGGCGGCTCAGCAGCGACGAAATCAGTGCGGCGCCAGACAGGTTCCTGTCGCTCGATGCGAACGACGACCGGATCATCACGACCCCCGAGCTGGCGCCGCTGCGCGAGCAGCTCAACGACGCAGGCCGGCCGCTGCCCAGCGCCAGCAGCACCGAAACCCGCCACGCCGCGCTGCATCTCGATCCGCATTCCGACGTGGGTCAATTCGATTACCTGCTCGCCGATCTCTACTCCCCGCGGCGGTCTCTCGGGCCGGGCAGCTTTCCACGTCTGCCTCGCCTGTTTGACGAACTGGATGCAAACGACGATCTCGAGCTTTCCCAGGATGAATTGGCCCGGATCCTGACCATTGCGCCCCACCTGGAGCTGGCCGTCGCGTTCGAAAAACCCGAGTCCGATGGCCGCGGCAAGGCGCGGATCGAAGTCCGCAAACATGAATCGGAAATCGCCGTCCTGGCCCAGCCCGCGGCGAACCGCGTCGCGCTTGCGTTGGGCAATATCCGGATCAACGTATCCGCAGACGATCTCGCAACCCCGGAGTCTGCCGACCAGCGGCCCGAACGCAGCGAAATCCGCGCCATGGTTCACGACGATTGCGACGCGCTGTTTGAAGCGCTGGACCGCAACGCCGACGGCCGACTCGGTGAGAGCGAACTCGCCACCAGTCCGGCTCGAATGCGCGCGCTCGATACGAATGGCGACGGACAACTCGCCAACGAGGAATTGCCCACGGCGATGATCGTCGCGTTTGTGCGGTCCGAGCGGCCGGCCCAGCAGTCGTTCTACGTTCCCGATGCCCCGGCCGCACCGCGCTCGAACGACGTAGCGCCCGCGTGGTTCGCCCACGCCGATTTCAACGGCGACGGCGACATCAGCCGCCGCGAATTCCTCGGCTCGATCGAACAATTCTCGCGGCTGGACGCCAATCAGGACGGATTCATCGCCATCGAGGAGGCCGCGGCCGCAGCGACGACTTCCGCGCCGACCACACCGGCTCAATTACCGCCCTAAAGCTCGGCGTTATCGGGCCGGCGTTGCCGACCGGGCATGAGATGCGCTATTTCGGAATCATCAGCCCGTTGCACACGCACCCTGTTTCAGTGGAATACGATGCCTTCCCGGACCCAACACAGCACGCGCCAAAAGCGCGCTCGACAACAACCAAATCACGCTCGGCTCGGGCACGGCGACGACGAGCAGGTTCGGGCCGAAGTACCCGTCGTCAGTCGGGTGGCTACCTCCAGGGTGGATCCCACCGTTGTTGAAACGATAGCCGCCGTATGTGATCCCGCCGGCAGTCGTGTGTTGAAGGCGAGTTGCGTTATCGACAAAATCGAACATGCCCCGATCTTGCGGCGAGTCAGAGGCGTAATAGACACCTATCACGTATTCGCCGGGAACGATTAGCACGGGCGTGGTCGACTCGAACAGCCAACGACCGCGCGACTCAGTCGAAGCCATCGGCAGGCTCGAATTGCTGATTGTTGCCGTAGCAACGGCGCTCCCCGACTTCCAAAGCGTAACTGGAGCGGCCTCGTGCAGCCCATCGCTGCCGTAATCGAATAGTCCGAGGGCGGTGACGTAGTAAGGAACACTCGTCGTAAACGACCACCCCACGGCGTTCTGCCCGGCCGCAGATCCCAAGCAGCACAACTCCGTCGTGTTCACAAAATCCAATGCCAACTCCGCCGCGTGCAAATGGCTTCCTGCAATGGACACGCCGATCAGCAGGGAAAACATTCTGCACGACAACGACATTTCACGGATCTCAAGCTGGATTGATCACGTCTGGACTTAGAACCTATCCCATAACCTTAGGAATTGCGCCATAGGATGTGGGCGAACACAAGATGCAACAGAGCTTCATAATTGACGGCTTTCTTTTCCCACCGCACAAGGATGCGGCGGTAGCGATTA
>JBIOWO010000154.1:0-12344 GCA_044868555.1 Lacipirellulaceae bacterium | reverse complement strand
CGTCCGGTTCGATGAGCGGGAAGTGGAAACGGAAGCATGGCACGGCTAGTGAGGCACCGGCAACCGAAAGGGCCGGCCACCGATAGGCCCCACCTAAACCACCGCGCCACTTCTCGACTCTACAATCGAACGTGTAGCACGGACTTCAGTCCGTTGATTTGCCGACTGACGGACTAGAGTCCGTGCTATAGGGCACCACTACCGGCGCGCCCCCGCGGTGCCGCGTCCGACGATGTCCGAGAACGTGGGCAGGACACGATCGTTGCCTCACCAGGAATGAATACTGTCTGACCCCTGAGGCGTTATTCAGCGAATATCGCCTCACTGCCACCCAGGAACCTAGGGCCTCACAACGACTTGCACGCACGAGGTGAGGCGATATCGGACGAATAACGCCTCACCGAAAAAAGAAAAAAATTTAGTGAGGCGAAATCCATGTCCGAAAGTGCGTGTGGTTGTTTGCCGGCGACCCCGCCCGCTTACTCATCCTGCCCGCGTGAAGGTCTCAGGCTGTGCAGGTTGAGGTTATCGAGGAGGACGTGGTTGGGGAAGAATGGAGCTGGCCGTGGCGCGGGGCGGGCGGTGGTGGCGGACGGTTATCGAATTCTTGCGAATTCGGCTACGGGGTTGCAAAACCCTGGACCGCGTCGACACGCTTAGATCGCCGCCGGCACGTGGATCGTCCGCACTGCTTCGCCGCGGACCACCGTCAGCTCGAAGCCTTTATCACTCGGAAGCGTCATCAACAGCCGGTGCAGGTCGTCGATCGACGTCACGACCCGGCCTTCCAGGGCGACAATCACATCGTCCGGCCGGATGCCGACCAGGTCGGCGATGCTCCGCGAGGCGACCTCGCGGACTTCCACGCCTTGATCCGTCAAGAGATCGAGCCGCTGCACCAGCGCTCGCGGCAGGTGAACCACCTGCGCAACGATTCCCAGTTGCCGCCGCCGCACCCGGCCGTGGCTCAGCACCTCTTGGAGCACCCACTGCGCGGTGGTCGACGGAATCGCGAACCCGATGCCTTGCGCCATCGCGATGATCGCCGTGTTGATGCCAACCACGAACCCGCGCGAATCCACCAGCGGCCCGCCCGAGTTGCCCGGGTTGATCGGGGCCGCGTGCTGCACGATGTTCTCGATCAGCCGGCCGTCGCGGGCCCGCATGCTCCGGCCCAGCGCGCTCACCACGCCGGTCGACACGGTCGATTGCAACCCGAGTGGGCTGCCCATCGCGATGACGAGTTGACCGACGCGCAGGGCGTCGCTGTCGCCCAGTTGTGCATACGGCAGGCCGCTGGCGGACAAGCGCACCACGGCCAGATCGGTCGCCGGATCGTCGCCCACCAGCTCGGCCCGCAGTTGATCACCGTCCGCGGTCTCGGCCATCAGTTGCCGCCGATCATTGGCGACGTGACTGTTGGTGAGCGCGTAACCATCGGGCGTGACAATGAATCCCGACCCGGCCCCGCCGCGCCCGCCCGCCTCACCGCCCGTCACGCTGATCACGGCCGGCGCCACGGTCTCGACGACATGAATCACGGCCTGCGAATAGGCGTCCAGCAAATCGGCGTCGCCCGCCGGCGCGCGGCTGACCGAGCGGGGTTGGCCCGCGTTTCGGCCATCATCCGTCACATGCAGGAAGCGGTCCACGACAGGTTCGGAGTCGAATCGTTCCATGTTTTCAACCTTTCCAGGGCGTGCAGATCGATTTCTGCCATGTTGAATTATCGCAGTCGGGGCCAACGGGGCAAAAACGCCTGTCCGATTGGCCGTTTCCGAAACCCGACGGTGAAATTGTCCAATTGGTTCACGACCGGTCTTTCCTCAACTCTGGCGCTTGCTTTTAATGGATGTAGCGCAGTCGCCCTCGATCCCAGCACGTCATGCAAGGAAATCGGATGATTGACAGGTCGATGGATTTCGATTCTCGCGGCGTCCGGGCCCGCTTCACTGCGTCGCGGAGCACATTCGTGATTGCCGCGATGCTGCTGGCGTTGTCCGCTCCGCAGCCGGCGATCGCCGACATTCTGGCCCGCTACAATTTCGACGACAGCAACACCAACACGGATGATGCCGACGTTACCACCTCGGCCAGTTCGCTTGCCGTCGGCGCCGGGTTTACGACCACGTTCAGCGCCGTCGGCAACCCGGCCCCTTCGATCGTCGAAACGTACGCCCAAATCGACGCCACCGATCGCGACGGGGCCGTAGCGGCCAACGATTATTTCGCCTTTACCGTGACGCCCGACTTGGGGATCGCGATGACGCTCTCCAGCCTGACGTTCGACGCGCAGACCGGCACCGATAGCTCGCAGGCGGCAACATTCTGGGTGCGCTCGAGCGTCGACGGTTTCATCGCCGACTTCACGCAGCAGTCGTCCACTTTCACGAACCACACCGTTTCGCTCGGAACCAGCCAGTATGCGAACCTCACGTCGCCGATCGAGTTTCGCGTCTTCGTCTCGGACCAGGGGAGTACGGATGCAGGCGCGGCGGTCCGGCTCGATAACATCACGCTCAACGGCACGGGGGCGAACGCCGGCATCGGCACGGGCGACATCTTCGGACTCAAGTCGTCCGCCGCTCCTCCTCCCACGCCTACCAACAACGGCTCCGCGGCACCGACCGTCCTCTTTCAGTTCAACGCGGCCACGACCGAGCTGTTTAACCTTGGCGTTCTGAAGGATGGCGGCGTGCCGATCGACGTCGATGCACTCGCCCACTCGCCGACGCACGGCCTGCTCGCATATCGTGTCGTGTCCGGCAATTCACAACTCGTGTCCGTCAATTCTGCGACCGGCGCCGTCACATCGATTGGAGCACCCATTCTCGCTGCCGAGATCCGCGGCGCCGTCGTCGATGCATCCGACCGGCTACTGGTGCTTGACGTGACCAACGATGATCTGCTGGAGATTGACCCGACCAGCGGAGCCATCCTCAGCACAGTCGGGCTCGATCTGGATGTCGTCATTCAAAGCGACCTGGCCGTCGACGCCAACGGCAACCTGCTGCTCACAAACTCTTCGTCGCTTTACCAAATCAATCCCACGACCGGTATATCGACGTTTCTGAAGACGGATACAAATACGCGTTTGTCGGGCGCCGCCACCACGCCCACGCTCGCGAACCAACTGCTCACTTACGATATCAACGGCGACGAAGACATCCGTAAATTCGGTGCCCCGCCCGGTTACACGCCGGCACTTGTGTTGGGCAACATTCTGCCGCAATTTGAAGCAGGCGGGGGCGGCGACCTGGCGTCGATAACGGTCGTTGTCCCCGAGCCGTCGCCGCTCAACGTTCTTGGTCCACTCGCCGCGCTCGGTTATGCAGCAACGTGCGCGGTCCGGCGTTGGAAAGTGCGGCGCGTGATCACGCGCTAGTGGTCTGTCAGTCTTGAACCGATGTAGCTGAATTCGCAAGAATTCAGTCCTCATGCAAGAATCTGAGGTCTTGCGACATCAGCTACGCATCAAATCCGGCCTGACAGACCATTAGATAAAGATCGTCGCCGGGTGCTCCAAGTAGTCCTTCACGCATTGGATGAAGTTGGCCCCGTCGGCGCCGTCGACCACGCGATGGTCGAACGAGCTGGAGACATGCAGTATTCGCCGCACGGCAATCTGGCCTTTGTGGACGACCGGCCGGTCGGCCGCCTTGTTGATGCCCAGGATCGCCACCTCGGGGTGGTTGATAATCGGCGTCGCGGCCAGGCCGCCCATCCGCCCCAGGCTGGTTACCGTGATCGTCGAGCCGGTCAGCTCGTCGCGCGCGATCGAATGATTGCGGGCCGCCTCGGTGATGCGCCGCATTTCGCCCGCCGCCTGCCACAGGTCCATCGCCTCGGCATGACGCACCACGGGCACGCACAGCCCGCGATCCGTTTGCGTGGCCACGCCCAGGTGGACCGCCTCGAACCGCGTGATCACCTCGCGCTTAACGTCGTAATGAGAATTGAGCTGCGGGAAGCGTGCCAGCGAACGGACCACGGCGAGCATGATGAACGGCAAGTACGTCAGCTTGGGCTGGCCGTTCGTGCGGCCGTCGTTGAGATGTTCGCGCAACGATTCCAACTCGGTGATGTCGATCTCCTCGATGTACGAGAAGTGGGGTATCTGCGTGTTGCTGACGACCATCTTCTCGGCGATCCGCCGCCGCATGCCGGCCATCTGGATCTCGGTCGTGTGCGATCCGTAGGTCCGCCGCGCAGGGCCGGGACCATTGGCCGGCAGCTCGTTGCGCAGAAACAGGTCGACGTCGGCGTGCGTGATGCGGCCGTTCGGCCCGCTGCCGGAGACGTGCTGCAAATCGACCTGCAACTCACGGGCCCGCCGGCGAATGGCCGGGCTGGCCTGCGGCACCACGCTGGGACGGGCCGCCTCGGACGGTCGAACCGCCCGCTGCACGAGTGGCACCGTGGCCGGATCACTCCGTGGCGATTGCCGCACGATCGTCCGCGGCCCGTCGTCAACGGTCGTACCCACCGCGGCTGCCGCCAACGGCTGCGGCGATGTGTCGAAGCTCACCAGCTCCGCGCCGACCGCCACCGTTTCGCCAACCTTGCCGAAAGTTTGCACCACGCGGCCCACCTGCCCACTGGGTATCGTCACCGTCGCTTTGTCGGTCATCACGTCCACCAGCGGCTGATCGACGCGGACTTCCTCGCCGGGGTGTACGTGCCAGGCGACGATCTCGGCCTCGACGACGCCTTCGCCCAAGTCGGGAAGTTTGAAGGTTGTGTTGTCCATGGATCATCTCGATTTCGGATTGCGGATTTCGGATTGCGGATTGAATCGATCCAATCCGCAATCCGCAATCCGAAATCCGCAATTCTCTTACGCCGCCATCGCCGTTCGCACCGCGTGCGTGATCCGCTCGCGGCCCGGCATGTATTGCCACTCCTGCGCGTGCGGGAACGGCGTGTCCCAGCCGGTCACGCGCTCGATCGGCGCCTCCAAGCTCCAAAAACAATGACGTTGCACCAGGGCCGCCACCTCGGCGCCGAATCCGCACGTCAGCGGCGCTTCGTGTACGATCACACAGCGGCCGGTCTTCTCCACAGACGCCGTTATCGTCGCCAGGTCGAGCGGCACCAGCGTCCGCAGGTCGATGAGCTCGGCATCGACCCCAGCCTCGTCGATCGCCGCCCGCGCCACGTGGACCATCGTGCCCCACGTGACGATCGTCAACTCTTCGCCGCCGCGCACCACGGCCGCCTGACCGAGCGGAGTGCGATGGTATCCTTCCGGCACCTCGGCCGACGGCTGGTCCCGCCACGGCGGCACGTGCTCCGGATCGCCGTCGAACGGGCCGCGGTAGAGCCGCTTCGGCTCGAAAAAAATCACCGGGTCGTCGCTTTCGATGCTGCTGATTAGTAGGCCCTTGGCATCCAGCGGATTCGATGGCATCACCACGCACAACCCGGCCGTGTGCGTGAAGTACGCCTCGGGCGACTGGCTGTGAAAAAGCCCGCCGCGAATCCCGCCGCCGCTCGGCGCGCGGATCGTCAGCGGCGCGGTCCACTCGCCGCCGCTGCGATAGCGGAGCTTCGCCAGCTCGTTGGTGATCTGATCGAACGCCGGGTACATGTAGTCGGCAAACTGAATCTCCGGCACAGGCCGCAGGCCGTTCATCGCCATGCCAATCGTCACGCCGATGATCCCGCCCTCGGCCAGCGGCGTATCGAACACCCGCCGCGGACCGAATTTCTGCTGCAAACCCTGCGTGGCCCGGAACACGCCGCCAAAATAGCCCACGTCCTCGCCACACACGCACACGTTCGGATCGCGCTCGAGCATCACCTCGAGTCCGGACCGGATCGCCTGAATCATGTTCATCGTGGGCATGGGGGAGAGGCCGGTGTCAGGTGTCAGGTGTCAGGTGTCAGTTGGAAAAACGCAGTTCGTAACATTCATCCGGCTGCGCGTTGGTTGCGATCGTTAAACGGCAGAATCGCGCCTTCTTCGACTTCGTCTCCCGGCGTCGATCGCAACTCGCTCAATTGGCTCCGCAAATGGGGCGGCAGCGTTGCGTACACGTCGTCGAACAACGATTCGGGCGAGTGCCCGAGCCCTTGGGCGTGCGAGCCGAACGCTTCGGCTTGCTGGAACGTGGCGGCCGCTTCTTGCTCCAGGCCGGCGTCCAAATCGCGGTGCGACTCTTCCGACCACTCGCCGAGGCCGATGAGATGTTGCTTGAGCCGCTCGATCGGATCGCCGCCCGGCCAGCACTCGGCCTCGCCGGCGGCCCGATATTGGGCCGGGTCGTCGCTCGTTGAATGGCCGTCGCGGCGATAGGTGACCATTTCCACGAGTGTCGGTCCGCCGCCGCGGCGGGCCCGTTCGATCGCCCACAGCTCCGCTCCGTGTACGGCCAGAAAGTCGTTGCCGTCCACACGCAGCCCAGGAAATCGGTAAGCATCCGCCCGTGCGGCGAATGTCGTCCCACCCGTTCCCTGCATACGATGCGTGCTGATCGCCCACTGGTTGTCGACCACGTGCAGAATACACGGCGGCTTGAAGACCGACGCAAAGTTGAGTGCGTAGTGGAAATCGCCCTGCGCGGTGGTGCCGTCGCCGATCCAAGCCGCGACCACCCGCCGCTCATTGCGATACGCAAACGCCATCGCCGCCCCAACCGCCTGCGGAAACTGCGTGCCCACAGGGCTCGAGATCGACACCAAATTGCTGGCCCGCCAACTGTAGTGCACCGGCATCTGTCGGCCCTTGGCATTGTCGCAGCGATTGCCGATCGACTGGCACATGAGCGCCAGCGACGGCATGCCGCGCATCAGAAACAGCCCCGCCTGTCGGTAACTGGGAAACAGGATGTCTTGAGGCGAATAGGCCATCGCGCCGGCCACCGCCGTTGCTTCCTCGCCCGCGCCCGATACGTGAAACGACAACCGGCCCTGCCGCTGCATGGCGATCATCCGCGCGTCCAGGTGCCGCGCCCGCAGCATCATCTCCAATCCATGGCGAAGCTGCTGCGGCGAAAGCTGCGGGTCCCACGGTCCGACGGCCGCTCCGTCGTCGGCCAGCACGCGGATCAACCCGGTTGCATGATCGCGAAGCGCATCGTGCGGGGCGAGCGTATCGGGTCGCGGCAGATCGCCCGGCCGATTGGGCGGCGGATCGAATCGCGGCGCGTCGCCCGGCCGGTGGGGCGCCGTTGGCACGCGGAGCTCCAGCGGCAGCGGATCGCGCAGCGGCAGCGCTCGCGGGCTCGCGCCCGGGTGAGCCTTTCCGACCATTTGTGAGGAGTCATCCATGACTCACCGTATTCCACAGGGGTCGGGTCTCTTTTTCGACTGGAGAACGTGTTTGGCGAACAACGCCGCCAGTCGAGAAAAAGACCCGACCTCCTCGCGCTATCACTTCGGAAATTGCTGCACAATCGTTCGTGCTGTCCGAGCCTCCTCGAGCAACAACCCGGCTCGATACGAGCTCCGCACGAGCGGCCCCGACGCCACCGCGCGGAATCCCATCTCCAGCGCTTCATCGGCCCAAGCATCAAACTGCGACGGCGGCACGAATCGGTCCACCGGCAGGAATCGCTCGCCCGGCCGACCCGGCGCGAGGTACTGGCCCAGCGTTAACAGGTCGACCTCCACGCTGCGCAGCCGCCGCATCGCATCGCCAATTTCCGCGTCCAATTCGCCCAGGCCAACCATGATGCTGCTCTTGGTCATCAGGTCGGGCCGCAGCGCCTTCGCCCGACGCAGCACATCCACACTTTGTTCGAAGGTCGCTCGCGGGTCCCGCACCAGCCGATCCAACCGCGGCACGCATTCGACGTTGTGCGCAAACACGGCCAGCGGAATGTCGAGGAGCAGGTGCGCGAGCGATGCTTCGTCGCCCTGCAAATCGCTCGACAGCAGCTCGATCGTCACCTGCGGCAGCCGCTCATGCACCGCTTGCACGCACTGCTTGTAATGGTCGGCCCCGCCGTCCGGCAGGTCGTCGCGATTGACGACCGTGATCACGACGTGTGCCAATCCCATCCGCGCGACCGCAGCAGCCAGCTCGGCCGGCTCGTGTGGATCCGGCGGCTCCGGGTTGCGGAGCGTTTCAACGCTGCAGAACCGGCAGCCGCGGGTGCATTCTTTGCCGGCAACCAGGAACGTCGCCGTCCCGCGCGACCAGCAATCGTTAAGATTCGGGCAGCGAGCCTCTTCACAAACCGTGTGCAGACCGTGCGACGCCACCGCATCGTGCGTCGCGCCCAGCACCGTCAGCTTCGGCCCGACGGGCAAATTCACGCGCAGCCACTCCGGCAGTCGTGGCCGAGTGCGCGTCGAGGGGTCGGTCGTGAGGGCGGAGTCGTTCAACGGATGGAGTGCGGGATGATCGCGGTGGTCTGCCAGCACAGGGGGCGGAAGTGTAGCGGAAACCGGCCGGCCGACCAATGGCGGGCGCAACTGAAAAACAGCGGCAATTCCGCCGCCATTTCCATGCTAGCGTGAAACTGACCGCCGCGCAACCGCTTTTTCCCCGCTTGCGGCTTAGCGCTACCCCGTCAGCCCCTCAAACAACGGCGTCGAGAGATACCGCTCGCCCAGGCTCGGGATGATCACGCAGATCCGCTTGCCCTTGTATTCGGGCCGGGCCGCCACCTTCGCCGCCGCGCACATGTTGGCGCCGCTCGAGATGCCGCCCACGATGCCCTCTTCCTTCGCCAGCCGCCGCGACCACGTGAACGCTTCTTCATTCGTCACCTGGATCACTTCGTCCACCAGCGACGTATCGAGATTCTTCGGGATGAACCCGGCGCCGATGCCCTGAATCTTGTGCGGGCCCGGCTTGCCGCCCGAGATCACCGGCGAGTCGGTCGGCTCGACGGCGATGCACTTGAAGTTCGGATTCTTCGGCTTGATGTATCGGCCGACGCCGGTGATCGTGCCGCCCGTGCCGACGCCCGCCACCAGCGCGTCGATGTTGTGGCTTGAATCCTCCCAAATCTCCGGGCCGGTCGTTTTCTCGTGAATCGCCGGATTGGCCGGGTTGTTGAACTGCTGCGGCATCCAGGCGTTCGGCGTGTTCTTGACGAGCTCTTCGGCCCTGGCGATCGCGCCCTTCATGCCCTCGGCCGCCGGCGTCAGCACCAGTTCGGCCCCCATAAACCGCAACAGCGCCCGCCGCTCGACCGACATCGACTCGGGCATCGTGAGGATTAACTTATAACCCTTGGCCGCCGCCACGAACGCCAGCGCGATGCCCGTGTTGCCGCTGGTGGGCTCGACGATCACCGTGTCCTTCTTGACATTGCCTTCGCGCTCGCCCGCCTCGATCATCGCGACGCCGATACGATCCTTCACGCTGTTGAGCGGTTGAAAGAATTCCAGCTTGGCAAACACGGTCGCCTGCCCGGCGGGAATGATGCGGTTGATGCGGATCATGGGCGTGTCGCCGATCGCCTGGGCGACATTGTCAAACGTCTTGTTGCGTGGCATGGTACACCTGCTCCGAAGGTGGGAAATGGACGTAGCGGAATTCGCAAGAATTCCAACAATGGACGTAGCGGAATTCGCAAGAATTCCAACAAATTGGTAGTTGTTCGACAGGCTGAATTCTTGCGAACTCAGCAACGACAGTAAACGCATAGCGCTGCCCGCGCCGCGGATTATTGCTCGTGCGCCCCGATTATCACGATTCGCGGCTATCCGACAAGGTCTGTCACGAGGTCGAATCGGCCGCCGGCACGGCCGGCACGAGCCGCCAATCGAGTTCCACGGCCCAGCCGGCCGCCAGAAGTTCCTGCCAATTCGCGTAGTGCCGGGCGGGGGCGGCGATCGCTTGGGCGGACAGCGGTGGCAGCGTGTCGCGGAATGGGAACGGATCGACCGCCACCGTCCAATTGAATCCCGTCCAGCGATCGACGCGCTCCGATCGGCCCAACATGCACACCCTCACGGCGAAGCGAAATTGGCCCAGCAGCACGTCGGTCCGCAGCTTCATCGTCGACTGGGCCAGGATGCTCGCCTGGTTCTCCTCCGCCGGGCAATCGCAGCACAGCCACAAGCTGAAGAGGTCGGCCACGAGCAGCATCTGCTGGGCACGCTTCGCGTATTCGAGCGTGTGCGCCGGATCGGCCCGCAACCATTCATCGATCCAGGCGGTGCGCACTTTACGCTTGGCAGTCAGCCAGGATACCGCCGGCCCTTCGCCCGCATGCTCCGAATCGTTCAGCAAGCTATAGAAATGCCCGGCCACAACATATCCGGCCAGCGGACCAAACTGCCGGGCCGCGGCGATCGACCGGTCCCAAATCGCCAGCGATTCGACCAGCGGCATTTCCAGGAATGAATAGGGCGTGCCCGTCGTCGGATTCAACTTGGGATCCGCCTCCCACTCAGTCCAGCCGTCGTCGTGATGCAAAATCGCATCGACGACATCCGGCGAAAACTGCTCGTGCCAGTGCCGCGTGAGCTCGCCGCTGACCTGCGCATGATGCACTTGCGAGACAAGCAACCACAGCTTCGTGCCGTCCGCAGCGGTGATTTCGCGACGTATCATAGCCCACATAGCCCGGCCATCCTGGCCGGAAATGAATCAAGCAATCCACAACTCACGCGCCCGCAACATCAACATAAGCGAAGTTCAGCCGCCGTGCGACCGGGCCAAGATGGCCCGGCTATATGGGCTGCCCAAATCCGCCGCCGCCGGGAGTTTCGACCACCAGGGTGTCGCCGGCCTCCGCGCGAAACTGCGCGATTCCCGGCAAGTCGACGGTACTGCCATCCGCGCGGATCAACCAGTTGCGTCCGAGCGCCCCGGGCTCTCCGCCGGCCATGCCATACGGCGGATGCGGTCCGCGGCGCTGGGTGAGCAGCGACACTTCGAGCGGCCGCAGAAATTCCAGCCGCCGCACCGTGCCGTCGCCGCCGCGGTGGCGCCCCGCGCCCCCCGAGCCACGACGAATTGAAAACTCGCGCACCCGCACCGGATAGCGGCGCTCCAGAATCTCCGGATCGGTCAGCCGCGTGTTCGTCATGTGAACCTGGACGGCAGTCGCGCCGTGCCCGTCGGCCGTCGCCCCGCTTCCGCCGCACACGGTCTCGTAGTATCCAAACGTCGCGTCGCCGAACACGACGTTGTTCATCGTGCCCTGGCTCGCGCCGGCCAGGCCCAGCGCACCCAAAAGTACGTCGACCACCCGCTGCGACGTCTCCACATTGCCGCCCACCACGGCCGGAAGCGAAAAAGGGGACTGGTCCATTTTTGTCATTAATAGAGTAGTGTCGCTTGTACGAGAATTTGCAAAAATGGACCGGTCCCCTTTTTCGGGGTTCAACAGGCACGTCGGCAGCACGATTTTGATCGGCCGCAGCACGCCGTGGTTGAGTGGAATGTCCTCGTCGATCAACAGCCGCAGCGTGTAGATCACTGCCGCCGTCACGATGGCCCGATTCGCGTTGAGATTTCCGTCCACCACCGGCCCGGTGCCGGTGAAGTCGATCGTCGCCGCCGGCTCAGAAATCCTCTCCCTCCGGGAGAGGGCAGGGTGAGGGGGATGGATCGTCCATCGCACCGCAATCGGCACGCTGGTGCCATCGGCCAATTCAAGATAATCAGTAAACGCGTGGGCACCCACCGGCAATCGCGCGAGCGCCAGCCGCAGCTTCCGCTCGGCCGCATCTTGGACGTGCTCCATGTAGGCTCGCACCACTGGCCACGAGAACCGCTCCACCAGCGCCGCCAGATCGTTCACACCTTGTCGATTGGCCGCCACCTGCGCCGCGACATCGGCCAGGTTCGCCGCCACGGCGCGTGTTGGGTAGGGCGCGTTCAGCAGCGTCTCGCGCAACAAGTCGAACCGCGACCGGCCACAGTCGACAATCTTCAAGTTGCGAATCAGCACCCCTTCCTCAGCCAGATTCTTCGACAGCGGCGGCATCGACCCGGGCACGATGCCACCGATCTCCGCATGATGGGCCCGACTGGCGGTGAAAAACAGTAGTTCGCCCGTTGTACTGTCGTGCACCGGAGTGATGACGGTCACATCCGGCAAATGCGACCCGCCCGCGTACGGAT
Organism: Lacipirellulaceae bacterium; assembly: GCA_044868555.1. Lineage (GTDB taxonomy): Bacteria > Planctomycetota > Planctomycetia > Pirellulales > Lacipirellulaceae > JABDGM01. The sequence continues at coordinate 310 of JBIOWO010000154.1, read as the reverse complement.
CGTTCGTCGCAATAACGTCGCCCGGCTGCATGTCGGGATTCGCGGCGATCGTGTGGCGGACCGTTTCCTCCATCGCTCCCAGATGCACCGGCACGTGCGGCGCATTGGCCACCAGCGCGCCGTCGGCCGTAAAGATCGCACAACTGAAATCGAGCCGCTCCTTCACGTTGACGCTGCTCGCCGTGTTGCGCAGCGTGACACCCATCTGCTCGGCAATGCTGGCCAGCAGGTTGTTGAAGACTTCCAAGAACACTGGATCGGGTGGCTGGGGTCGAGCGTCAGCGAGCCCCCAGTGGCTCACGGTCTGGGG
>JBIOWO010000153.1:0-5946 GCA_044868555.1 Lacipirellulaceae bacterium | reverse complement strand
GTTGTAGCAGCACCGTAAACAACGGGAATGGTCAGGCGAAAATCTGCTGGATAGACAGCCAAGGGACTGCTCGCCGCGCTGGCCTGTGTCGCCAACGTACTTCCTAGTGTGGACCGAGCCAGCAAACAATTTCCTCCACCCGCGTACCGGCCCAGTTTTCAGACTAAACTGGGGTTACAATGCGCTCAAGGTTCCATTCTTGCAATAAAGCTCTCCGCGAGCGCAACAGGGATAGCCGGCTTGGGTTGATTGTCGTATGACCGCAACGATACTGCCAACACGTCGGGTTAAGGCGGCTCGAATGGGTTCAGCGAATCGATTGCACGAAATCGCGCTCGCTTTTCCCCGCGGCGCGCATCAGGAGGTATTTATCGAAGGCGTGATCCGCTACGCCAACGAGCATGAGCGACGCTGGACTTACATCATCGCGCCAGAGTTGAGCTCAGTTTCGATTCTGCAGTTGGTAGGTTGGCAAGGCGACGGCATCATCGCGGCGCTCAACACGACGAAAGAGGCCCGCTGCGCCGCCAACTTCCCTGTACCGGTCGTCAACATTTCGAGCGCGCTCGCCAAGTCGCCTGTGCCGCGGTCGATGGTCGACAATCGCGCCATCGGTGTCATCGCCGCAGATCATTTGATGGAGCGCGGGTTTCAGTCGTACGCCTTCTACGGGATGCGGGAAATCGAGTACGCCAAACAGCGACTCGAAGGATTTAACGAGCAATTGGCGTCGGCTGGGTTCCATAGCCTGGAGCTAATGCTGCCGGCTACGTTTCACCTCCGCGGCCAGGTTTGGATGAAGCAACAGCAACAGCTCGCCAAATGGCTCGCCGGCCTGCCGACGCCCGTCGGCATTTTTGCCGCTTCCGACATTCGCGCTCGCCAGGTGCTCATCGCCTGTGCCCAAATCGGGCTGAAAGTACCCGAGCAAGTCGCCGTGCTGGGCGTCGACGACCAGCAAATCATCTGCGAACACATTCGCCCGACTCTCAGCAGCGTGGCGCGGAACAATATTATGGAAGGCTACAGCGCGGCCGCTTTGCTCGATCTGCTGATGCGCGGCAACAAGCTGCCGCCGGGCGATCAGCTCGTGCCGCCGCTGCAGGTCGTCGCCCGCGAATCAACGGCCACGTTTGCCGTTTCTGACGATCGACTGCGAAAAGTTCTAACCTACTTCCACGAGCACATCGAAGATCCTGTTTCCGTCGAAGAGTTGTGTGCCCATGTCGACGTCTCACGGCGGTGGCTGGAATACACGTTCCAGAGCCTGCTAAAAGAAACGCCGTATCAATACATGCGCCGCACACGGCTCGAATTTGCAAAGCGCCTGCTGACCGAGGAACCTTCGGCGAAGGTTTATCAAATCGCGGAGCGGGTTGGCTTCTCGTCGGCGAAGCAACTGACGAAGGTGTTCCGCCGCGAGTTCGGGATCAGCCCCCGCGAATTTCGCCGCCGGAATTCATCGTAACCCAGCCTGCCCCCAAGAATCGAGAGTTTGAATCATGGTGGGCGTCTCGAAGCCGCAGCCACGTTGCGTTGACGGAGAAGTTTTTTGCAAGTTTGGCTCCTTGTGCGTAATGCGACGTGCTTTAGTCTGAAGAGAGGCGGTCGCTTGAACCGGCGCTGTTATTCGTGATAAGCCGCGGAGTCGAGGTTGGCAGGGCGTCGGCGGCAGGGCCGTTGGTTGAATGCGGTCGGGATCGGTACACCCATGGGGAGGCGGAGAATCGATTCATCGCCTGGATGCGTCATGGCTGGCGTCGAACGGATTAATTGGTCGCGCCGGCGCCTGCAATTCTTGTTGCTCGTAGCCGTGATGCCCTGCGCTTCGTCGGCAACCGCACAGATCGTCGCCTTTCCCGGGGCGGAAGGCGCCGGCAAGTTTGCAATCGGTGGGCGCGATGGCGATGTCTATGTCGTTAGCAATCTGAACGATTCCGGCGCCGGCAGCCTGCGGGACGCGATCAATACCGCACCCGCCAGTGGACGAATGGTCGTGTTTTCCGTTGGCGGAACGATCAATCTTCTCACCGATATCGACGTTACGCGTCCGAAAATCACGATCGCCGGCCAGACCGCCCCCGGCGGCATCACCCTCGCCCGCAGGGCCTTGAGAATCAGCAACACCAACAACATTATTCTCCAGCACATTGCGGTGCGACCCGGCGATTACTACACCGCGCCCAATGTCTATGAACCCGACAGCATCTGGATCAACGGCAGTAACAACGTGATCCTCGATCATGTGTCGGCATCGTGGTCGACCGACGAAGTCCTCTCCGTGACGCACGGCTCCACGAATGTCACCGTCCAGTGGTCGCTCATTACCGAAGCGCTGCACAATTCGAACCATTCCAAGGGCAACCACGGCTACGGCGGGATCATCCACGGCGGCGAGACCACGCTCCATCACAACCTGTACGCCCACAATCGCTCCCGAAACCCGGCTACCGGCAACTGGGACAAGGAAGCGCCCATCTCGCCCGCACATTTGGACATCGTGAACAACGTGATATTCAACCCGGGCGACCGCTACAGCTACAGCGGCGGCGACGATCAATACCAGGTGAACTGGACCGGAAACTTCGGCATCGAAGGCCCGAGCACGACCCGCGAAGACGAATTGTTTCATCCGAATAACGTTAACAGCGTCGTCTACTATGCGAACAACTATTATGACGGCGACGACGACGGCCTGCTGGCGCTCACTCCCGCCCCGGCAAGTACGCTGACAGGTGTGTACACGTCGTCCGGAGGTCCCATCGCGACGACGAATCCACCTAATCAAACCAGTGCGCCAATCGCCTACACACAGATTCTCAGCTATGCAGGCGCGGTCGCCCACCGCGACCCCATCGACAAGCGAATCATCAATTCCGTGGTAAGGCAAGTCGGCGCGCACATCGATTCGCAGAATCAGGTTGGCGGCTGGTATTCACCCACCCCGACCAACACAATTGTTGACCCCGATGGCTTGCCCGACTGGTGGAAAATCAAGAATGGCCTCAATCCGAACGACAACACAATTGGCCGGCAAAAGCCGGTGCCTGGCGGCTACACCTATTTGGAATCGTATCTGCACGAATTAAACAAGTCATTTCAGCCGCCGAATACGACCGTGCAGAAATCCGTGTCGACCGCGTATGGCGCTGGCGCGGATGCCACGGTGAGCGAGAACAGCGGCGTCGCCGGAGGCGACGGAATCGGCGGTTCACTCTCGGCTCGCTGGAACAATGCCGATCGCAACGAGTACATCGCGCTGCGGTTCGATCTGTCGCAAATCGAGTTAGGCGCGATAGCGGGCGCGACCCTCGAACTGACGGCATTCCAAAGCCTCAGCAACCAGACGCTGCGCGTGTACGGCTTGGAACACGAAACGGCCGGCCAGCAGTGGGATGAACCAAGCGTAACATTTGCCCAAGCCCCTGGCTTGACGTCGGACAACGACAGCACAACGCGCGGCCGTGTGGATACGCAGTTGTTGCCGCTCGGACAGTTCACAACCGGCTCAAAGAACGAAGGCGACGTCGTCACGTTCACGAACCCTGCCCTGACGGCTTATCTGAATCTGCTGGCCTATCGCACCGACCAGCCGCCAAGCATTATCACGCTGCTCCTGGAGCGGCAAAGCACGTCCAGTATCCAGACTTTATTTGCCTCGAAGGAGGCGAGCCAGTTGGCGACCGGTTTCGCAGCCGCTGCGGGATCGTACGCACCGCGCTTGATTTTAGACGCCTCCCCTGCCCTCCCGGGCGACTTTAACCACGATGGCAACGTCGACCTGGCCGACTTCGTGGTGTGGCGCAATGGCCTCAATTCCATATTTACAGAGAACGATTATGTTATATGGAGGGCCAACTTCGGTGCGACGTTAGGAAGCGGTAGCGGACAAGTATTGTCGAACGCCGTTCCGGAGCCGGCATCTGCGTTGTTGATTCTCCTATCTGTCGCCTGCGCCATTTGCCGGCAAAGGCAGATTTATTACAACTCCTATTGTCCCGCAATATGCAAGCGACTCGTGGACTCGCAATGTTGATTGCAATCTTATCACGCTCGATGTGCTTGTTGTCTGCAGTGCTCGCTCTCACTGCCGGCGTGCTCTGCTCCGCCTCCGCCGCGCCTTGGATTTCCGACCAAGGAGATGGAACGTACAAGAACCCGGTGCTGTTTGCCGATTACTCCGACCCGGACGTCATCCGCGTTGGCAGCGACTTCTACATGACAGCGTCCAGCTTCAATTGCGTTCCGGCGCTGCCGATTCTGCACTCGCGCGACCTGGTGAATTGGAAGCTCATCGCCTATGCCGTGGATCGTCTTCCGGCACGATTTGACACAGTGCAGCATGGCAACGGCATCTGGGCGCCGGCGTTGCGCTTCCACGCCGGCTACTACTGGATAGTCGTCGGCGATCCCGACTGTGGCATTCTCATGACCCGCGCCAAGAACCCGGCGGGACCCTGGGAACCGCTGCACGTGGTGCAGGAAGGCATGGGGCTGATTGATCCGTGCCCCCTTTGGGACGGCGATAAGGCATACCTCGTTTATGCATTCGCCAATAGCCGCGCCGGCAAAAACAGTGTGCTTGTCTGCCGCGAAATGTCGACCGATGGCCGACAGCTTCTTGGCGACGAGCGCATCGTGGTCGACGGCCGCAACGGCGTTCACCCCACGATTGAAGGCCCGAAGTTCTACAAGCGCGGTGATTGGTACTACATTCTTGCGCCGGCCGGTGGAGTGAAGCCCGGCTGGCAACTGGCCGCCCGCGCCAAGAGCCCGCTCGGACCGTATGAAACGCGGCGCGTGATGGAGCAAGGCACGACCCGGATCAACGGCCCGCACCAGGGCGGATTGGTCGAGCTCGAAAACGGCGATAACTGGTTCGTGCACTTTCAGGATCACGGTGTCTACGGCCGGGTCACGCATCTCAACCCGGTGCGCTGGATCGACGACTGGCCGCAGATGGGCCGCGACTTCGATGGCAACGGCATCGGCGAACCCGTCACGGTCCACGAAAAACCTGCCGTCGGCCGCGGCGAATCGGCACAGCCCATCGAATCTACCGACTCGTTCGACGGCCATCTCGGATTGCAGTGGCAATGGCAGGCCAATCCGCGGCCGGAATGGATGTCGCTCTCCGCCCGCCCCGGCTGGCTGCGATTGCACGCGGTGCCCGCCGCGGCGGGGGACCTGACGATGGTGCCCAATCAACTGCTGCAGAAGTTTGCCGCCCCCGAGTTCACCGCCACCACGCTGCTGCAATTCGAGCCGGACGGCAAAGATGCCAAGGCCGGCCTCGTTGTTATGGGCCAGACGTATGCCGGACTGTTCGTGCGCCGCAAGGACGATGCCCTGCAACTCGAACAGGTCAGCAACACGGTGCTTGGGCCCGGCGGCGAGGACCAGGTTCATGCGTCGATCGCGGGCGTCGATGGACCTCTTTGGCTGAGGGTGACAGTCGCCGACGGGGCCAGATGCCGGTTCAGCTACAGCCGCGACGGTGAGATCTTCGAATCGCTGGGCGAAACGTTCCGCGCGACGCCCGGCAAGTGGATCGGCACCAAAGTCGGCATACTCTGCGTCGGTGCCGATGCCCACGCCGATTTCGACTCGTTCGTCGTCGACTGACGAAAACGGCGCCAGAACACTTCGCGAATGGGCATTTGGCCTCGGCAGAATTTTTTCTTTTTTTCGGTGAGGCGAAATCGGTTCGCTTTCGCCTCAGCGCGTGGCCGCAAGTCGTTTGCCGGCCTTGAGTACCGGAGTCGCTATGAGGCGAAATCCGGTTGATTCCGCCCCGGGGGTGGGACAATATTCCTTTCTAGAGCGTTTTTCGAAAGGATGTAGCCGCAAGGGTGCCTTGGGGCAACGCCCCAGAGCGGTCTCAAGACTGGGGCATTGCCCCAGGCACCCGTTAAACCAAACTGAAATACGCTCTAGTGAGGCGAA
>JBIOWO010000152.1:0-14863 GCA_044868555.1 Lacipirellulaceae bacterium | reverse complement strand
ACGCCCCGTTCGGGTTCAACGCCTTGCTCGGCGTGATCGCGTTGGCGGGGATGGACATGCGGAACTCGGTCATCCTGATCGACCAGATCGAGCACGATATGACGAGCGGGATGACAGCCTGGGACGCCGTGATCGAATCCGCCGTGCGGCGGGCCCGGCCGGTGATCCTGACCGCGGCGACGGCCATCCTGGCGATGATCCCGCTCACGCGCAGCATCTTTTGGGGACCCATGGCGGTCGCCATCATGGGCGGGCTGAGCGTGGCGACGTTCCTCACTCTGATCAATCTGCCTGCGCTGTACGTCCTGCTGTTCGGAGTGAGGCAGCCTGTTGAGAGTCCGAGGGCGGGGGCCGGGCTGCCGGAGACGAACGGGCGATTCACGCACGCCCTCGCCACGGACATAACAAAGTGAGATTCTTTATCACACAAGTCGGATGTGCTTCACTGAATGTTCAAACAGTGAAGACAGACCACGCCATCAAATACAAACAAATTGGTCGCCGGCGTCGCTTCCTTGGAGATGAATGAAATGAATGCACCAGACAAATCTTGGGTACTCATCACGGGCGCATCGAGTGGCTTCGGTGAGGAGTTCGCCCGCCAATATGCCGCGCAAGGCCATTCTCTGGTTCTGGTGGCACGCCGCCTGGACCGGTTGCAAAAACTCGCCGAGGCACTTCGCCAGCAGTTCCATATCGAGATCGTTGTTGAGCAAGTCGATCTTGCAGATATTGCGGCAGTCATCCAATTGTATGAGCGGCTCTGTGAGCAAGGAATTGAGATCGACATCCTGATCAACAACGCCGGCCACGGACTACAGGGTCCGTTTGCGGATGCTCCGCTCGACGCGTTGCTGTCGATGGTGCAGCTCGACGTCGCGAGCTTGACCGCCGTTACCCACGTGTTTGCGCAGGCCATGCGGACGCGGAAGCGCGGCAAAATACTGCTCGTCGCCAGTCTGTTGGCCTACCAAGGCGTAGAAAACTTCGCCGTCTATTCCGCCGCCAAAGCCTACGTCTTGCGCCTGGCTGAAGCCCTTCATCGCGAACTCAAGCGCGACGGCATCACGGTCACGGCGCTTTGTCCCGGCATGTCGGACACCGGTTTCGCCGAAGCCGCAAAACAGAAACTGACGATCCTGTTGAAGCTCTTGATGATGAAGCCGGCCCCCGTCGTGCGCGCCGGTATCCGCGCCTTGCGGGCAGGACGCCGGAGCGTCGTGCCAGGTTGGGCCAACAAGGCCATCGTAATCTTTACCTGGGCAACGCCGCGATGGCTGCACCAAGCCATCATGTCGCAAACGATGAATGGAATCGAAGCTGCAAGCTGATTTTTATGCCCATATAGGTGCATAGACAACAAGGAGTTGGCCATGAAACTCGAAGATCACCCCACCGTTCGCCGGCTCGCCGGCAAGGCTTCGGAAGATGCGCATTGCGAGTCGGCCGAGACGGTGTTGGATGCCGCCTGGTTGCGCCAGCTCGCTTCGGATTGTGGCGCCGACGACGCCGGCCTCGTCGAAATTTCTCGTCCCGGGCTCGACCCGCAGCGCGAGGAGATCCTTAGGAACTATCCCTGGACCAAGTCGCTGCTTAGTCTCGTGCTCCGCATGGCGCGCGAGCCGTTGCGCGGCGCGCCTCGGTCGGTGGCCAACCTCGAATTCCACCGGACAGGCCATGAGGTCGACGAGGTCTGCGCGGCCATCGTGGCCCGGCTCGAGGAGCGCGGGATCCGGGCGGTGAATCCCTCGATGGGCTTCCCGATGGAGATGTATCAAACCCCGGGGCATGCCATCTGGCTCGTCTCCCACAAGCCAGTGGCCGTCGAGGCCGGCCTCGGCCACATGGGGATTCACCGCAATTTGATCCACCCGAAATTCGGCAACTTCGTCCTGCTGGGGACCGTGCTGATCGATCGCGAGGCGACCGAATACGACCATCCGATCGACTACAATCCCTGCCTCGAATGCAAGCTGTGCGTCGCCGCATGTCCGGTCGGGGCGATCGGGCCGGAGGGCTCGTTCAATTTCTCGTCCTGCTTCACCCACAACTATCGCGAGTTCTTGGGCGGCTTCAGCGATTGGGTCGAGCAGGTGGCCGACGCCCGCGACGCCGTCGACTATCGCCGGCGCATCAGCGAGCCCGAGACGGCATCGATGTGGCAGAGCTTGAGCCACGGGGCCAATTACAAGTCGGCCTACTGCATGGCCGTCTGCCCCGCCGGCGAAGACGTGATCGGCCCCTACCTGCAGGATCGGCAGCGCCACCTACGAGAGGTCGTCAAACCCCTTCAGGAGCGAGCCGAACCGGTCTATGTCGTGGCGGGCTCGGACGCGGAGGTCGCGGCGCATAAGTTCAAGAACAAGATCATCAAGCCCGTTGGTAATGGCCTCAGGGCGCGCACGATCGCCGGCCTGCTCAACTTCATGCCGTTCGTCTTCCAGCCGAACCAATCGCAGGGGCTCAATGCCGTCTTTCATTTCACGTTCACCGGCGCGGAGCGGCGTGAGGCCACGATCACGATCAAGAATCGAACGCTCGAGATCGAGGACGGTCTCGTCGGCGAGCCGGACATGCACGTCACGGCCGACGCTAAAACCTGGCTTGGTTTTTTAGCCAAGGAGAAGAGCTTGCTGCTGGCCTTGATCAGAAGAAAGATTCGATTTAAAGGCAATCCCAGGTTGCTTCTCGCCTTCGGCAAATGCTTTCCTTCTACCAGTGCACGCCACGAGCATGTCGAGATCCTGCCGCAACCTTCAATGACACGACGAGGATCCTCGCGCTATCTGAAGAACGATCCGGCCACCGGAAAGATCCGATGGCAGGGCAAGCTCGTGCTCGCCGAAGTGGAAGAGGTAACTCACAACGTAAAGACGTTCCGCTTTAAGCCACCGGGCGGGGAAGAGATCCCTTTCGGTTACCTGCCCGGCCAGTTCATGACGCTCCATATTGTGCCTCAGGGCATCCCGACCAAACGTTCCTACACGATCGCGTCGTCACCCACCTGGCGCGACCGGATCGAGATCACGGTCAAGCGCGAAGACCAGGGACTGGTTTCGCGGTGGTTGCACGACGAACTGAGGATCGGGGACGAAGTCGAAATCGAAGCACCGAACGGGACCTTCATCTTCAGTGGGGAAGAGGCGGAGAGTGTGGTCCTGATCGGCGGCGGTGTGGGGATTACGCCGATGATGAGCGCAGTGCGTTATCTCACCGAGACTGATTGGATGGGCAAGGTCTACTTAATCCTTTGCTTCCGGTCGCCGCGCGACTTCATTTTTCGAGAGGAATTGGCCGAGCTCCAGGCACGCAACACCAATCTCGGCGTCACCATCACCATGAGCGGCCCGCAAGACGAGCCGTGGTCCGGGCGCGTCGGCCGAATCGATGCGGCCTTGCTCGCTACGACCGTGCCTGATCTCTCGGCCCATCGGGTGCATGTATGCGGCCCGCCGCCGATGATGGACGCGGTCAAGGCCGCACTCGTTTCGCTCGGCGTCCCCCCTACCCACGTCAAGACAGAGGCGTTCGGGACGGTCAAACGCGATCCGTCCGCGAAGGATGCGGGATCAACGGAGATCGCGGGCAGGGCTATCTTCCTGGCTTCTGGCGTGACCGCGCCCGTTCCGGTCGATGCGACAATTCTTGACGCGGCCGATACGGCCGGCGTCTCCATCGACAACGCCTGCCGTTCCGGCACGTGCGCATCCTGCCGCGTCAAGCTGGTCTCGGGTCGGGTGACAATGGCCGTCGAGGATGCGCTGACCGATCAAGACAGAGCCGAGGGCTACATCCTGGCCTGCCAGGCCAAAATCCATGGCGATATTGAAGTCGACGCTTGACGAAGTCCGCTCGTGGATCTCCGATCATTCGCCGACTAACGACGAATCGACCTGAGCAACCGTGCGCCGACGGGACGGTGTGCGTCAGGTCGTCTCATCTAACCGATCACTGCCGCATAGAAATCGGGCAGCATGGTGTTGCGGCGCGAATTGCAGGATGCTGCTGCAGTCAAGCACAGGCGCATTGATTCGAGTCAGCGCGCCGACGGCCATTTTCAAGTGAAACCGCCGCTCGCTAATCCTTGTAGCGAGAATACGTAGTGCTCCCTGATGGAATCGAACCATCAACCTACTGATTAAGAGCACCGGCGCCGCGCGCGAAATCCCGGCAAAACTAGACTACGAGCTTTCCAAATATAGCAGGGATTAGCACCGATTCCGTAGGTCCGTTCGTTTTCTGACTTGAAAGCTGACGGCACGTAAATGCGTGACATGCGGTTACGAACCGTTTGCCGGACGAATTCACGCCCCGTATCGACAATTGGGCCACGATGCAATCGCAATGCCTTGTCGAAAAGCTTACGATGCGCTGCGGCGTCGTCCCGCAGCGCCAACATTCCGAGACCAAACACAGCGAATGCGACGGAGATCGTCTCAGGTACCGGGAATGACCAACGGGGACGAAGTCATTGCTTTTGATTTCGTCCCAAGTTATTTGTGGCCTACTCTACGGCAACGTAATCGAGCCGCTCGATGTCGTCGGGCCCAAGGCCTTCCAGAGTCAGCTCGATGCGCTGACCGGCCTCGCCCCAATCGGCCTCGGCAAAGAAAATGTACGCATCCTGTCCGCTCACGTAGTCGTTCACGAAGTCCAGGTCGTTCTTAATCGTCGCCAAATCGAGCTTGCGACGGGCTGAGGCAAAGACCATGCACTTTTTGACCGACAAGTCCGGGAATTTGGACAAATCGACGTCGTACGCGGTGGCGAACTGCTTGATGACGGTCTGGGCGTTGGCGTTGTCAGGCGTGGTGCCGTAGGCAAACATTTCGACCAGTTGGCCGTGGTCGAACAGGAAATATTGCGTCACGCCGGCGGTGTCGCTGTTGCCGACGTAGAGGGCGCGGGTTTTGAGCGATGTGGAGAGCGCGACGGCGTCCTTGATGTCCGGCCAGTGACCGGCGAGCTTGATCACCGCCGTCCAGGGCGTGCCAATGAGTTTCCAGAGGGCGTAGCAGCGATTGGTAAGCTTTACTTTTTTGCCCAGGACGTTTTTCTTCCAGACTCCGGCGCCGATCAGCTTGGCGAAGGCGCCCGCGGCGGATTCGACGTCAGTGGCTATCACGAAAGCTGCGTCGTTCGTGTCGAACGTGCTCACTCCGCGCGCCGCCGTGCTAGGTTGGGGCTGGCCGCGGGTTTTCTGCACCTCGAGCAGGTACTTGACCACGTCCCTGCGACGCTCGCCCTTGGCGTGCGCCAATGCGGTGCCATCTTTGTAATTTTTTGGCGTATAATCCAAATTCGCGCCCGCATCAACGAGCAGCTTGACGACTTCGACTTTGCCCGACAGTGCCGCTGCGATGAGGGGACTTTCTTTATTCGACTTTGGGCCGGCGGGAAGGTTCACGTCCGCTCCTTGATCGATCAGGTACCTAACGACCTTGGACCGTCCTTGTATCGCGGCGCAGATCAGCGGGGTCTTATGTTGGGCGTCGTGACAGTTGATGTTCACTCGGTCTTTCTCTAGCGACTTCCTGACCGTTGCCAGGTCGCCCTTGCCGGCGGCGGTGCACATGAGCATCGCCGGCAGCGTCTTTCCACCTCCACCGGCGGCGACGAGTAGCTTCGTGATCGCCTTCCGGCCGGTTATGGTTGCGTACTCGATGGGCGAATAGTTAGTGATGACTTCGTAGTTGCGTTTTTTGGCAACGAAGTTGGGGTCGGCGCCGGCTTTGAGCAGCTCTTCGACGATTGCCGCCTTGCCTTCGCCGACCGCCATCAGGAGCGGTGTCTGGTCGGAACGGTCGGCGCGATTGACGTCCGCCCCACCGGCGATCAGAGCGCGAAGCAATTCCAGGTTGCCCCATTCCGCCGCGACGACCAGCGGCGTGTAGGGGAAGCCCGTATTCAAATCCGCCCCGGCATCGGCGAGGAGCTGGATGACCTGGGGTTTGCGTCGCAGCACCGCCGCCCAGACGGGCGTCTCCAGGACATTGGGATTGGGCGCGGGGGCATTGGGGTCGGCGCCGGCAGCGAGGAGCCGCTTGACGGTGGCGACATCGCCCTTCCCCGCCGCCTTGACAAGTTGACCGATGCGCGGATCCTTGCGGGCGCGTTCTAGCTTTTGCTCCAGTTCCTCCAGGCGCTCGTCCACTGTATTGGTACGTGCCATGGGATGGCCCCTCCGGCGTCGAAAAAGTGGTCATTCGAGAAAGTTTCAAATCCTACTGTAGCTGGTCTTTGTGAGACAGGCATTTCGGTACATCCGCCGGGGTCACAGACCCCAGCTTCAGTCTTGAAACTGCTTGTAGTGGTCGTTCCGTGTGCTACCGCGTCTTCAAGGTGATTTCCGCCTGACGAAATTATTGTTTAACTGTTCAAAAACGACGCCAATTTGCCCGATCATCACAGGGAATGACATGCACGATTCAGGTGCGCCATTGCTGAGAAGGAAGCGCGAGCGCACTGGTACGACTCAGTGACTCGATGCCGAATCGGGCACGAAGAGCAACCACGCAAGTCGCTGCCCTAAAGGACTTAGTGCTCCCTGATGGAATCGAACGGTCAACCTACTGATTAAGGGAAACCGCGCCTCGTGCGAAATCCCGGCAAAAACAGAACATGCACTTTCCAAATATAGCAGGGATTAGCACCGATTCCATAGGTTTCCTGACTTGAAAACTGACCAAACGAATCTGGTCGGTGTGTCGCACGGATGCGTTTTTTTGCGAGCTCCTCCCGATCGCTCACGGATCGAGTTCCGGCATCATCACGGAAATCCTGTCGTCGTCGGTGATGACAAAATGCATGATGAAAGTCGTGTTCTTAAACCGGGCCTGGTAACGGTAGCTTCGTTCGCCGTTTTGCTCCGAATGCTCGACGAGGATGAGTTTTTCGATGGGACCAATCGCGGACATGTCCATCCAAGTCTGTTCCGCCCTCGATTCCAGATATGCCCATACATCCGATGTGAAATCCTCCGGGCGGAGGCCACCCTCGGCGCTTCGACGCAATACGTCGAAAAACCTGGCCGTCACCTGGGGCTCTTTGTCGACGATTGATTGGTAGACTGGCGGCGAAAGCTCAGGCACGTAGGTGCCTGCAATCTTTCGCATGATTCTCGCGAGTGAAGCGTCTGCAAGGTTGGCAAGCGCGATGACCGTTAGCCGATCATCCACATATCGGTCGATCTGAGCGGCAAATCCCGTCCACCTGCCGGCATGCCACATGCGACGATGGCCGGCGATCTGGTCAAGCTCCCACCCAAAGCCGTAGCCGTGAGTCGTGCCATTGTTCAGCTTCACGGGTGTCCACATTTGCTCTAACGTGGCGGGTTTCAGCAGTCGGTCGGTGTAAAGCGCGGCGTCCCACTTGGCCAGGTCGAGGACCGTGGAGCAAACACCTCCGCCACCATAGCTCGCGATGGAAGGCGCAACGATCGACCCCGGGAGCACTTTGCCATTCTCTCGGAAGTAACCCTTGGATTGGCCAGGGGCGCGCTCCCCTTCGCGGATCACCGCCGTCTTTGTCATTCCGAGGGGTTTGAAAATTCTCTCGGCGAGAAAATCACCGTACCACCGTCCGCTCACCTTGCGAATGATCATCGCCAGCAAATGGTAGTTGGAATTGCTGTAGTCCCAAGCATCGCCGGGGTTGAATTTGAGCGGGCGCGCGGCAATCGACTTCAGCAATTCTTCCTCAGTGGCGTCCAGTTGCAGGTCGACCGTGGGTTCGTTGATGAAGTCCACCAGCCCGGAGGTCTGCGTGAGCAAATGGCGAACGGTCAAGCTTTGCCATGTCTCGGGGCACCCGTCCAGATAACGGCCCACCGGGTCGTCGAGCCCAATTTTTCCGGCTTCCACCAGCATCAACACGCCGGTCGCCGTAAACTGCTTGCTCACCGATTGAATTCGAAAAATGGTATCGGTCGCGATCGGTGCGTCCGATGCCAGGTCCGCCGTCCCGAATGCCTGTGCCTTGATGACTGCCCCGTCTTTCAGTACGACCAGAGAAACCCCGGGAATCTTCTGCCTGGCCATTTCCGACTTGATCAACTCATCGATTTCATCTCGATCGCTGTGATACCTGAATGCGATAACGCCTGCCAGGCAGATGAGCACTGGAACCGTCAAACGCCAGCCCGAAGCAAACCTAGGGATCATAAGGACTTATTTCAGAAGGTGCGGATTCGCCGGGGGTAATTCGCCAGAACAGGAGAAATATTGGGCGCAATCCGGTCGCGACCTGTGGCGCCATGATACGTTGGGCCGATCGACGAAGGCTCGATATCTGCAGATGACAAGTAGCTTACGCCGCGACCATCAAGAGGCGGCTCGCTGAATTCAATGAGCCGTGGCCACTTTTCTAACGACTGCAGCCGACTGCTGCTAAACGAGTTAGTGCTCCCTGATGGAATCGAACCATCAACCTACTGATTAAGAGAAACGGCGCCTCGTGCGAAGTCCCGGCAAAACTAGACTACGCGCTTTCCAAATATACCAGCGATTAGCACCGACTTGATAGGTTTCCTGACTTCAAAACTGACCATGGCGATGCCAGCTAGCAACAGCAATGCGCTCGATGGCTCGGGAATAGGAATCAGTTCGAGCAGTCGATGATCGGCTAGTACCCTTCGTGCGCCCGCATCCACAGATATAAGAAAATTTGAATTCGCTCCGAGGGCGTTTAATTGTCCGGGACTTGTGGTGACGAATGAAGCTTCGAAGGCTGTAAAAGTAAACGGCCCTGTGACTTCGTAGGTAAAACCATATGAAATATACCTGCCCAGGTCGCCAGTTAGTCCATACAGGTCGCCCAGCGCTGAATTAAGTGTGGGTGCAGTTCCCTGCAGGTTCTCAAAGGTGACTGCCAACTCCGATTCACTCAGAATATCACCACCTGTCGAGAAACTGATGATGGACTCCATGACGGAATAATCCGTGTCGGGATGCGGCGATATTCGAAACATATATCCTTCGGCCGCCTCCACGCGAAAGATCGCCATATCGCCCATCTGCCATGAACCGACAAACTGGTCGATGGCAACCTCACCGGCGGTCTGTTCCGGAACTTCTACTGAATTAAGCCTCGTAAGTCGGACGAGGTCAGCGACAGAGTAAAAGCCCGCAGATATCGAAGAATCGTGTGCAGGGATGTGTTCTACCTCCGACACCACTGCTACAGGCAAGCGAAGCTCCGCTGCATGAGACGGGACAGACGCAACACTAATTGCACTGAACAAGACGGATGCGAAACAACTCCGGTAGCGAGATATCATAATGAGTAAATCCTTGATGATTGCTCTGGTTATGTTCTATTGTACACGGTTTACGACTGTTCTTTGACCGCATCAATGACCTGTTGCATCGCATTCAGGTAGTTATTTAGAGCGCGGCGGCCTTGGTTGGTGATGCGATAAACACTCTTGGGTCGCCGCCCGACAAACGACTTGCTGCAGGTTAGGTAGCCGACGTCCTCAAGCTTGCGCAGGTGAATGCCAATCGCTCCATCGGCTACGTCCAATCGCTTCTTTAGCGTGGTGAAATCGAGCGCGCCATCCATCTGCAGAGTCGCCAAGATCCCTAATCGCACGGGACCGTAGACCGAGCTGTCCAATCCATTGAAGTCGATCGGCAGTTCGCTCATCGCGCTGCTTCGCCTTGGCTGGACACGTTACTGTCAAATCGCAGTTGGAAAACCGTAATACCTGCCGATAGGAGGCTGCTGGCCAGGAGTGCCAACGCTGCCCCCAACACCATTTGCTGGGGCGTGAGCGACGGCGTCGCCAACCCGTAGGCGAGCAGGACAGGGCTTCCGGCAAGGTACCGTCGTCGATGGGGATCAATGATGCCCAAGACACCAAGCCCGACGCCAAAAAAGTACAAAGTACCCGCACCGGCGCTCTGAATATCGATGGTCCCAACGACCCGACTCCACAAAAGCCAGACAACTACCAACGGAACCGCAATCCCCAGCGCCTGCAACGTAAGCCTTTCTTCCTTCCAAGGGCTGGGTTGAGTTCCTCGCCGGCCGTGTAGCTGAGCGCTGGTATGGAGACAATATATTACTCCAGGCAACAAACCCAGCGTGAATGCCAACTTATTTCCCAGCGGAGAAAACAGCATCAGCAGCATCGCCAGCAGACCGCAAAAGGCGATCACCAAGTCCCGGTTCACGTCGTTCCACGTATACGGTTTGCCTAACCGCATCGCGTCGCGTATCGACGATAAGTCCGCAGCGACTCGCTCCAACTCGCGCGACGGCATGACTGAGCTCCTTAAGAATTAGAAGGTTGCTCTGGAAATACACATACTCTTAAACTAAGAGTATGTTAGTAAGCCCGTCGGCAGATGTCAAGCGAGCTGTGATCTGGACGAATTATCGTTTGCCACAGAGAGAAACGCGTGGCGAGCGAACCCAAGCTGGCGACGGGCACGTGCACGCCTGTGTCGCGATGCTCGATTGGCACTTTCCCGCATCATCGCGCGCCGAGTGCTTGGCGTGCCTTATCCGACGCAAGCCGGCCTCGCGACCTTGGGATCTGACGGATGCCTGAAAGACTGGACGGGCGAGTCGACCTTGAGCACTACGACGCAAAACTCAGGATCGCTAAAAACAATCGCCGCGAGCACAGGCGCACTGATTCGAATTTGTGCTCCGATGGCCATTTGGAAGAGCAATGGCCGTTCGCAAATCCTTGCAGCAAAAAGATTTAGTGCTCCCTGATGGAATCGAACCATCAACCTACTGATTAAGAGTCAGTTGCTCTAACCAATTGAGCTAAGGGAGCCGTTTGGCGGACCCGTGATTCTACCGCATCGACTTGGGGCGCGGTAGGTGCCGCGGGGCGGTGGAAAAGAGGGGGAGACACCGAGACGGGGAGACGGGGAGACAAGGAGACGGGGAGACAAGGAGAGGGGGAGACAAGGAGATCAACTGGAACGCCAGTTCCGACGCAACCGCCCCGCAGTCTGATGACTGACGGTTGAGTGCTGCTGCCTTCCGCGCGGCGCGGCGCAATCGGACCGGCCTCGGGATTGAGACGGTTACGAGCTGCATCGGGTCGGCCACGATGCCGACCGATTGAGTACCTGGCGGGCGACGTCGGTCCGCGATGATGCTTGCTGGCGAATGCGGCAGTTGCTCTACGACGTTCGCCGCCGCGAAACGGCCGCCACTCCACACAGCGCCAAGAGGCAGAGCGCGCATGTGCCCGGCTCGGGGACGGCGGACGTTTGTCCGAACCCGCTGCCGCTGCCGGGCGTAGCGCCAAAGTTGATCCGCCACACATCGTATTGAGTCTGGCCGATGGTGCCACCCGTGGGATCGTTGGGCAGGACATTGCTGGTGCCCACGTTGTCACGCCAACGGACGTAGTCGGCCGCGTCGACGATGCCGTTGCTGTTGTAGTCGCCGGGAAGCGCAGGGCCGGTGGTCGAGACCGTCAATGTGCCGGTGCCGGTGAGCAGCGGGCTGACGTTCGGAGCGCCCGATAGCGCACTACCCCACACCGAACCGGCCGTTGCTGCGACACCGGCCAAAAAGAGCGAGTCCACCGTATCCGTGCCGGCAAAGTTCAGGTCGAACAAACCGCCCGTCTTTACAAAGACATCGGCCGCATCGGCGAGGAAGGCGCTCGCGATGCTGAGCGTGCCGGCCGTAACCATCGTGGCGCCCGTATAGCTGTTGTTGAGGCCGGAGAGGGTTTGCGTGCCGGATCCCCCGACCAGCAAGTTGATATTGCCGGTGACCGTGCCGTTAAAATCGTTGGCGCCGGAAGGTTTGAGCGTTAACGTGTTGGGACCAGCGCCGCTGTTTTCCACGGAGGCGACATTGGCGGAAGTTGCAACCAGAGCCGCGGCGGTCTGATTGAAGCCGGCCAGGTCGAGCGTGCCGTTGGCTGTGTTGGCGACCTGAATCACAGCCGATTGGCTAAGCCCGTTATTGGACGCCAATTGAGCCCGACCGTTCACCACGATGTTCGGATAGTTACCGCCGCCGGAGTATTTGACTTGTCCGTCAATCTGGACGATCGTGTCGGCCGTGCCCGAAGCATTCACAGCTCCCTGGACATTCAGGAAATCAGCGCCTCCCACCGCCGGGCCCATAAACAATCCATCATTCAGATTGTTGGACAGGATCGTGACCGTACCCGTGACGGTCGTATCGCCACCGGCGGCGGTTTGCTGAATGACGCCAAAATTACCGACGCCGTTGACCGGGTGCGGATAGCCTTTTGCGATGGTAATGTTGTTGCCGATCGAAACGCCAGGAGCCAGCAGAATCTGGCTGGAATTGGTGCTGGAGTTGTTCTCGTTGATGGTGATAGGGCCGGTGCCAAATGCGTTGTTGGCGCTGGCCTGAATGCTCTGGGAATTGACCGTCGTGCCGCCGCTATAGGTACCCGATGAGTGGAAGTTCAAGACAAAGATATTTCCGCTTTGGGCATTTGTGATGCTGGTCACGACCGCCACCTTGCCGCCGCCGGCGCCGTTGCGGAGCGCAGCAAAGATGTCGTCACTGCCGCCCGGGCCGGTGAACGTAATCGTCGACGTGCTGGCGGCCGCTCCATTATTGGTGATCGTGCCGCCTGCCACCGTATCTTGAAAAGCGGTGAGCGAGATGTTGTTGGCGTTCAAATTGAGCGTGCCGCCGTCGACTCCCAGCGTGGAATTTGCCGGCAGCGCTCCGACAGCGCCAAGATTCACGGTGCCACCCGAAATCATGGTTCCTCCCGTGTAAGAGTTGGCGGCATTGAGCGCAACGGTTCCGGTGGTATTCACCGTCAGCGCGCCCGCGCCACTGATGCCGCCGTTGGCCGTCAAGGATCCGCTACCGGTCGCGTTGATTCCGCCCGTCTGATTGATCGTGCTGGAAGCGACCATTGTGCCTGCCGAGACGTTAACGCTCGTGACATTGTTGATGGCGCCGGTCACTGTCGTCGTTCCGGTGCCGAGTTGGTTCACGCTGCCCGCGCCCACGCCCGAGCCGACGATGCCACCGCCAAAGTTATAGGCATTGTTGCGGTTGAAATTCAAAACGGCACCGCCGGACATCGTGACGTCGCCGGTGCCCAACGTGCCGGTCGTTGAACTGCCGCCGAACGTGCCCACATTCAAGGTGGCCGAGTTTGCAGCGGCTGCGAAGATGGATGTCGAAGAATGAGCGTTCGCGCCGGTCAAGGTCATGGTGCCCGTGCCGGAGATCGAAAGCGGCTTCGCGCCGCTGATTGAACCACTGACGGCCAATTCGCCTGCATTGGCGAACGACACCGACAATGTATTGGTCGATAGGATTGGCGCGGAGATAGTGTGCGACCCCTGGTTCACGTTTATTGCCGCGGCTGCGACCCCGTTGTTGAGTGTCAAAGTGCTCGGACCAGCGATCGTAAACGAGTTGTTGGAGAGGTCGCTGTTGAAAATCACGCCACTCGCCGTTTTGCCGCCGCCATCAACCGATACCGTGGTGTTGGAGCCTCCAGTGAGGTTTGTGCCATTGAACCGGACGGACGTGCCAACCGCATTGGGAGACGAACCGCCAATCCAGTTTCCGCCGGCCGACCAGGAAGTGCTGTCGCTTCCATCCCAATCGACGGTCGTGGCTGAGCCGATCGTCAACTGGATTCCAGTCGCGGGACTGTTGCTGAGGGTATAAAACTTTCCGGCGACGGAGTTAGCCACCGTGAGATTGGTTAATGAGCCACTGAAACCACCGTTGATATTCATCAACGTGTAGGTGCCATTGGTCGAGAAATCAGTGACCGTGCCTTCGTTGTAGAGGTGCAAATTACCGCCATTGATCTGCAATCCGCCGGCATTGGAAACCGTAATCATATCGTTGATGCCGGCGCCAAATTCAAAGTCGAGAAACGACCCGCTGTTGACGGTCAGCCCGCCAGTCGTCAAAGTGCCGACGCTGGCGCCCGGGGCAATGATGCTTCCGGAAGCGGCGTTGATCGTTCCACCAAACGTTCCGGTGCCCTTCAGTAGGGCGGTGCTCGCCACGTTCACGGTTCCAGTCGCCAAGCTTCCGTCCACCTGCAGCGTGCCGGCGTTGACGCTCGTCCCGCCCGTATGCGCGTTCGTCCCGGAAAGGATCAGCGTGCCCGGCCCCGCTTTGACGAGCGTGCCGGTGGTGTTGGCTGAGCCACCGGACCAGGTCAGCGTCGTTCCCGCCGCTTCCACGTCAATGGTGCCGCTGGTGCCATTATTGATGTTGAAATTCCGGTTGGTGCTCGGGGTCGTGCTATTACTGAGTGCAACGGTCCCATTAGCATTGTTCAGGCTTGAGTTGACGTACCGCAGCGTCCCCCCGTTGAAGACCAAATCGGTTGCCGGATTGGCCACCGACGATGCCCCAATGCTGCTGTTCGAGCCGGCGTCGGCCAGCGAGCTGATGGCGAGGGTGCCGCTGGTCAGGGTCGTTGTACCGCGATAGGAACCGTTTGGTGTGGTCAGATATTGAATGCCCGCCGCATCGCCGTTAACGACAATGCTCAATGGAAAGCTCGGGTCGGCATCGGAAATGTTGGCGTTGCCCCCGATCCCATTGGAGCCGGCGGTAAACACGAGTCTCGCCTGGTTGGGATTCGTGGTCGGATTGGCCGGGGCTAAGGTCAACGTTGATGCGGTAGTGGTCGAGCTATTCGTAATATTCTCGGCTTGCCCGTTGTTGAGGTAATTGCTTACGCCGACGAGTCGTTGATCGAATCCGTTCAGATCCAGAACCGCGGCGGGGGGCCCGCCGGGATTCCCGACATTGCCGCCAATGTCCACGTAGGCATTCGTTGCAATGCCATTGGTAGCGCCTACCTGAAGGATGGCGTTGCGGTTCTCAATTCTAAATGTACTGCTGGTGCCAGTCG
>JBIOWO010000151.1:0-38530 GCA_044868555.1 Lacipirellulaceae bacterium | reverse complement strand
GACACGCTGCGTCGCGTTAAAGAGCGCGCTGACCGTTACCGCTCGAAAGGAATCAACGAGCAGGATACGAAGGGAACACTTTTGCAACCGGTTCTGCGCGCCTTGGGCTGGGATGTCGAAGATTTGGAGGAAGTTCAACGCGAATACAAGATTCGCAAGCAGGACAAGCCCGTTGATTTTGCATTATTCCTGCTCCGCACCGCGTGTCTATTTGTCGAGGCGAAGGGTCTCGGCCAGAATCTCGACGATAGAAAGTGGGCGAACCAAATAATGGGCTATGCCGGCGTCGCGGGCGTCGCGTGGGTTGTATTGACAGATGGCAATGAATACCGCCTGTACAATTCCCACGCGGCCGTTCCGATTGAGGAGAAACTCTTTCGCACCATCAGGATTGCCGATGATCCAGTGACGGCGAGTGAAACGCTCGCGTTGATGTCAAAGGACCGGATGCGCAAGAACGAGATTTCGGCCTTGTGGAAGGCCCACTTTGTGGACCGTCAGGTTCAAGTTGCTGTACGCGATCTTTTCTCATCGACGCCAGATCCGTCCGTTGTTCGCCTCGTGGCCAAGAAGGTTCCCGACCTCGCGCCGAAGGAAATAAGAGCAAGCCTGCAGCGTGCCGCGATAACGTTTGATTTTCCTGTTAAGCCCAGCATAGACGGCACGTCGAATGCAAGGAAAGCAAAACAGGTAAGAAGACGTCGCGCTGATACGCTCTCGCATAAGTTTCATGCGCTTGGGTTTCGATTGAGCGAAGTCGTCCCACAGCTCATTCGGACAGGCGTGATGGCGGCCGGAACAGAATTATCGGCCGATTATAAGGGCCAAACGCTTCGCGCAACGATCACTCCCGATGGTCAAATTGAGTTTCGAGGAGCGATGTACAAATCCCCATCTGCGGCGGGCGCGGCGGCAAAGGCATCCATCTCTGGGAGCTATCTTTCGACGGATGGCTGGACATTCTGGCGCTACACGGATCACGACGGTGCGCGAGTTCCGTTATCGGTAGCGCGAGAACATTATCTTCTGAAACAGTAGGCTACATGCGAAGCACAGTGATCCATCCGCCGAATGACGCACAACGCCGAAGGCGTCTCACACCGTAGCCCAGGGTCGCCCCGAGCTTGTCGAGGGGCGCACCATGGGTAACCGAGACCACAACACCAAACCCCAGCGGGGTTTAACAACCACACGGCCACGATCGCCAAGACATTGTGTAACGCCTTCGGCGTAAACCGATCCTATATGCACAACGACCCAGGGTGCGCCCTTCGCAAGCTCAGGGCGACCCTGGGCTACGCTGTATAACCGCTTCGCGGTACGATTCGCACGCGTGCCACTCGCCGCGGCCGGTGCTCTTCATCAATTCACCGACACCAGCTCGACACGCAACCGCGGCGGAAACCCGCTTGCACGTTCCGTCCACTCGATGACCGACATGGCCAGTGTCAACGTCGACGACTGAAACGCCCAGCCAAAAATAAAGGTTGGAGGATCGCAAGTGCCATGACGAACAGCACCGCGGCCGCGGGCTCAGGCACGACATACCCCTGGACGACAAACCGCATTGTCGTTGGGTAGAGCGGCATTTCGTTCCAATGCCACAGGATCTTTCCGGTTTCCGGATCCTGAAAGGTGTCCCACCAACCCATTAGCGACGCTTGCCCCGGATTCACCGGATTGTTTTCCGGCATGTACCCGATTGCCGTCGCACCGAACATGCCCGATCCGAACACGAGCGCATAGTGGCCTGGCTCAAGAAGGCGCGAAAACGGGATCGTAATATGACGTGAAACTTCGGGCGGAAACGCAGTAAACAGCGTCGTTCCAACAATATCCTGCGGGTTGAATGCGCTCTGGGCGTTGGGCCACGTACCAGGGACCGGCACCGCGCCGGGGCCGGAGAGCCTCACGATCGCCGCGAACAGCGACTCCCGCGACGGACCGCTCCCAATGTTGCCGCCCACGCTCGTAATCTGCGTGGGTGCACTGACGGAAAATCGTGCGGCCATGAACTGGGTATCACCGAGCGCATTCCCGCCAGTTCCGAGTTCCGAGCTCGGCTGAGCTGTTTCGAGAATGTTCATCGTGGGCGGTAACGCGCCTGCCGAACTTGCGAGAATCACGCTTGCCAGAAGGCAGCCCAGTGGAATCCGAATCATTAGCGCCTTCCCGTCGAAACTTGAGAGGATCGTTCGCCGAAAGCGTTGGCCTCGGCCGCCATCAGTATAAGTGTCACGTCAGACAGTGCAACAAATTTCCATTCGGGGGCGTAATACCGTAAGATTTTTTCGTAAACGCCTCCGGCGCGCGGGATCTTGCCCGCGACGGGAACCCATCAATTCATCTCGGACCAGTCCGCCAGCGAAGGGCCCGGGTGCCACTGGCTCCGCCAGTGCTCTTCGTTGATCAACCAATACCCGCTCGACGCGCGATCGCGGTAGAAACCCCGCTTGCACGTTCCATCCATTCGATTGCCGACATGGCCCGATAATTCGGCCGCAAGGGCATTGCGATGACGATATTGGCGGAGCCGCAGTCCAAGCATCATAGTATGATAGTGGAAGGCCTGTCGCCGAGGCTTGTATTGGCATTACCATGCGTTGCGGCAATTGCGGCAAAGAGATCGCCCCGGCGGAACCGTCGTTCGATACTTGGAGTGAGTCTCGCGGCACTCCCAAGCTTTCGCCACCCGTTCGATCGTCGGTCCCCCTCTGGCTCTGCTCCGATTGCGCAAAATCCCGCAAATCGGTATATCGCACGTTTGCCTGGACCTTCGCGGCGTTCGTCGTCGTTATCGTCGCACTCGCCGCGCTCGCGTGGCTCGTCGAGCACGTCCCCGGCTATTGACTCTTGCCGCTTCGCGGCCGTGGACGGCGCGGGCCGCCAGGAAGGACTCTATCCGCTCTCGTGCCCTGTAGCTGAATTCGCAAGAATTCAGATCGATGCCCAAATGCTGAACTCTTGCGAGTCCAGCTACACACGACCGCAAATCGGTTCTAGCCGCTCTCATGCGGCAGATGGGAATCGGCCAGGTCGGCGATGGGTTGGAGCGCATCTTCGGCGTGGGGGTCCATGTGGCGCTCGATGATTTCTTCCATCGCTGCGCGAACGCCCGGGAAGTGGGCGACCAGCGTGTGAAATGTGTCGCGCGAGACGGAGGCCATGTTCAGGGCCGTGCGGGCGCGGACCGTGGCCGTGCGCGGCACATTGCGCACCAGCGCCACTTCGCCGATCACGTCGCTGGCGCGCGAGACGTGCACGACGTGGCCGTCGACTTCGATCTCGGCTTCGCCGTCGATGACGAAGTACACGCGGTCGCCGAGGTCGCCCTGGCGGAATACGGTCTCGCCCGGCTCGAAGTGCTCGCGGCGGACCGAGGCGTCGCGAAAGATCCGCAGTTGGGCGATATCGCGCGGCAGGAACACGTCCATCAGCCAATCGGCCGCGATGCGGGCCTTGCGATCCCAGCCGGGGAACTTGGCCAGGTAGACGGCGCGCCACAGCATCCAGGCCAGGATGCCCGAGAGCTTAAGTCCCATGACGTCGGCCACGGCCGAGCGGCTGCCCAGCGAGGCCAGCGTGCCGAGCGACTGGAAGCCGTAGGGTTCGAGTGGCCGGCCGCGGATGGCCGACACGATGTTGCGGGCGCAGAGCTGCGCCTGTCGGACGGCGTGCTGAGCGGTGGGCGGGGCGAAGCGGCCGTCCTTCACCGGGATGGCCGCGCAATCGCCGAGCGCCCACACGTTGGGCGCGGCCTCGGAGTTGAGCGTGGGCGTGACCAGGATTTTGCCCTGGGTTTTGGCGAGCGGCAGGCCGTCGAGCAGCGGGTGCGGCTCGACCGGAACTGTCGCCACGGTGGTGCGCGTGGGGATCGTCGTTGTCTGGCCGGTAGCTTTGTTCGCAACGATGGCCGACTGCTCGGTGACAGCGGTGAGCCGCGTGTTGAGCCAGATTTCGACGCCGCGTTTTTCCAACAGGCGGTGCGCGAACTGGGCGAGCGACGGCTTCATCTCGGGCAGAATATGGTCGGCGCTTTGCAGCAGGACGGTGCGGATCGCGTCGTGCCGGATGCCCGGATAGGCGCGGATGGCGTGTTCCAAAAAGTCGCGGATTTCGGCGATGCACTCGACGCCGGAAAATCCGCCGCCGGCTACGACGAACGTCAGCAGCCGCTCGCGCTCGGCCGGGTCGTCGGCGATGGCCGCTTCCTCGAGCGAGTGGACGAGGTGATTGCGGAGGCGGAGCGCGTCGCCCAGATACTTGAACGGAATCGCATGCTCCTGCAGGCCGGGGACCATGCCGCGCGCCAAGCGCGTGCCGAGCGCGATGACCAAGTGGTCGTACGGCAATTCGATCGGCCGGGGCAAGTAGTCGGCGGCGAGGTGGACGACTTGGCGCTGCGTGTCGATTCGTTCGACGGGGCGCACGTGGAGTGCGGCGTGCGGGGCGATCCGCCGAATAGGGCTGATGATGTGGAGCGTGTTGAGCGTGCCGGAGATGACTTGCGGCAGGAGCGGCTGAAAGACGAGATAGTTTTCGGGACTGACGAGCGAGACGCTGACCCGCGTGCGTTCGTCGGCGGAGAGCGCCCGCCAGAGATGCTTGGCGGTGTAGACGCCGCCGAACCCGCCGCCCAAAATGACGATGCGCTGGGGCGTTGGCATGTTGTTGCCGCCGAATTGAAAATGAGGGAGAGTGTGGCGAAATTAGCATAGTCGGGGGCGAATTACAACGGGCGAGTCGTCCTGGGGCGTTGCCCCAGCCACCCTCTCGCGGCTTCGGCCGTGAGCGCAGCCGAACGGAGCGAGAGGAGTGCACTGCGGGCGGCTACCCAGCGTGCTTCCGGCTGATTACACTCGAAGGCGCAGCAGTCAGGCGCGGGCCGCAATCCGCGGGGGCGACTTTTCCTTGGAGCGGCGCCGGGCCGTTTCCCAGCACCTCATTTTCCGGCCATGATCGCCAGCGACTCGAAACTCGAAGTGTACGTCGGCGTCGCGCGGATGTACTGCGGCCCGTTGGAGCAGCCGACGGAACTGGGCCGCGAGAACGACGAGGACGCGGGCCAACTGTACGCGTCGCGGCCGATGTCGGGCGGCTGTCGGATCCCGATCGCCGGCAAAGAGTTGGTGACGATGTCGCGGCAACTGATGTTGATCACGCCGCTGGGCAGCCGCGAAGTGCAGATCACCAGCCTGAGCCAGGCGAACGTGATCCACATCGAGGCCCAGGAGCCGTTGTGGCCGAAACAGCAGCGGAGGCTGTCGCTGCCGGTGATGCTGACGGCGGTGGATCGGCGGATCGAGATCAAGTCGGACAAAGCGGCACCCGGGCCGGAATTCGTGTCCATGGGCCAGCCGATGCTGCCGCCGGGTAGTAACGACGAACCATCCGACGGCAGCTTGAGCAGCAATTTTCCGCTGGCCGGCAAATTGAGCGACACCGAAAACAGCCAGCTCATCAAGTGGCTGGGGGCGGTGACACGAGTGCTGCAGAGCACGGTCGCTTCGGCCGATTTCTACGAGCGGGCCGCCAAGGAGATGGTCGACCTCATCGGGCTCGACTCGGGCCGCGTGCTGGAGGTCGTCGACGGCGGTCGCTGGACGGTGGCCGCTTCGTACCATCGCCGGGGAGCGGTGTTGGGGCCGAGCAGCGAGTGGATTCCGATCAGCAGCCTGATCCGCCGCGTAATGGAAGAAAAACGGACGATCTGGACCACGCCCAGCGGCAACATCACCGGCACCGTGGGGACCGAAGACGTGACCGTGGCCGTGGCTTCGCCCCTTTTGGACCGCGCGGGCAACGTGATCGGCATGTTGTACGGCGATCGGCACACGACCGGCTCGCGGCTGGGCGTGGTAATCGACGAGCTGGAAGCACTGCTGGTGGAGACGCTGGCGCGGGGCGTATCGACCGGCCGGGCCCGCGTGGATCAGGAACGGGCGGCGGCCGAGGCGCAGGTTCGCTTCGAGCAGTTTTTCACGCCAGAGCTATCGCGGCAACTGGCGGCCAACGCCGATCTTTTGACCCGTCGCGACACGGAGGTGACGCTGCTGTTTGCCGATATTCGCCGCTTCAGCGCGATCAGCGAGCAGCTCGGCGCGGAAGTGACGATGAAATGGCTGAGCGAAGTGATGGGCAGGATGGCCGATTGCGCGGCGGCGTACGACGGCACGCTGGTCGACTACATCGGCGACGAGCTGATGGTGATGTGGGGCGCGCCGGCCGAGCAACCGGATCACGCCACGCGGGCCTGCCAGACGGCGCTCGACATGGCCCGCCTGGTGAAGGAGCTCGATGAGAAATGGCAGCGGGAGCTGGGGCATCGAACGCAGCTTGGCTTCGGCGTCAACACGGGCAGCGCGCGGGTGGGCAACGTGGGCTTCGCGCGTAAGTTCCGCTACGCGCCGTTCGGCAACACGGTGAACACGGCCAGCCGCGTGCAGGGAGCCACGAAGTATCTAGGGGCGGACGTGGTGGTCACTGGGGCGACGTTTCAACAATTGCGTGGCGAGCCGCTGTCGCGTCGGCTGTGCAGCGTGCGGGTGGTCAACATCGAGGAGCCGATCATGCTGTACGAGTTGTGTCCCGCGGAGACGCCGGAGACCAAGCAGCTCTGCGAGCAGTATGAAGAAGCGCTGGCCTCGTTCGAGAAGCAGGAGCTCGCCCATTCGATCAACGTGCTGTCGGACATTTTGCGGGCACATGCGAAGGACGGGCCGACGCTGCTCTTGTTGGCGCGGGCGGTGGAATATCTGCAGCACCGCGACAAGCCGTTTGATCCGGTGTTTGAGCTGCCGGGGAAATAGGGGAAATCGGTGTGGCACGTCCCTGAGCCTCCAGCGAAGGGCGTGGCCGACTCTCAGACTCTCAGACTCTCTACCACGCCCATCGCTTGACGCTCTGGGCGTGCCACACTGGCGGTCAATAGTACAGCGCCGTGATGATGTGCACGACGATGAATACGAACAGGGCGATCGAGAACGGCACGTGGATTTTCAGCCAGCCGTGCAACAGCCGATAGAGCCGCTCCTGCCGACTCAGTTGGCGGCGCTCGTCGCATGCTTGTTCCAGCTTGTCGAGCGTCGCGTGGAAATCGAACGGCAACAGGGAGCGGGCCCGTTCAAACATCAACTGGGACTGCTGCTCGCTGGCTAAGGGCGAATCGATGGCGGCCGCGCTATCGAGGAATTCGCGGACGTTGCGCAGGTAGAATCCGGCCAGCCATACGGCCGGTTCCGCGGGTGCGGCGGCCAGCACGGCCGGCGAACGCGTCAGCGCGGTTTCCATGGCGGCGGGCTGGCACCCGTCGATCACGGCTTCGTCGGCCCGCGTCGCCAGGCCGTGGCAGACCTGGGCCAGTTGGTCGGGGATGATCTCGGCCGGCAATTGCTGCCACATCACCCGTGGCAAGATATTTTGCAGCACGAGGCCGACGATGCCGCTGGCGATCACCATGCCGAGCGTGATCCACAGGAGGATTTCGAGCGTGCCGCCCCAGCGAAAGGCGGCGTGAAAGAAAATTAATGGGATGCTCAAGAGCCCCAGCCAGAGATGTCCGCGGAGCCACCAACTGAGGCTGCCCAGCCGGAGCCGCACCGTTTTTTTGCGGACCGCCAACAGGCCGGCGAAGACCATCAGCAGCGTGCCCGCCACGCCGAACAACATGCCGGGCCAGGTGCGCCCGCTCGGCCCGCCCGGCCAGGCCCGCGCGTAACCGAGGTACAGCGTCGTCGCGATGGCCAACAACAACGTCGTCGCCACGGCCCAACCGCGATGCGTTCGGTCGATGAGCATGACGTAGGTTAGCCTTTCCAGGCAGACAAGAAAACCATCGAGTCGCAACGATGGGTGGCATGCGTTCGTGGCGTCAGCCGCGTAAGCATATTTAGTCGCCGCCCGTACATGCCTACGCCTCTGGGCGGCGAAGGCATGCCACCCAACGCGGTCGAAGGCGCTCAGCCGCGTGGATTGCGGTTGAACTTTTGGTAGGGAAGTCGGACGCCGCGGACGAACACCTGGTCGGAACGCACGATGCCGGAGCCGGGGCTTGGAATGAACTGGCCGCCGCCGGCGAACGTGACCACATCGTCCTGATCGACGCCGTCGCCGCTCACGCCCAGCCCGCCGATGAGGGTGCCGTTCTTGTACAGCGGCGTGCTGCCGGGGAAGAACACGATCCCGTTCTGGTTGCCGGCGACGACGCCCGAATCGGACAGCTCGCGGAAGTTGCTGCCCGGGTTGAAGGCGTCGAATCCAAGGACGCTGTTGTACTGGTCGGCGGGCAGGGCGGGGCCGTTGTTCTCGGCAGTCTTGGGATTGACGCCCGGATCGTTGAGCGTCGAGAACTGTCCGCTGCCGGCGCCATCGACTCCGGTGGGAAAGAACGGCGAGGCCAGATAGCGGAACGTGCGATTGGTGAACGCGACGCCGGGCGACACGCCGGCCACTTGATCGGCCGGTTGCAGATCGGCGGCGTCGGCATAGTAAGCCACGTTGCGGGCCTTGGCCACGGCCACATCGATCGAGAAGAACGTGGCATCGGGCATGCGGAACAGGCCCAGGATTTCGCCATCGGTGTCGGTGACGCTCAGCACCATTTCTGTCCGCCGACCAAGCGGCAGGCGGATGGCCGCGCGAACGCCCTGGGCTTCGGCAACGCCGCGTTCGATGATCTGTTGAACTTCAGCGGCGGAAATGTTGGTTCCCGCTTGTGGGGAGACAAGCCAGCCGTCGGGGACCAATTGCCCGGCGAGCAGCGTGTCGCCGCTTGTGTTCACTTGTTGGTCGGTGCCGTTGACCGTGCCCGGCCCCAGTCGTCGGCCAAAGGCCACGAGGCCTGCTTTGCCGTTGGGATGCGGGCCGATGATTTCCAGTGTGATGCCGACGAGGTCGATGCGTCCATCGGGCGGGGCCAGGCCGGCCGCCTGGGCAGCGACGAGGGCCGTGTACTCGGCGGTCAGCACGAGCGGCGCGTTCAGCCGATTGTCCGTCGTTTGCGGCTTGAGGCCGAGCGCCCGGCGCGCGGCCGCATCCTGGAAGTTTTGCTCGAACGTGGCGTAGCCATCGGGACCGGGGAAGAAGACTCCGATGCCGCCCAGCAGCGTATTCTTCGCCGCGTTGAACAGCGGGATGCCGCCGGGCAAGGTTGCGATGCCGCGGCTCTGGGCATCCGGCAGCAAGCCGGAGACTTTGCCGTAGGATTCGGGCGCGGCGATCTCCTGTCCCATATCGAAATCGGCGCCGAAGCGCGTGCCGAGATTCACGTCGTCCGACGTGCCGCGGATCAGGTCGAGGCCCGGGTGGATCACGCCGTCGCGGTTGGTGTGTTCGATCGCGAACAGGTCGACGTGCGGCGTAAACTGCACGCCGGGTGGGAAGTGCCCGCCGATGCCGATCGGCGCCACAAATCCGGGGCCGCGGAGCGTCGATGTTTTGTCGGGGATGTTCGGATTTGATTCGACTTCGCGTTCAGTGATCGTGGTTTGACTGATGAACCGCACGGTGCGCGAGGTGAGGGGCGCCTGGTCGCTGGAGAAGTACGCAGCCGTGCGGGCCTTCGCCACGGCGCCGTCGATGGCAAATACCAATGTGTCGCCAGTCAGACTCACTCCGTCCTCAACGCGGACGCCAAGGATCGTGCCGTTACGGTCGACCACGGCGATGATCGCGTCGTTGCGCGGCGTGGCCGCCGAGGCGGCGTCGAGCAGCGTTTGCACGTTCGCGGTCGAGAGTACGGCGACGCTGGACTGGATGACCGGCGCGGACGTCGGCTGCGCCGGCGGATTGGTTTGCGGAGACGCCGGCGATTTGGTGGTGGCCTTGGGGCTGGATGCGGCACCGCCGCCACCCTTAACTGCGGAGCCACCGCCGGCCGACGAGGGCGGCGGAGTTTTATTAAGGGCCGGCGTGGCGGCAGGTTTCGCAGAGACGTCCTGGTTGGCATTTTTCTCGGCCCGGTCCGCATTCTTGACGGATGGCAATGCCGACTTCAGTGACGCCGCGACGGGTGCGGAAACGCGGCCCGCCACGGTGGAATTGATCGAGAGCAGTGCAGGCGATTCTGGCTTTTGCGCGGCCGTTGCCTTGCGGGCGAGCTGGCCGCTTTTGCCGGCCGTATTTCCACCGAGCAACAATTCGATCGCTGAATCAGCGGCGGCGGTCGTTGGCATGGCGGAATTTGTTTGGCCAGTGGTCGATTTGCTGGCCGGCGAAGAATTGCCCCGCCCGGAACCATCAGCGGACGACGAAACGATGGCGGCCGCGCCGAGCGGCTTATCGGCTGCAAACTCTGCGGCGGGAAAACTGTAGAGCAACGCACCCGGCGCGATCCGCGATTCGAGGCATTCAGGCGGCCTCAAGGCGCGGCGACCGCTCGGCCGGCGATCATGCCGTATGTGACTTGAGTGATTGCGCCGTAGCATCGACCGTTCCAATTACGAAAGCTGGTGAAAGACTGCCGGCACGCGACAAGGAATCACGACGCTCCACGCAGTGCTCACGCAGCGGTCCCAGATTGCCCGAAGATAAGCCGGCTGAAGAGGAAACGAACCATCGTCTTAGATCGGCTTTCAGGCCGGTGAAACCTCTATCGTTCAGGCTATGCTGGCGGTAAATGGCGAGCAACTGTTTTTCGCGGATTTTGCTGGAAATCGGGCGGGCCGGATCGCGCGCCGTGGCCGCCGGCGATTTGTAGACACTGCCCGCAACGACGACTACGATGAATTCATGCGTCTTACACGGCATGGGAACTGAACCGACGGCGATCCGGGATTGGTCGTACGATGCCAGGGGCCAAGGACAATCAGCCCAGGTCGATTGCGGATAAGTACTCGCTCGACTATTACCGTCGGCCGCTCTCGACCCGTTCCTGGAAGTCGCCGTGGAACTGGACGTTTCTGATGATCGCGCTAGCTTCGGTGGCGGGCATGTATATTGCGCGGGGGAACGAGTCGTTCCAGGCTGCGCCGGTATCAAGCGAGCACTCGACTTTTGGCGCCAATTGCAGCGCGTGCCATGATCGGTCGTGGCAGACGGCCCAGCGACTGGTGACGCTCAGCGACGCGCATCATTCAGTGTCGGACGCGGCCTGCCAGTCGTGTCACCAGGCGGCGGAGCACGTGCCGGGCCTGCTGGCTGAAAGGGACTGCGTCAGTTGCCACCAAGAGCACCGGCCCGAACAGAGTCTGACGCAATTGGCGGACAACAATTGCACGCGCTGCCACGGCAACCTCCAAGATCATCTGGCAACGGCGAGCTTTGTTTCGAGGATCACCCAGTTCGCGGCAGGCGACGGGGCGCACCCGGAGTTCGCGCTGTTGCGCGGCAGCCGAAGCGGCATGGGCGAGCGGCATAAGGCGAGCAACGTTGCTGAATTTAAGCCAGAAACAGCGGGAGCGAGCGGCGGCAAATGGATCGATCGGGGCGGACTCAAATTCAATCACCGCGCGCATCTCAATTCGGCCGGTGTCATGGGCCCCGACGGACAGCGAATCACGCTCCAGTGCGCCGGTTGTCATCTGCCCGAAGGCGACGGCGCATATATTGCGGACGTGAACTATGAACAACATTGTGCGAAATGCCACCCGCTGCGGCTTGGCGGCGATTTGGCCGGCGTCGGCGAAATCCCTCATGCGAGCGTCGAGCAAGTCCGCGGCGTAATTCGCGAGCGATTGGCGGAGCAGTTACAGCCTGCCGGCGGTGTGGAGGCGGCAGGGGAATCGGCCCGGCTGCCGCTGTTATCGACTCCCGCCCAGCTCACGGCCGACCAGAAGCGGGATCTGGAAACACGACTGGCGGCCGCCGACCATGCGGTGTTCGGCCTGGAAGCCAAGGGCATGTGCCGCCAGTGCCACCACGTGGAAGCACGGGATGGAGCGTGGCTGGTGAAGATGGTCAATCCGGAGTTTGGCGAGGCGCTGAAGACAGAAATTGCGAGTGACCCACCGATGGTTCCGCGGCGCTGGTTGCTGCACGGCGGTTTTCACCACAAAGCGCACCGGGCGATAGCGTGCGAAAAATGTCACGACGCCCTCGACAGCAGCGAAACGACCGACATCCTGCTGCCATCGATCGCCGTTTGCCGCGATTGTCACGGCACCGACGTGTCGACGGCGGCGACAACCGTGCGGGACGACTGTGTTCTGTGCCACACGTACCACGATGAAGCGGCCCACTTTCCCGGCGTGGATTTTGAACGGTTGTTTTTCGGTGGGCGGCCGGCCGAACCCGCGGCGACGCCAACGCCATGAAAACGAATCGCACAACACGACGAACCTGGTCGGCGCGCGGCAGCGCGTTGGGCGTGAGTTGTTTCGTGGCAGCGATGATGGTTCCATGCTGGTCGGCCGCGCAAGTGAAGGTAGACGATGCACGCAGCACATCGTCGTGGCATCTGGTTGGCGTGGGTTCGTGCACGGCGGCCGGCTGCCACGGGGGGGCTCATGCGGACCGCGTCCTGGGCAGCGAATACAACGTCTGGATTTCGCAGGACCCGCACGCGCGGGCCTACAGCGTGTTGTTCGATGAGCGATCGCAGCGCATGGTGCGGCAACTCAACAGGCTGCCGGCCGACGCTACGGTGGCCCCTGAGAAAGAACCCCGCTGCCTGGCCTGCCATTCGCAAATCGATCCCAGCGATCCCGACTTGCGACCAGAAATAGTCAGCGACGGCGTGGGCTGCGAAGCGTGCCACGGCCCTGCCGAGGGCTGGCTGGCCGATCACTACGGCGATGGTCGCGGCGGCACGCGACTGAGCGCCGCCCAGCGGCAATCGCTCGGCATGTGGGACACCGACAGCCTGCTTGCGCGGACGCAGATTTGCACGAGCTGCCATGTAGGCGGGCCGGGCCGCGACGTGAATCACGATCTGATCGCGGCCGGTCATCCGCGGCTCGAATTCGAGATGAGCGCCTACCTGGCGGCGATGCCCAAGCATTGGGACGAGTCGGCCGATCGAGCGCGGTGGGGCGCGAATTTCGACGCGGCCGTGTGGGCGATTGGGCAGGCGGTGGCGTCGCAGGCGGCGCTGGGCCAATTGGCCGACCGGGCCGAGCGCGGTGCGACGTGGCCCGAGTTTGCCGAGTGGTCGTGCAGCGCGTGCCATCACGATCTGCGGGATGATGCGGCGCGACAATCGCGCTTGGCCGAAACAGGTGGACTCTCGGGCCGCGTGATGCCGTGGGACACGTGGAACCATCGCACCATGAGGTATCATGCGGCCGACATCGGCCAGGCATTCGGACTCAATAGCGACTCGGCGACGCGCATCGAAGCCGGGTTGAAGTCGCTCGACGCGCAGATGGGGCGGCTCGATCCGGATCGGAAGCTGGTGGCGTCGGAAGCGCGGGATACGGCGAGCTTGTTGAACGACTGGGCGGCGGCGCTAGAGCGCGGACAGTTCGGCCGGCCGGGGCTCGACCGCTTATCGCAGGCGATTGTCGCCCGGCAACTGGAGGCTGGCGTGACCGATTGGTCGAGTGCGGCCCAGACGTACGATGCGCTGGCCAACTTACAGCAATCGCGGCTCGACGCGGCACCCGGCGCGAGCGCCGATCTCACTGCGGCCATCCGCAAACTCTACGACGACCTCGCGGCGAAGCGGCGGGCGCCCGCCGGCTATGTGTTTCGACCCGATCAGATCGAGAAGTGGCTGATCGAAGTCCGCACGGAGCTGCCGGCGACGGAGGGCAACCCATGAAGCGGCCAGCCATCTGCTTCATCCTGATGTTGGTCGAGTCGATGATGCTGGTGCGGGCCACCGTTGTCGTCGCTCAAGTCGACGCTGGTCCGGCGCTCAGCGACACCGCGATCCGCTATCAAGCGCTCAAGGCCATCGAACCGGGGCGGGCGGACAACTTTTACCGTGGGGCCAACACGTGCAGCGGTTGCCACTCGGGAACGGGGAACTTTCCGGCCGACGTCCTGGCGCGCGTGTGCCTGACCGAGTTCACCACCTGGAAGAATGCCGATCGCCACTTTCATGCCCACGCCAGTTTGGAAGGCGAGCGCGGTCAGCGGATCGGCAAGCTCCTCAACAAGAACGTGTTCGACGACAGCACTGGGTGCGTACAATGCCATAGCACGGCCACTGAATTGCCGACTGCTGAGGAAGAGGGCTCGTTGGCGACACGGGCCATTCTGGCCGCCGATGAGAAAGGAGTTAGCTGCGAGTCGTGTCACGGCCCATCATCACGGTGGCTATCGGATCATTCGCTCTACCAGGCGTATCCAGCCTGGCAGAACAAGAGCCTGGCCGAGAAGACGGATATTGGCTGGATCGAGGTCCGGTCGCCCGTGACGCGTGCCGAAGTGTGCCTCTCGTGCCACGTGGGCAGCGCCGAGCATGGCCGCGTTATCACCCACGCGATGTATGCGGCCGGGCATCCGCCATTGGCCGGTTTCGAAATCGAGTCGTTCATCGACAAGATGCCGCGACATTGGCGACACGCGCACGAGCGGACGCAGCCTGGCGCGGTCGCGGCTGCGCAGCCGTCGTTCGAGCGCACGCGCAACTCGCTGGTGGCAAGTGTCGTAGCCGTGCGAATGGCGGTGGAGTTGGCCGTGGCCGACGCGAACACGCCCGGCACTGAACGGCGTTGGCCGGAGCTAGCGCGGCTGGAGTGCTTCGCGTGTCACCACGAGCTGGCCGGGCCGGGCTGGCGACAAATGCGGACGGCAGCAACACCTGGCCGGCCACAGTTGGCGGTCGGATGCGTGCCGCTGGTAGAAGTGGCGGCCGAGGTAGCGGGCGAGAACGTTGACGCGATCATGGCGCGGCTCCGCGCGCCGTTTACCGCAAATGTGTTTGGCGATCCGGCGGCGTTGGCGGAGCAAGGCGGCGCGGTTGTTGCCTGGTGCGAGTCACTAGAGCGGCGGCTGGCGGACATGGACTTTCGATCCGAAAAGGGGCGGAAGGTCGCACTTCAGGCGCTTCATCGCATCGCCGAGCAGGCCGCAAACCAGTCGCACGACTACGACACGGCCCGGCAACTGTTCGGGGCCTGGCGCGTTGTGTACGACGAGCTGGTTGCCAACCGGGCGATTCAACTTTCCGCGGCCGACCAGAAGAAGCTGGCCGGAATTCTGGAGCGGATCGACGCCCGTGACGCGTTTGCCCTCGAGCGGGACCGCGTGAAGCCGCCGTGCGATCCGCCGCCGGCCGTTGACCCGACCGTGGCAGCGCGGCAGCAGGAAGCGGTGCTCGACAAAGCGTTTATCAATCGCGCGAATTACAACCCGGCGACCTTTTCGCAGGTGATGCGGGCGCTGGGCGATTTGACGGGCGGGTGAAGTGCAGGGTGGCACGCCCTGAGGCCCAGCCGAATGGCGTGGTAGATTGCCGGCGGCGCCATCCACGCCCTGCGCCGGAGGCTTAGGGCGTGCCACCCGATGGTTGCGGCGCGCGGTAACCGCTTTGATAGTCGGCAGGGTTGTTGCTGACGCGCCACACTTCGCCGCCGCGGAGGTACATTCGCTGCTGCTCTTCGAGGTTCATCGGCCGGGCGCCCACGCGGCCGAAGACGGAGATCTGATTGCCCGATTCGTCGACGGCCCGGTCGCGGTCGAGCGCCTTGGAAACGGCCAGCGCCTCGCCATCGTCCGGCAATTTGCGGGTGGCAATGAGCCGCGGCTGCGGGCGCGGGCTGAAGCCGGGGCTGCCGGGCGTTTCGGCCGAGGTCAATTGCACGACGCGGAGGCCGTTCTTGCCATCGGCCAGGTAGGCGAACTCGCTGGCGTTGGTGATTGCCAGCTTCACGTCGTGCAGATCGTTGATTCGGCCCTTGGCGCTGTACACCTGGTCGACGAACGGTGCTTCGGGGTTCTCGATGTCGACGATCACCAAGCCATGGCGGCCGGCGGCGACGTAGGCATAGGTGCGGGCCAGGTACAGGTTGTGAACGTCGTCGAGCTTGAGTTGCGTCACCGGCTGCGGATGGGCCAGGTCGGTGATGTCCAAAACTTTCAGGCCGTCCGCGTCGCCGACCACGGCGTAACGGAACTGGGCCTGCACGGCGACGGGCTCGCGCAGAAACTCGTGGCCGAGGACCGCGGTAACAAATGGCTGCTTGGGCTCTTCGAGCGACACCACGACGAGGCCCACGTCGCAGCAAATGTAGGCGTAGTTGCCCACGATTGAGATGGCTCGGGCACCGGTCAATAGGCCGTCGGGATTGAACGTCAACGCACGTTGGAGGAAGTTGTTCGTGGGGTTGCCGTCGAGCAGCGTGGCCGCGCCGACCAGGATCAGCCCCTCGAACTTGTCGGCCACGTAGATGTAGCCATACAGCGGATGGACGGGCGATTCGTAGTTCTCCGGGTGCTGCACGCGCGTGGGATCGGGGGCCATGGTGCACGGCGCGGCGATAGCGGTCGCATAAGTCGTTTTGACGAAGAACTTCTGCCCGACCGGCGAGACGGGGGCAGTGGTGATCCGCTCGGAAAACGCCTTGTCGTCGATGAACGCGATGTCGAACACACGCAGGCCACCGGTGCCGCAGGCCGCGTACAGATACTCGCCGCGAGCCTGCAGCGAGAGAATCTTCGGCTTCTCGAACGGCTTCAGAATTGAATCACCGATGTCCTTGCCCGGGTGCTCGTGGGCGTGCTCCAGCTCGCCCTTGTGCTCGACGTGCTCGCGGTAGTTTTCCGGGTAGGCCAGCTTGTGGAGTGTGCTGCCGATGACGGCCTGCGGCTCGTCGCGCTCGGTGACGACCACGCCCTCGAAGCCGTGCTCACCAGCCGCCACCCAGCAGAACCGGCCCATGAAGTTGACGAAGTTCGAGCCTTGCATCAACAGCGTGGCCAGGTAGGCGTTGTTGTCATTGGCCACGGAAACGTGGCAGTCGGTGCACATCTTGGTTTCGCTCGAGAGGCCGCGGTGGACGTCGGGGTGGCGTAGCTCGGCTGTGTGGGGCGGGCCGCCGCGTACCGTGTGGGGCACGTTGGTGCTGAACGCGATGCCGCTCAGGCCGTCGCCGGAGATCGTTTGCTGCTGGGTGTAAATGGATTCGCGATTGGCGTTGTACGACGTGACGTGGACCGCGCAGGCCGAGCGGCAGGGGCCGATGCGGTTGCCGGTCACCAGTCCGTCGCGGGCCAGCATGTACACGTCATCGCGGAGCGTCTGGAAGTTGTACGACACGTAGTTGCGCGAAACGTCGCCTTCGTTGTGGAGCGAGGGCATCTTCATGTTGGCCCGTTGCGGCAGGTGGCAGCCAAAGCAGCTCGTGTTCCACGCCGAGTGGCAGGCGATGCAGCTCATGTTCTCGTTGGCATGCGCACACGG
Source organism: Lacipirellulaceae bacterium (assembly GCA_044868555.1). Taxonomy (GTDB): domain Bacteria; phylum Planctomycetota; class Planctomycetia; order Pirellulales; family Lacipirellulaceae; genus JABDGM01. The sequence goes on along the minus strand of JBIOWO010000151.1, from coordinate 21,243 downwards.
ACGCTCGCCTTCGGTGGGGACGTCGCCCCATGCAAACTGACCGTCGTCGCCGAAGCGGACCGTCTTCGCCAGGGCCGACTTCTCGTTGAAGTGTGGATTGCCGGGCGTGATTGTGGCCTTCACTTGCACGACTTCCCAGCTCAAGCCTTTTTCGACCATCGAGTTCTGAATCAGTTTGCTGCCCTGCCGCTCGAATAGTCGCTTTCCGAAGGGCGTGCGCTTTTGGGCGAGATCAGTGCCCTTGCCGTCGGGAGCGGCGGCTGGGCCGGAGGTCTTCAGCGTCGCTTCGGCCGCGATCGTGCCGTGGCAGTCGATGCACTGGATTTCGCACGCGGCGCGAACCTCGTTGTAGAGCATTGAGTTGCCGTGGACGTCCTGCTGGAAATGGCAATCGACGCAGTGCATTCCCTTTTCGAGGTGGATGTCCATGTAGTGGACGGGCGTCGCCTCACGCGTTTTGCCGACGGCCCGCTCCTCGGCCGTGGGCGGCACCATCGCCGCCATCAATTGTTCGGTGACCACATCCTCCAGAACCTCGCCTTTGTAATCGAGCAGATTGCCCTTGCGGTCGCGCTTGTAGACGGCGCGGAACACCCAGCCGTGGCCGTGGAAATCGCCAAACTGCGTGTGCTTGAGGTGCGGGTTCAGCTCGACGACGTTTTTCAGGAATTCCGGATCCGACCACAGTCCGCGGGCGGCCGACTCGTCGGGGTTGTTCATCAACGACTCGACGAACTCCTCTGCGGTGAGCTCCTTCTGGTGCTTCGGGTACATCAGCTCGCCGTCCGTCTCGTTGTCCCACCACATGTAGCCGAGATACGTGTTCAGCACGTTGGTGCCGGGATGGACATGGCAGACGATGCATTGGCTGGTGGGCGGGGCGGCGGCGAACTTGTGTTCGATCGGGTGGCCCGATTCGTCCTTGGGGATCGTCGGGTCGAGTGAATGGCTGTGGCCCTCGTTGCCGAACTTGGCATACGGACCGGAGTGGACGGGCGAGCGATCGTTGGCGTATACCACGTGGCAGGCCGTACAACCGCTGGAGCGGTAGTCGCCCGGGTGATCGTTCGTGCCGAGGAAGTTGAGCGTGGGATCGAGCAGGCGGGTTTTTTGCAGGCCGATGAACACGGGGTCGGTGCGGTTGATGGTGCCCAGGCCGCGGTTGCTGAGTCGTTGCCGCGGCCGGCCGGGTTCTTCCAACCGCTCGGGGATGCCGACATCGGGCAGGAACCGGCCGCCGCGCTCGAAGATCCGCAGCACGTTTCCAGGTTGAGTTACTTCGAAGCGGGGGAGCGGATCAAGAAACGGCAGCAGACCCTTGTAGGAGATTTCATCGGGCGACGGCGGCGGCACGTTTTGCAGACGCTGCGGTGTGCCGTGCAGGCTGTAGCTCTCGCCGTAGCGCGGCTGCTTGAACGGCACGGCGCCGTTGTTGTACAGGGCCGCGCCCCACAACATGCAGCCGTGCGTCATCATGCTTTTGCGGACTTGCAGCACCTCGTTGGCGTGACACTGGCCACACGTGAACTCGGCCACGCGGAGGTCGCCCGGATTGACGAACCGAATGAACTCAGGCGACTCGTGATTCAGCAGCGTGTAGGACCGCACCGGATTGGCCGCGGTGGGCCAGGCGTCGGGAAAGCGCGGATGGATGTGCGCCAGGTGCTTTTCGGTGACGTTCGCGTCGCCGCCGTGGCAATCGGTGCAGCCGAGCTTGACGGTGTCTTTGTTGTGCATGTCTCCGACGCCGGCGTGACACTGGACGCAGCCCCAGCTCTTGGCCTCAGCGTCGGCCGTGGTCTGTTTCAGGAGATCGGGAGTGCGGCGGGTGGGCGGCTGCGGTGCGGGCAAAGCCGGTGCGGCAGTGGGTGCGGGCGGCGGATCAGCGTCTTGTGCCGAGGCGCCGTGAATTCGGAGCATCCACAACAACGCCGCGAGAAAAATGGGTGGCACGACCCTGAGCTTCCGGCGAAGGGCGTGGTTCCCACAAGCGATTCGACCACGCCCATCGCTGGTAGCTCTGGGCGTGCCACACTGCGATTGCGTCAATGATTGTCGTCGTTGATTGAACACGGCGCGCATCAGCTAGCGTAGAGAGATAGGACACGTCCCGCGGGGGACGCCAAGATAGGCCATGCGATTTGTAAGGGTCAACATGGGTTCGGGGTCAAATCGTCAGTAGGTCAGCGCCACTTGTAGGAAGCTGGCAAAAAGCGTGTCCACGCCGCCGACCAGCGGGTCGTACAGGTCCTTGAATCCGGCGCCCGGGATGAGCGCCGATACGCCACCCACCAGGATCACGTTGTCGTTCAACAGCGGCCGGTTCTCGAAGCCCAGGCTCAGATCGGTGCCGATATGTCGGCTGATGTCGGATTGAAATACAAACTGCTCCAGCACGTTGGTGTCCTCGAACCACAGGAAGTTGGCGTTCGACACCAGGCGCAGTCGCGGCGTCACCTCGGCGTCGGCGCCGACGTTGAACAGAAATAATCCCGGGTTGACGAAGTTGGTCTGGCCCTGGATTTTGCTGGACCGCAAGTGGGGTACCAGGCTCATGCGGTCGGTCAGGTTGACGCCGAACAATTTGATCGACTGCCGCTGCCAGTAGCTGAATTCGCCGCCGGCGAAGTTTGGGTTGTCGAAGATGGCGTCGAAGCCCTCGCCCTGGCCGTCGTTGATGTCGTCGTCGCCGGAGGCCCAGAAGACCGACGAGCGGAATCGCACCCAGTCGCGGTCGTACGACACTTCGGCGGCCGCCATCTGGGCATTGATGTCGACGGGCCGGTTGGCGAGTGGATTCAGATCGTCGCGGCCCACCGCCCAATAGAAGGCGTGGCTGACGTTGTAACGATTGATGTGCCCGTCGCCGGCCCAACCGAAGTACACGGCCTCGATCGTGTGGGGCGCGAACACGCCGTCGGGATCCGGCCGTGCGAGAAAGCCGTTGCGATCGAACACCAGGCCGTGGCCGCGGTCCTGGTTGTAGTGAACGCTGGCCTGAGTCGTGTAGCCGGGCCAGATGAAGTCCTGCCGGTAGTAGTTGGCGATGGCGACATTCTGCGTGCGGTTTTCATACGAGTTGAGCGCGCTGTTGGTCTCCTTCTCACGCTGGTCGAAGACGATCACGTTGAATTGATCGCGATTGGCGTTTCGCGTGCCGAAAAGGCGGGCGGCGTTGTTGACGTCGGCGAAGATGAAGCCGCGGAAATCGCTCACGAACGGCTGCGAGCCGACGCGGAGCGATGTGAAGTCGAAGTACGGGCTGGTGTCGGCGAGCTTTGTTTCAATGAACAGTTCTTCGATTGCCTGGTACTGGCGGAAGCGGGTTTTTCCAAAGCGGATGTCGGGGCTGACGACGCCCAATTCCTCGACTGCCAGGTAGTTCAGGTTGAATACCGGCGTGAGCTTGAAACGCCAGTCGGGCTGCTTGAAGCCGGCGTCGCCGTGGACCAGGTCGAACGACAGCCGCAGATCCTGGTTGAGGAAGAACTGGTTCGGATTGCCGAAAAACTCCTCCTGAAACGGGTCGTCCGTCGACTCGAACGGAGAGGTTGGTGTCGGCACCTGGCGCCACTCGACGTCGGTGAGGCTGGTGGCGGTGAGATTCAAGAACGTGTGCTGGCCAAGGATCGGGTAATCGCCCTTGAGCACGTTTTGGTTGTACGGATTCCAGCACTCGCCGCGAACGTACGGCGCGTCTTCCTCGAACGGGTCGTGCGGGCAGAGGACGTTGTGATCGGGGCCGTAACGGTCCCACGGCGGGTAGCCGATCCGCCAGCGATCGGGCACCGGCACGAAATGGCTGTCGACCTGCAGCTCGAATGGCAGCACGCCCGACGGCCCCGAGAAGCCAGTCGGCACCTGCCACGGCGTTTCCAGCAGCCAGCCGCCTTCGTCATACGGCGACAGATCATCGTCCGGTGCCGTCGTCTGTGCGGACTTTCTGACGGCAGCGGCGGGCGGCGGGCGGAGTGGGAGCGCCTGATCGTTCGCCGGCCTGTTTGGATCGTCCGGTGCCGGTAGCGACGGCAGCGGCAGGTCGTCGTCGACGATTTGAGCGTCCTCGGCCAGCAGCACTGGATCGGCCACGCTCAGGCCGCTCGCTTGCCCTTGGTCCGTATCCATATCCATGCGAGGGCCGATCCAGACTTCTTCGCCCGCGGCCGGCGGCGGTCCAAACGCGAGCGCCGTAAGCCACATCGCGCACAGCCAACCAATAACGGGCGTGCGCGAGCGCGACGCTGCGCGCGCAGCGGGTGCGTCGGTTGGCGGGGACACCGTCATGGTGACGTCATCCTCGGGCGCGCCGCGAAGACGGCCCGATGTGGGCGCACGGCGCGGCGCATGCAACTCAACCGCTATTGGAACCGCATGCTGCGACGTGGCAATGAGAAGAGCGTTTTTCCCCAAACCCTTGGGGGGACGGAATTTACCTAAAGAATTCCCGACTCACAACGGATAATTGCTTCCGGAACGTTCGGCCGAGGGCACTTGGCCGGGCTCGTCGCGGAATGCAGGCCGAATAGAGGATGTGGGCAAGGGCCTTCGCGACAGTACAACCAAAGATCTGCCGCATGTGGCACACCACTATCACCATCTTGACGGCGACGCTAGCAATCCTGGTGGCCGGCGACGCGCTCGGTGCGGAAACCCACTTGAGTCTCTACGCGCCCGCCTGTTGTCACGAAGTGCAGCGCGCCGGCTTTCCGCGACGCGTCGCCGATTGGGCAAAGCCGAACAATACCTGTGATTACACCGGCTACTACGTGGGTGGCGGTGCGTGCACCTATCGCAATCCGTGTCGCGGTCCGCATCAGGGCACTTGGGGCTGGGACTACGCGGGCCGGATCGCGCCGCGGATCGTCGAGCTCGGTTGGTGGCATCCACCGCGCGAACAGGGCGGCACCGGCAGCTACGAGCCGGACGGCGGTCCGCCCTGTTTTGAGAAATCGATCCCCGAATAGCGCTGGCGGCGCAGGGTGTCGCGGTTCCCATCGCTTGATTGGTGCGAACGGCACAATCGTCAAAAGCGGATTATCGTGGGCTGACTGAATCGGGGTCGGGGACGACCCGGCTCGCTGGAGAACATACCAACTGTCCCCCGGGGGCCATTCCGCCCCCTCTTTGAGCCAGTCGTAGAGCGACCCATCCGACCCGCCCCGACGTAGAATTCTTGGCCGTCGGAGGCCGAAAACGGCCTGCATCTTCGGTCGGCCGTGGTACGTTAGATTATGGTTTTGGGCCGATTTTCTGGCCCGACCGGCCGTGCCCCCCTCGTGGCTCGCTCTGCGTTTACTTCCCCACCGTGAAGGTTGACTGTCATGCCTACCACTTTGGAAATTCTGCGTCGCTCCTTGTTCCGATCGCTCCTGACTTGCGGCGTAGCGCTGCTCACGTGCGGCGTCGCGCTCGCTCAGGAAACAGAAACTCCGGCGGAGGAGCCAATAGTTCCAGCGGGGGAAACCGAAGAGCCGGCCGCGGAAGGCGAGCAGCCGGCCGCCGAGCAGATCGATGCGAAAGCTCTGCTGGATGAGGGCAACAAAGCGCTCGATGAGAAGGATTTCAAAACGGCGCTGGAAGCATTCGACAAGCTGGCAAGGGCCTTGGAGCGTTCGCAGACCCCGACGTTGGAAACGTATCAATTGATCCCGCTGGTTTACACGGCTCGTGCCAAGGCGCTGGCGGGACTGGAGGAGTATGAGGCGGCGATCGAGGATTTCAAGAAGGTCACCGACATCGACAAGAATTACGTCCCGGCCCTGGTGGCCCGCGGCGATATGTACCTGCAGATCGGCGCCGCGGACCGGGCCCTTCCCGATTTTCAGGCGGCCGTCAAAGCCGAGCGCTCGAACATGAAGGCCCAGTTCGGTCTGGGCAAATCGTACGTCCTGCTGGGCGGGTCGCAGCAGGCCATTGGCCCGCTCACCCGCGTGATCACCGAGGATCCCAAGAACGGGGAGGCGTACCGATTGCGCGGTTCGGCCTTTGCCGGCGTCGGCAAGCTCGACAACGCGGTGGCCGATCTGCAGGAGGCTTTCAGCCTGGATCCCAACGACTACGAGGCGTATTTCACCCTGGGCATCGTTTACCTCCGCGAAGAGAAATACGACAGTGCCGTGGCCATGTTTGATAAGGCGATCGAAACCTACAAACCGAAGCCCGGACAAGAAGAGGAAGTATTTGCACAAGGATATTTGACCAAGGCCGCCGCGCTGATGGAGATGGGAAAGGCGACCGAAGACCCCGCCACCAGGAAAGCGGCATACCAGGCGGCGATCGACGAATCGAATAAGGTAATCAAACAAACCGACGAGAAGAACCCGGCGCATGCTCAGATCCGATCGGCGGCCCTCTTCAGCCGGGGCGTCGGCGAACGCATGGTCGGCAAGTTGAAGAAAGCGATTGCCACGCTTTCCGAAGCGATCGAGCTCAATCCCGAATTGGGAGAAGCCCTGTTTCGGCGGGGCATCTGCTTCCATCTGATTGGCGAAGACCGCAATGCGATTGCCGACTTCAAGCACGCCGCGAATATCAATTTCGACGATCCGCGGGCCAATCTCTGGGAAGGCTTCCTGTACTCCAAGATGGGCAACTATCACGAGGCCGTGCGGGCGTACGGCGACGCGATCAACGCCAGCGATCGCTACACGCCGGCGTACGTCAATCGCGGCCTGGCCTACATGCAGCTCGGCCAATACAAGAAGGCCATCGACGATTTCAGCGAAGCCGTCCGGCTGGAGCCGACGCGAGCCGACCATTACTTCAAACGGGGCGTGGCCTACGAGCGCGAGGGCGACCAGGAGAAGGCGGCAGATTCATTCGCCAGCACGATCGAGCTGGACGACAAGAACGCGGCCGCGTATAGCCACATGGCCAAAGCGCAACAAGCGCTCGGCAACGGCGAACTGGCCCGCGAGTATCAGGCAAAGGCCGACGAGCTGGCGCCGAAGGCTGAGAAGCAGCCGCAGGCGCAATAGCTCGATTTTGTGTGGCACGCCCTAAGCCTCCGGCGCAGGGCGTGGCGTACTGCAATCGAATCAGGCCACGCCCTTCGCTGGACGCTCAGGGCGTGCCACCCGACCACTGCGCGTCGTCCCTTGTCACCCTGCGGCGGTGGCCTCTATACTGGCGGGTCGTTAGTCGCTAGTTGTTAGTCGTTAGTTGTCTGGCGATCACGATCGACTAGCGGCTATCAACGGACGACTAACATCGCCCATGGATTCGCCCCCGCCGTCATTTCTGGCCCGCCACGAATTCTTGATCCGCCGGCTGCACTCGCTCAGCGGCCTCGTGCCCGTCGGCGCGTACATGGTGGTGCACCTGGCCACCAACGCGAGCGTGCTGGGCGGGCCCGGCGCGTTTCAGTCAAAAGTCTACACGATTCACAGCCTGGGGCCGCTGCTGCCGCTGGTCGAGTGGACGTTCATCTTTATTCCGATTCTGTTCCACGCGATTGTCGGTGTGGCGATCATGCGTGGGATCGTGCCCAACACCGTCAGCTACCGGTACGGCGCCAATTGGCGCTACACGATGCAGCGCGTGACCGGGATGATCGCGTTTGTGTTCATCGGCTGGCACGTGTTTCACATGCACGGCTGGTTCCACGGCGAGGGCTGGCTGAAGAACGTCGTCGAGCCGTACGGCGGTGGACAGTTTCGGCCGTACAATGCGGCGTCGTCGGCCGGACTGGCGCTGCAGAGCCTGGTCGTGGCCGGGCTGTATGCCGTCGGCGTGCTGAGCTGCGTGTTTCACCTGGCGAACGGCATCTGGACGATGGGCATTACGTGGGGCGTGTGGACCAGCCCGGCGGCACAGCGGCGGGCCCTGTGGGTGTGCGGCGTGTTCGGCGTGCTGCTGGGGGTTGTGGGGTTGAGTGCGCTCGGCGGCATGCGGGCGGCCGGCAGCGGCAAGGCGCTCGATGAGGCCCGCCAGGTCGAAAACCGCATGTACGAGCATCGCATCGAAGCGGGCGACGTGACGCCAGACCGACACAAACGGACAACTTCGGAAACGACGTCCCAATCCGCGCGCAATGAATGATAACTGATTTGATGGGAAATTCAGTGGCAAAGCAACGTGTCTTAGTGGTGGGCGGCGGTTTGGCTGGTTTGTCGGCCACGATGCAATTGGCCGAGTTGGGCGTCGCCGTCGACTGCATGAGCTTGACGCCGGTCAAACGGTCGCACAGCGTCTGCGCCCAAGGCGGAATCAATTCGGTCAACGACCTGACTCGTCAGCAGGGCGACAGCGAATGGCTACACCTCGATGACACCGTCTACGGCGGCGATTTCCTGCAGCATCAGCCGCCCGTGAAGGAAATGGTGTGGTGGGGGCCGCGAATCATCGACCTGATGGACCGGCTCGGCGTGACGTTCAATCGCACGCCGGAGGGCTATCGCGACCAGCGCCGCTTCGGCGGCACGCTGTTCAAGCGGACCGCGTTCGCCGGCGCAACGACCGGCCAGCAGCTACTGTACGCGCTCGACGAGCAGGTCCGCCGCTGGCATGCGGCCGGGTCGGTCGAAATGTACGAAGGCTGGGATTTCCTGGGCCCGATTGTCGACGACCTGGGCCGTTGCCGGGGCGCGACGGCGCAAAACTTGATCACGATGGAAATCCGCGCGTTCCCGGCCGACGCCGTCGTCGTGGCCAGCGGCGGCTGCGGGCTGATTTTCGGCCGCAGCACGATGTCGATGGCCTGCAACGGCAGCGCGGTCAGCCGGGTGGCTCAGGCCGGCACGCCGTACGCCAACGGCGAATTCATCCAGGTCCATCCCACGGCCGTGCCCGGTTCCGACAAGCTGCGGCTGATGAGCGAATCGGCTCGGGGCGAAGGTGGCCGCGTGTGGGTGCCGCGCAGGCCGCAGGACGAACGCGATCCCAAAAGCATTCCGGAAGCCGAGCGATACTATTTTCTGGAAGAGCGCTATCCGAAGTACGGCAACCTGGTTCCGCGGGATATTGCCACCCGCGAGATTTTCAACGTCTGCGTGAACGAGGGCCTGAGCGTCGAGCGCGAGCGGCAATGCGTATACCTGGATCTCACGCACATCCCGCGCGCGGAGCTTGACCGCAAGCTGGGCGGCATCCTCAGCATTTACGAGAAGTTTCAGGGCGTCGATCCGCGCGACGTGCCAATGAAAATTTTTCCCGCCGTCCACTATTCGATGGGCGGCCTATGGGTCGATTACGAGCGGACCGCCGACGGCGGCCTGAAGACCGGCTCGACTCGCAATCAGCAAACGAATATCCCCGGCTTGTATGCGATCGGCGAATGCGATTACCAGTACCACGGCGCGAACCGGCTGGGGGCCAATTCGCTGCTGTCGTGTATTTTCAGCGGGCTGTTCCTGGGGCCGGTGATCAAGAACCAGCTCGGCGGATTGAAGGATTCCGCGGCCGACGCCAAGTACGCGGCGCTGCTGCGCGGCGCGCAGGAAGAGAAGCGCGACGATCACAACAAGCTGCTGGCCCGCGCGGGCGGAAATGAGAACCCGTACCAGATCCACCAGGAATTGGGCGACGTAATGACCCGCGCGGCGACGGTGGTGCGGTTCAACAATCAGCTCGCGGCCGCCATAGAAAAGGTGAACGAATTAGAAGACCGCGCCCGCCGCTGTTCGCTCTCCGACACCGGCCAGTGGACCAACCAGAACGTCGTCTATACGAAGGCGCTCCGCGACATGTTCCCGATCGCCAAGGCGATCCTCAAAGGCGCATTGGCCCGCGACGAGTGCCGCGGCGCTCATTACAAGCCGGACTTCGAGATGCCGGGCATCACCGCGACCGACCCGGCCGAAAAGCGCCGTCAGGCCGAGCGATGGTGCGACGCGTTCGAGGAAAAGAACCGCAAGTGGCTCAAAACGACCATCGCCACATTCAACGGCTCGAGCGACCCGGAACTGACGTACGACAACGTCGACACAACGCTCATCCCACCCCGCCCGCGGCTCTACGGCCTGGTGGGGGCGGAGATCATCGAAGAGGTGTGGAAATCGCGCGAGCGAAAGGGCAAGCAGGCGCCGGCCACGGCGGTTGCCGTTTCGTAGTATTGTCTCACGCCAAGGCGACAAGAAATTAACCACGAAGAAATTAACCACGACGGACACAAAGGTCACAAAGACAAGAGGAGAGCTCAAGGGATAAACGATGAGGGATGAATGATTTGCCGTCAATCAGATGCATCCCTTTTCTCTCATCTTTTATCCCTAACCTGATTCCTTCGTGTTCTTCGTGTCCATTTGTGGTAAATATGATTCGCTTCATAGGTTTCATCTTTTGGTTTGCGGTTGCGAGTGTTGTGAGTTCGACTTGCGCCGATGACTGGCCGCAGTGGGGCGGGCCGCGGCGCGATCTGGTGTGGCGCGAGACCGGGATTGTCGATGCGTTGCCGGCGGTCGATCCGGCGACCAGCATGCTGCCGCGGGTGTGGACCGCGAAGATTGGCTCCGGCTACGCGGGCCCGGCGGTGGCCGATGGACGCGTGTTTGTGGCCGACCGGATTGCGGACGAGAATCTGGAGCGCGTGCTGTGCTTCGATGCGGCGACCGGCCAAGAAATTTGGAAGCACCCGTACGAGGCCCGCTACACGATCAGCTACCCGCTCGGCCCGCGGGCGACGCCTACCGTCGACGGCGACCGCGTTTACACGCTGGGCGCGATGGGGCACTTGTTTTGCTTCGACGCGGCGACCGGCGACGTTATCTGGCAAAAACATCTGCCGACCGATTTTGGCACCGAAGTGCCTGTGTGGGGGATGGCCGGCGCGCCGCTCGTGGATGGCGATCAGCTCATCGTGCTGGCCGGTGGCAAGCCGAACGCGATGATGGTGAGCTTCGACAAACGAACCGGCGCGGAACGGTGGCGAGCGCTGGAGGGCAAGGAGCCTGGCTATTGTTCTCCGGTGATATTGGAAATCGGCGGGCGGCGTCAGCTTATCATCTGGCACCCGGCCGCGGTCGTCGGGCTCGATCCAGCGAACGGCGCCGCGCTGTGGGAAGAGCCGTTTGCCGTGCAGGCGGGCATGACCATCCCCACGCCGCGGACGGTCGGCAACCGCCTGTTTGTCACGGGTTTTTATTGCGGGCCATTAATGATCGATCTGGGGCCGAATGGCAACTCGCCGGATGTGCTGTGGCGGACGAAGGCCGGCAACAATGAGCGGATCAACGACAGCCTGCACGCTGTGATGTGTACGCCGATCGTCACGGAAAAATTCGTGTACGGCGTCGGCAGCTACGGCGATCTGCGGTGCCTCGACGCGGACACCGGCCGCATCGTATGGGAAACCCGCCAGCCGACCGGCAACGGCCGCTGGTGGAACGCGTTCCTGGTGCCGCATGGGGACCGCGTGGTGATCTGCAATGAGCAAGGCGAGATCATTTTCGCGAAGTTGACGCCGTCCGGTTACGAGGAGCTTAGCCGCGCGAAGCTAATCGAGCCGACGCAGCCCATTCAGCGGCGGATGACCGTCTGGTCGCACCCGGCGTTCGCAATGCGGAGCGTGTTCGCCCGTAACGACGGGGAGCTGATCCGCGTGAATCTGGCCGGCGAATAAGCGCCATTGCCGGGTGGCTGGTGGTCGAGCGTCAGCGAGCCCCCAGGCACTCTGAGTCCGTGGCAGTTCACAACGTCCGCCTTGGCGTCGGCGGGCGTGGAATCTACAATTTCAGCGCTCGCCGCGACGCTACTTGCTCATTTTGCACGAGGGATTCAGCACACATGACGGTTACCGCCACGGAACAGAAGCAGGCCACGATTTCCGTCCGCGTCCTCCGCCAGGATGCGCCGGGAAAGGCACCGCGCTGGGAGCGGCATCGGCTGCCGTATGAGCCGAATCTCAACGTAATCAGCGTGCTGCAAAAAATGGCGGCCCAAGCCCGCACCGAGGACGGCCGCAAGACGACGCCCGTGGCCTGGGATTGCAACTGCCTCGAAGAAGTCTGCGGCGCGTGTACGATGCTCGTGAACGGCCGCACACGGCAGGCCTGCTCGACGCTCGTCGACCGGCTCTTGGCCGACCAGCCGGGCGAGATCGAGCTCGCGCCGATGAGCAAGTTCCCCGTGCTCCGCGACCTCGTGGTCGACCGCACTCGCATGTTCCGCGCGCTCGAAAAAGTGAAGGCCTGGATTCCGGTCGACGATTATTCGAACCGCGGCCCGGGCCCGAAGGAGTCGCCCGCCTCGCAACAGCGCCGTTATCCGCTTTCGGAATGCATGTCGTGCGGCTGCTGCCTGGAGGCCTGTCCGCAGTACGCGAAAATTGAGATGGAACGGTTGCCAGAGGAGAGCAGCGCCGATTACGCGGCCCGAAAGGACGCGGCGTATGACTCCGGCTTCGTCGGCGCAGCGGCGATCAGCCAGGTGATGCTGTTCAACGACCACGGCACCGGCCGGATGAACGCCGGCGAGCGACTGGAAGCACTGATGGCGCCGGGCGGCATTCAGGAGTGTGGCAACGCACAAAATTGCGTCGCCGTCTGTCCCAAGAACATCCCGCTCACCACGTCGATCGCCCGCGCCGGCCGGGCCACCACGGTGCACTGGATCAAGAGCTGGTTCGACAAGTAGCGAGCTCGATTTCGATGAACGCTGCTGTCGCCAAGCCGTTTGGCTGGCTAAAATGGCGGAAGGGTGATCTATGATCGAAATACACCGTCCATCGCAAATCGGAACGTAACGATGGCAACAGTTGCTCCAGAAACGATTTCCTTACCGCGGCAGGAGCACGTGTACCTGCCGGGCGTTTCGTATTCGACTTATGATGCGCTGGTGTCGGAGGTTGGCGATTACCGGAATCTGCGCTTCACCTACGATCATGGCAGGATGGAGATCATGTCGCCCACGCAAGATCATGAACGAGTGAAAAAGCTGTTTGGCCAGATGATCGAAGCGCTCACTGAGGAGCTTGGCATCCCGCGGATGAGTTGCGGCTCCACTACCTTTAAGGATGAGCTCAGGGACTGCGGTTTGGAGCCGGACGAGTGCTACTACGTGCAGCACGAGGCCGATGTACGCGGGAAGAAAATCAAGCTGGGCGAAGACCCGCCTCCCGATCTCGTGCTCGAGGTCGACATAACCACGAGCGTGCTCGATCGGCTTCCGATCTACGCGGCGCTTGGTTTCCCTGAAATCTGGCAGTACGTGGACGAGGAAATCGTTGTTCATCTACTTCAGCCAAATGGCCAATATGCGGCGAGCGTGCAAAGCCTGGCGTTGCCGATGGTGTCGGTCAAGAAGCTGGTCGAACACCTCGACCGCTGCAACAAGACCGACGAAACAACGTGGATCCGCGAATTCCGTCGCTGGGTGCAAGACGGCATGAAATGACCACGACGCGTCGGCGCCACTGGATCAAGAGCTGGTTTGATCGGTGAGAAAGCTCGCAATCGGTCTCTGGGTGGCGCAGGTGCTGGCGGCGGTCACCATGCTCGTCGCCGCGCTGATCGAGATCGAATCGATCATCGGCACTGGTCCGGCGCTCAGCATTGTCGGCCTGCTGCTGGCCGTTGTCACGTGGCGGCTCAATTCTTGGGAGCCGATCGCCTTCGGCGTGTCGGGGCCGCTCGTTTGTGCCGTTGGCGCGATGCTAATCGCCGTTAACCATTGGAAACCGTCCAGCGCGGAACGGCCAATCCCAATCCTATTGGCCGCCTATATGCTGGCCGCGACGCCGCTGGCCATCGTGTCGCTGCGCGCGATCCGGCGCTGGCAGGTCATCGAGCTGCCCGAACAGCGACGCGTATGGCAATTCAGCATGAAGTCGCTGATGATCTGGATGACGGTCGTGTGCGTGCTGACCGCGGCCGGCCAGTACGTTGCGCGAAGGCTCGGCGAGAATCCGATGCGTGGCGAAGGCTATATTTTCGTTTCGTTCGCGCTGGCCGCCATCGTGCTTTCAGGTGTTGTCCTGTGGCGATTTCTGGCCAAACGTCGCTGCGTCGACACACCCGAATCAGCTGACCGAGCCGACAGATAGCGACTTATCGCACAATCTCCGGCGTCAGCACGACGTACACCGCGTGCTCCGCCGTGTCCTGCGCCGCGTCTTCGTCATCGGTGTGCACGAGTTGGGAACCCGTCTTCATGACGACAGTCTGGCCGTGCGGCACGATGAGCGAGGTCTGCACTCCGTTGGTCTGGCGGCCGGTGGTGTTCTTGAAGCTGAATTCCACGGCCAGGCCGCCGCCCAGTTCGCGGGCACCGACCTCCGCCTTCAGGCCCTGCCACGGCTCCTCCTTGTTGGGCGACTCGGCACCGATTTGGATCGTCGCCTTTTCGCCGGCGAGAACCATCAATTTCGGTGCCGATACGCGGCGAACCAGCTTGTGCTTTTCCAGGATGCGGAGCGTGCCCTGGATTGTCGCCGTGTCGGTGAGCATGAACGGCATCCGCGACCGGAGTTGCTCGAATTCGGCGAAGCTGTTGTCGACGTCTTCCACGACGACGACGTCGAACCGCACGGTCGACGGATGGTCCGCAACAGGCTCGGCAACGATCGCTGGCTTAACGCCTCCAAACACCGGCGCCGTCGCCCGCGTCGCCTCGGCCGGCGAAAACGGCGATGGCACTGGCGCAGGCAGGGCCGAATACACAACGGCGTGCGGCGCTTCGTGTACGTAGGGCTGCGGCGTGGCCGCGAGAATCGGTGGTGCGGCGCGAACTGGCACCGGCGGCGGGTAGGGCGTGTAGTACTCGCCGGCGGGGATAGGTGTCGGCGGCTGCGGTGCCGGAACGGAGGTCGGCGGCAATCTCACGATGAGCCTGTCGCCTGGCTGCAGCCGATGATTGGTCTTCTTAGTCGGCTGGTTGGCTTTCGCGTCCCATTCGACGCGCAGAATCCTTTCCTCAGCCTCAATGGTCAAGTCTTCGTTCACATGGTGCCGCGGGCGATGAACGGCGATCTTGACGCTGTCAAATTTGATCGGATGTGGGTATCGTGCCTTCCGAAGGATGTTGCCAACCGTCGCGTCAGGCAAGCAGTCGATGAGATACGCCACGTCGCCTGTTCCGCTGCCTGTAACAAGTACTGTCACATACGGTTTGCGAACGAGTAGCGGAGTTTGTTCGGCCGCATCGACAAGTTCGTCGATTGTGCGTGTCGCATGGGTAGAGGAACCATTGGCAGCCGCCGGTGTGGGCGGCACCGGGGCTGGTGCATCGCGACCGACGTCTTCGAACGGGTTTTCATCGGCAGCACTCTCGGCTGCTGCCATCGCCTCGGGCTTTTCGGCCGTAGCATTTGTCGGTAGCGCTGCGGCCAAGAACGCCAAAGTTGCTGCGATCGCGAATCTGCTGGACATCGACCCAACTCCTTTTCCGTGGACGACTGGCCCTGCCGAAAATTTTGACGCCGGTCGTATACAAAATGCGTCGATCGGCGACCAGAGCGGCGGCCAACGGTAGAACTGCTAGCGTCGAATTCGCCATGTTTGGCCGCATCAGCAGCTCGTTGAGGAGCCGCTTACGATGTGATACGCTCGTTGGCGGCAGCCGAATTGGGCAACGTGGCCCTTACCTCAAGAGGATTCGCACATGGACACGAAGCAAGCCATTCGTTCGTCGTTGAACATTTCGGACTTCCTGGTGAACCGCTACCTGGACGACATCACACCAGGCGAAATGCTCGTTCGTCCGGTGCCCGGTGCGAATCACATCGCCTGGCAACTCGGCCATCTCATCCTGGCCGAACGGCACCTCGTCGAGGCGGCCTCACCCGGCTCGATGCCCGAGCTGCCGGCCGGTTTCGCCGAAAGGTACTCTCCGCGCGGAAGTGTCCCGAGCGACAATCCGGACGATTATGTATCGAAAGCTGAATACCTGCGGCTGGCCAAGGAAATCCGCGCGGCCACGCTGCGGACGCTCGACAAGTTGAGCGATGCCGATCTCGACAAGCCGGTTACCGCCCGAGTCCCGCCATTCGTCAAAACGGCCGGCGACTGTTTTGTAACGATCGGCCAGCACTGGACGACCCATGCCGGCCAATGGGTGGTTGTGCGCCGCAAGCTGGGCCGGCCGGTGATGTTCTAGCCACATAGCCGACCCATCTTGGGTCGGTGCCAAGTGGTCGTGTTTTGCGATAGACATGCGTGCACGGATCGGCCAGGATGGCCGGGCCATATTGCTGCCGGCGGATCACTTCATTCCCAGTTTCTCGCCGCGGGCCAAAAGTGCGATCGATTCTTTGACGCGTCGCGCTCTCGTCTCCGGAAGTTTGGCGATGGCAATCCAACCGGAGAATTGCCTTTGGTACGACGGTGCCAACTGATCAAAGAATGTCTTGGCCTTCGTATTTTTTGCCAGCGCTCGTTCAAACTCGGCGGGAATGCCTGGGGCGATCTGCGGCTTAGGCGATTTCGACCAGAGGCCCGACTGTTTCGCCGCCTCGATCTTCGCCAAGCCGAATTTTGTCATCCGGCCGTTCTTGATGAGCGCCGCAACACGCTTCTTGTTCGATTCCGACCAGCGGCTGTCCAGCTTGCGCGGCGTCAGCTTTCGCGCATACCGTTCGTCGTCGAGTTTCTTGATGATGCTATCGATCCAACCGTAGCAGAGAGCTTCTTCCACCACCGCGTCGTAATCAAGCGTCGGCTTGCCCGATTGTTTTTTGAGGAACACCAGCCAGATGCCCGTCTCCTTGCCGTGATTCCGGGCCAGCCAGCGGCGCCATTCAGCCCGGCTTGTCAAACAGATTTGCTTCATGTGCCGAATCGGAAAATCTACGTGCCGCACCACCCACGCTCAAGCGGACGGCGGAGTGGACTCTCGGCGAAGGCGATCCAACAGCTTGCGCGTGCCGTGGCGATCGCACCACATTTCCACGTACGTCCAATCGACGCGCTGGTACTGCATTTGAATGACAGCCCGAATATCAGACTCGTCCTTGGCTCGCCCGGCCCACGCCAGCCAACGGATTTTCGTCACCAGCACATCTTCAACTGTTAACACGCATGCTGGGCGACCGAACATCGTCACGTGACGTCGCCGAGCAAAGCGCTCCTGGTCATGTTCGTCGTCGGACAGATAGAATACTTCGATTTGAAAGCCAGTCGCCTTTTCGCGAAGCAACGTCTTCGTCGTCGCCGTCACCGTTTCGAACGCAAGCTGAGGGTCGCGTTCGAATTCGGGCCCGAGTGCGCGCAGAACGTCCGATATTGCCGAACCGGCGCACGATACGACGATATCAGCATCTTGGGTCGCACGAGATACGCCATAGAAACTGGCAGCCAGCGATCCCACCAACACATAGTCGACGCTCGATTTGTCTAACGCGTCCGTCAGGCGTTGGACCAATTCTTCGAGCGTCATGCTATCGACCCGCGCTCTCGACTTGTCGATTGATTTCCAATCGCGCGTAAAGCTTTTGCAGCAATTTCTCTTCGGAATCGCCTGGGAATTCGTCACGAAGTCCGTCGAGAATCAGGCGAGACGTCCGTTCAAAAAGTTGCAAACTCTCGCGCACCTTTTGCTCGCCAGTCATGTTGCGGGCCCGTTCGACTTGCTGCCAGAAACTTTCGTCCATCGCGACATGCCTTGCTATATTGCAAAGAGGTCCACCACGAAATTGTACCACGGCTAACAAGCGCAGAAAAACTGCCAAAAGTGATGCTGAATCGCAATGTTTTGAGTCGGTTCAACAAAAAAACCCCCGGCGGAGCCGGGGGCTGACTGGCTGACAGCTAATGGCTAACAGCTAACAGCTTCTTCCTCACGCCGGCTGCAGCTCGGCCTTCCGCTCGGCGATGACTTCGGTCTGGATGTTGACCGGCACCGGGCGATATTTGGCCAGCTCCATCGCGAACGTGCCCTGCCCTTGCGTCATCGAGCGCAGGTCGGTCGAGTAGCCGAAGGTCTCGGCCAGCGGCACCTCGGCGATGATCTTGGTGATGCCATTGTTCATGTCGGTCGACATCACGATGCCGCGGCGGGCCGAAATGTTGCCCACCACCGACCCTTGGAAGTGCTCCGGCACTTCGAGCTCCATCAGCATGATCGGCTCCAAGAGCACCGGCTTGAGCTTCGGAAACGTCTCGCGGAAGCAGTTTTGCGCACACACCATGAACGCCATGTCCGAGCTATCGACTTCATGATACGAGCCGTCGTTGAGATCGATCTTGATGCCCACCACCGGGAAGCCGGCCACGGGGCCCTTCGGCAGCATGTTGCGGAATCCCTTCTCAATCGCCGGAATGTAATTCTTCGGAATGCGGCCGCCCGTGACGTTGTCGTTGAACATCAGCTCGCCTTCGGTCTCGGCCGCCTCTTCGTCGGTCATCGGGCCCATCTGGCCGACGATGTGGGCGTACTGGCCGGAGCCGCCGGTCTGTTTCTTGTGCTTGAAATCGAACGCGACCGTCTTGGTGGCCGACTCGCGGTAGCTGACCTTCGGCGCACCGACCTCGACCTCGACGTTGTACTCGCGGCGAATCCGTTCGACGTAAATCTCCAGGTGCAGCTCGCCCATGCCGGCGATCACCTGCTCGCCCGTCTCTTCGTCGGTCATCACCTGGAAGGTTGGGTCTTCCTTGCGGAATCGCTGGAGCGCCTTGCCCAGCCGGTCGGCGTTGTCTCGCGACAGGGGTGCGATCGACATCTTGATTACCGGCTTGGCGACGAAAATGTTCTCCAGCGTGCAGTACTTCGGCTCGCTACAATACGTGTCGCCGCTCGCGCAGTCGATGCCCATGATGGCCACGATGTCGCCGGCCTCGGCCGAGTCGATCTCTTCGCGCTTGTCGGCGTGCATCTTGACGATGCGGCTGAAGCGTTCCTTCTTGCCGGTCCGCTGATTGAAATACGTGCCGCCCTTTTCCACCGTGCCCTGGTACACCCGCGTGAACGTGAGCTGACCGTATTCGTCGTCGACGATCTTGAACGCCATGCCCACAAACGGCTTCTTCGGATCCGGCTCGAGCAGCACGACTTTCTCCTGGTCGACCGGGTCCTTGCCCTTCACTTCGCAATCGAGCGGTGTGGGCAGATAGCGCACAATCGCGTCCATCAGCGGCTGGATGCCCTTGTTGCGGTAGGCCGTGCCCAGAAACACAGGCGTAAACTCCTGCTCGACCACCGCGTGACGGACGATGTCGTAGATCGTCTCCACGGGCACTTCCTCTTCGGCGAGCAGCATCTCCATCAACTTGTCGCTGTACATCGAGAGCGCTTCGAGCAGGTGGGTCCGCGCGGCAGCCGCTTCCTTCGCGAGCTCGGCCGGGATCGCGTCCTCGCGGACCTTCTCGCCCTTCGAGCCGTCGAAATACAGGGCCTTCATCGTCACCAGGTCGATGACGCCGTTGAAATCTTCCTCGCGGCCGACGGGAATTTGCATCAGCACGGCGTCGCAGCCGAGCTTTTCCTTGAGCTGGCGGACGACCGACTCGGGATTCGAGCCCGTGCGGTCCATCTTGTTGATGAACGCCAGCCGCGGCACATGATACCGCTTCATCTGGCGGTCCACCGTGATCGATTGCGACTGCACGCCGCCCACCGCGCACAGCACGAGGATGGCCCCGTCCAGCACGCGCAGGCTTCGCTCCACCTCGACCGTGAAGTCGACGTGACCGGGCGTGTCGATCAGGTTGATCGTGTGGTCCTGCCATTGGACCGTGGTGGCGGCGCTGGTGATCGTGATCCCGCGCTCGCGCTCGAGGTCCATGTAGTCCATGGTGGCCCCGTCGCCGTCGCCGCGGACGTCCTCCATCTTGTGGATGCGGCCCGCATAATACAGAATCCGCTCGCTCAAGGTCGTTTTGCCCGAGTCGATATGGGCGGAGATGCCGATGTTGCGTAATTGTTTGAGGTTCATGGCGAGTCACCATTCAGTCGAAATCAACGCTTGTCGTTTGTTTGGGTGAGTAGGTGAGTAAGTTAGTAGGTGAGTAGGTCGTATTTCTTACCTACTCACTTACTCACCTATTCACCTACTCACGATACGATTCTGCCCGCGATCCTTGGGAAACACGACTAGCTGCATTGCTGTCGTGTGGCCGGGCGGTACTCTCCATCACAAAACACGCACCGCAGCGCTAGCGGCCGGACGGCCGCCGGCCTCTGTTACAGTATGTTGTTCATGGGATGGGTCTCCAACGAGCTGGTCCGCCCGAGGACTCAGAACAGGGGTTGCACGCCCCGGGGTCGAGTGTCTTTTTCGACTAGTTGCCAATATCTGGCAGCTAAACCGTCCAGTCGAAAAAGAGACCCGACCCCTTCAGTTTATGCATCCCCTGAAAACGGTGGGAGAACTATGTATAGTAGTTGGTTTCGTCGGCGAGGCTAGGTCAATTTCGTTAATTTATGGTGTGCGACGGCAGTTTGACGGGCCAAAAACCCGCGAATGCTACCGCATTTGGCGGCTTTTCCGATCGCAAGCCCGGATTCCGAACGCCTGCCGCCGCCACGACCGGACAGCCCGCAATGGCAAGGGTGGCTGGGGCAACGCCCCAGAAATGTTGACACCGGGGCGTTGCCCCGGCCACCCAGGTATCACACGGTGAAACACTAGGATCGCGACATGTCGGACGGTAATGCGAGTCGAGCTGAGGCGCTGCTGGCGCGACACCCGTGGCTCACTTTTCTGCTCCCGTTTATCGTCTACATGCTCGTCGGCAGCTTCGAGCCCGCGCCGCCAAAACCACCCACGCTCTTGCCCGACGGCACGCCCCGCCCCGTCGCCAATGAAAACTGGTTCGGCCTGGAGTACCGGCACTATCCGATCGTGTACACGATCAAGATCGGGCTCACGATTGCGGCGATGCTGTTCGTACTGCCCGGCTACCGGCAGTTTCCGTTTCGTGTGTCACCGCTGGCGGTCGTGGTGGGCATCGTCGGCGTGATCCTCTGGATCTGGCTGTGCCAACTCGGGCTGGAACGCCGAACACTGACCGCACTCGGCCTGGAGAAATTCTTGTCGCTCGGCGAGCGACCCGCGTACAACCCGCTCGAACAACTGGCCGCCACGCCGGCATGGGCCTACACATTCCTGGCGATCCGCTTCATAGGCCTCGCGCTGGTGGTGCCGATCATCGAGGAGTTTTTCCTCCGCGGCTTCGTCATGCGATTCGTGATCCGCGACGAATGGTGGAAAGTGCCGTTCGGCGACGCAACGCCCGCGGCCATCGCCGCCGGTACACTTGTGCCAATGCTGATGCACCCGGGCGAGCTCCTGGCCGCCGCCGTCTGGTTCAGCCTCGTGACCTACCTGATGATCCGCACCCGCAACATCTGGGACTGCGTCGCCGCCCACGC
>JBIOWO010000150.1:0-35598 GCA_044868555.1 Lacipirellulaceae bacterium | reverse complement strand
TTCCAGTACATGGCAATGAAGAGGGGCTGGGGACTGGGGGATGGGGATTGATCCCCCAGTCCCTAGCCCCTAGCCCCCAGTCCCCTTTTGGCTCCATCTGATACCTGACACCCGGCACCCGACACCTTCTGCCCTTCCTCGTATTGGATCAAGCCGTCGCGGACGTGGATGATGCGGTCGGCGTCGGCCGCCACCTGCATGTCGTGCGTGACGATCACCACCGTCTGGCCGTGTTTGTCGACCAGATCGCGCAACAGCCGCATGACTTGCTCGCTATTGGCGCTGTCGAGATTCCCGGTCGGCTCGTCCGCCAGCAGTAGCGCCGGCTGCGTCACCAGCGCGCGGGCCACGGCCACCCGCTGCTGTTCGCCGCCCGACATCATGTTGGGCAAATGGTCTGCACGGTGCGACAGAGCGACCCATTCGAGCATGTTTTTCGCCCGCTCGACGGCCGTCGCCTCTGGCACACCGTCCAATTCGAGCGGCAGGGCCACGTTCTCCAGGGCGGAGAGCGTGGGAATTAGGTTGAACTCCTGGAATACGAAGCCGATTCGGCGGCGACGAAACAGCGTTCGCGCGTCGTCGTTCAGCGTGGCGATATCGACGCCGTCCAAAAGCACGTGGCCGGTCGTAGGCGTATCAATCGCGCCCAACATCGTCAGCAGCGTGCTCTTGCCGGAGCCGGACGGGCCGACGATGGCCACCATCTCCCCCGCGTCGATCGACAGATCGATCCCGCGAACGGCATCGACGCCGGCCGGACCCGTGTCGAACGATTTGGTCACGCCAACCGCCTCAATCACGCTCATGTCTGGCACACTACTTTCTTTGGCACACTACTTTTCTTGGCACAGTACTTTCCTTGGCACAGTACTCGGGGACAGGGGCCGGGTGTCGGAAAGAGCACCCCGACACCCCACACCTGCCATCCTCACACGTACCACTCGATAATCCGTCGGCTCTTCTTGTCCAAGGCGTCGACGTCTTTCACCAGGTAGCGAATGCCATGTGAGTCCTTGATCGCCACCTTGTTGCGATCCAGGCGTCGCACGTTGTCCTCGCTCTCCAGGACGAAGTGCGTCGGGCCGCGGTCGGTCTCGACTACCCACTCGCAAGGCTCCGAGCTGCCCGAGACGCGCACGATGCGGCTGATGACGGGCAGAAACTCACGCCGCGACAGCTCCTCCTGCAAGACGGCGCGCGAATCGGGCGCCAATTGGCCTGGATCGACGACACAGACCAGCTCGTGACCCTGCTGGTCGCAAATCGAAATCCAACGCTCGGGGTCGGTGATCGGAAACAACGGCACGACAGTCACTTGCTCGTGATTGCGACCTTCGCGGTCGATCAATCGCAGCCGGCCCCAGGAATCGTGGCTCAGGCCGAAGTCCACGCGGTCCGGCTCAACACGATTGTCGTCGTGGTTCATAGGACCACTCCTTCCGCCGCTGCCATCTGCTGCACCTGGTTCAATCGGGCATACGTGCTCGATCGTTCCATCAACTCGGCGTGCGGCCCGACGTCCGTGATCTGTCCGTCTTCGAGCACGACGATTCGGTCGGCTCGGCGGAGCGTGCTCAGGCGATGGGCGATGGCGATCGTCGTGCGGCCGCTGATCAGGTTTTCGAGCGCCTCTTGAATCTCGCGCTCGGTCTCGGTGTCGACCGATGACGTAGCTTCGTCGAGAATCAGAATCCGCGGATCGGTTAGGAGAGCGCGGGCGATCGAAATCCGCTGCCGTTCGCCGCCGGACAACGATTGGCCCCGTTCGCCGACCATCGAATCGTAGCCATCGGGCAGCCTGAGGATGAAGTCGTGGGCCCGGCCGGCCCGGGCGGCGGCGATGATTGCGTCGCGCGGCGCCTCCGGCCGGGCGTAGGCGATGTTCTCGGCAATCGAGCCGAAAAACAAGTACGGCTCCTGCAGCACGACGCCGATGTTGCGCCGATATTCCTCCACCGGAAATGAGCGCACGTCCACGTCGTCGATCAAGATCGCGCCGGACGTCACGTCGTAAAATCGGCAGACGAGATTGGCGACGGTGCTCTTGCCGGCGCCGCTGGGGCCGACCAGGCCGATCATCTCGCCCGGCTCGATCGTGAGATTCAAATTCGCCAGCACCTGCCGGTTGCCGTACTTGAACGAGACGTGGCGCAGCTCGATCTTGCCCTCCACGCGGCCCGGATGGACGGGATGCACCGGCTCGGCCACGGTGGGCACGCGGTCCAGGATTTCAAAAATGCGATGCGTGGCGGCGGCGGCCCGTTGCACGGAGACCACCATGCGGCTCATCGAATCGAGCCGCGTGTACAACCGGCCGATGTACGCGACAAACGCCGTCAGCACGCCCACGGTGATCTGTCCGTTGACGACGCTCCATGCGCCAAACGCCCAAATCACCAGCAGGCCCAAATCCGTGAGCAGCGTGATTGTCGGACCAAAGAACGACCACAAGCGGTTCACGCGATCGTTGGCATCCAGCACGTGCCGATTGCGGCGGCGGAAGCGGGCCATCTCGCGCTGTTCCTGGGCGAACGCCTTGACGACGCGGATACCGGGGATGGTATCGGCCAGAACGTTCACCATCTCGGCCCAGGCGAAGCTGCTGCGGGCAAAGCCGCGGCGCAGTCGCAGCCGCACCACTTGGATCATCCAGGCGATGAACGGAAACGGCAGCAACGTAACCACCGCCATGGCCGGGTTGATCGACAACAAAGCCCCGGTCGTGAGCACGATCATGACCATGTCGGTGCTGAAATCGGCCAGGCTAATCGAGATGAAATTGCAGATTCGCTCCGTGTCGTTGCTGATCCGCGAGATCAAGTCGCCGGTCCGCTTGGTGCCGAAGAAGTCGAGTGACAACCGCTGCAAGTGATCGTACGTGTCGTTGCGAATGTCCGCGCTGACCCGTTCACCGAGCTTGGCCAGCACAAACGTTTTGGCCCACCCGAGGATCCAGGCCAGCATGGCCGCGCCGAACATCCCACCCAGGCACCAGGGAATTAGCGAGGGATCGCGATCTCCTCTCAAGCTTGGATCAGCACCAAGACCGATGTTGATGAGCGGGATCGTGAGGTAGGGCGGAATGAGACTGGCTGCCGTGCCCGCCAACGTCAACAAGATGCCCAGCGCGAGCAAGCCAGCGCGGGGGCGCGCAAAGCGGCTGAGGCGCCACAGCGAGCGCACCGGCGGCGGGGCCGGCGCCTTCTTGCAGACCGGGCATTGTTTCTCGCCGCCGGCAAACGGGGCACCGCAGGAGGGACAAACCTGATCCGCTTCGTGCGGTGTTTGCGTTCCCCGGCGGCCGGCGCGAATGTCCTCCACCCGACCCACAAACTTCGCCGCGACCGCCGACTGAGCGGATGTAAAACGCCACTGAGCCAACAGTGCGGACGGACCGTGCAACTCGAGCACGCCGTATCCCAGGCGTTCGTCCAGTTGAATCTCGCTCAGCTCTTCGAGCAGCCATGTGCCCTTGTTGGGTGCTCCTGCGGCCAGTATCCGGCGATCGGTGCAGACGACCCACCCGTCGGCAAAATGGAGCTGCGCGTCGAGATCGGGGCGGAACCAGGCCAGCGGCTTTTCGCCGACGGCCAGCTCCTGTTCCACTTCCTTCCGCAAGCGTTCCGGCACGGATTGCCAATCGTCACGCATCGTGTCCGTCGCGCTCACGTCGGTCATGACCCCTCAAAACGAATAACGCCGAATTCGACGGCGTCGAGCGTCCATTCAACCTGAAATTATGGGCGCGCAACAGGCCGGAAGAATTTCGGGCAAACCCCGTGCCGCTAGCTGGATGACAACATGTCGCTTTTCGGCAACACAGCCGCCCGCCCGCCCAATTATACGCGGTGCTGGCCAGCAGTGGCGTCACCGGAAAATGGGGCCGTCGCGGGGGCTGGCCCAAGATTTGCGTATTTGCCATCCCAGGGTGAGGGCTCGAAGTGCCCCCACGGGTCGTGCCGATACCTCTGAAGCTGACGATCCTAGGAATTGACGAAGACGATCACCGCGAGAACTTCATGAAGATTCAATCAGTTCAGAAACTGCGTGGACCGAATATTTGGGCTAATTTTCCGGTTCTGGAGGCCTGGGTTGAGCTCGAGGAGTTAAAAGATACCTCGTCGGAGATGATTCCGGGCTTTAACGAGCGGCTGATGAGCTGGCTGCCGACGATGATCGAGCACCGCTGCAGCATCGGCCAACGGGGCGGTTTCTTCGAACGGCTGCGGCGCGGCACCTGGATGGGGCACATCCTGGAACATGTGACGCTCGAGCTGCAAACTCTTGCCGGCACGCCAGTTGGATTCGGCCGGGCCCGCGAAACGTCGGTCGAGGGCACCTACAAAGTTGCCATCGAATTCGTCGACGAGAAAGTCGGCTTGGCCTGCCTCGAAACGGCATTCGCACTATTGCAGGCGGCGATCCACGACACGCCCTTCGACGTGACCGCGGAAGTCGAAAAGCTTAAGGAAATAGCCCACGAAGAATGCCTCGGTCCCAGCACCTCGGCCATCGTGCAAGCGGCGACCCTGCGGAATATACCGCATTTTCGACTGGATGCGGGCAGTTTGGTGCAGCTTGGCTACGGGGCCAACCAGCGGCGGATCATCGCCGCGGAAACCGATCGCAGCGGAGCCATCGCCGAGGTCATCGCCCAAGATAAACAGCTGACGCGGCAACTACTTAAGACGATTGGCGTATCCGTTCCCGAGGGCCGCGAAGTGATTAGCGGTGAAGACGCCTGGGAAGCCGCTCAGGAGATCGGATTGCCCGTCACCGTGAAGCCCCGACACGGCAATCACGGCCGTGGTGTGGCCACAAACTTGACATCAATTGACCAGATTCTGGCCGCTTACCAGGTTGCCGCCGCCGAGGCCTCCGCGGTTATGGTCGAGCGATTTATTACTGGCAAGGATTACCGCTTGCTGGTGGTCGACGGCCGGCTGGTAGCGGCAGCCGAACGCGAACCGGCCCACGTCGTCGGCGACGGCCGATCCAGCATCCGACAACTTGTCGAGGTAACGAACCGCGATCCGCGCCGCAGCGACGGCCATGCCACGGTGCTAAGTCTTATCAAGATCGACATCGTGGCGCTCGGCGTGCTGGCGGACCAAGGTTACACGCCAGATTCGATTCCGGAAACTGGCCGCAAGGTACACATCCGCGGCAACGCCAACTTGAGCACGGGCGGCACAGCGACCGACGTCACCGATCGGGTACACCCCGATGTGGCTCGACAAGCGGTCGAAGCGGCGCGGATGATCGGGCTCGATATCGCGGGCCTCGACCTGATTGCGCGCGACATCAGCCAGCCGCTCACCGCTCAAAACGGGGCGGTAGTCGAAATCAATGCCCAGCCGGGACTGCGGATGCACTTGCAGCCGTCGACCGGCTCGCCGCGACCAGTGGGCGAAGCGATCGTCGAGTCGCTGTATCCGCGCGGACAGAACGGACGCATCCCCATCGTCGCCGTCAGCGGCACCAACGGGAAGACGACTACCACGCGCCTCATCAGCCACATCCTCGCCGGCGGAGGCCGACGCGTGGGCATGACGTGCACCGACGGCGTGTTCGTCGAGGGCCGCCGCATCGACGACGGCGACTGCAGCGGACCGAAGAGCGCGAAAAAGATCCTCATGAATCCGGGCGTCGACGCGGCCGTGTTCGAAACGGCTCGCGGCGGCATCCTCCGCGAAGGCCTGGCCTTCGATCGTTGCGACGTGGCCGTCGTCACCAACATCGGCGACGGCGACCATCTTGGCCTGTCCGACATTCAGACCTTGGAACAATTGGCAAAGGTCAAGCGGTGTATTGTGGACGTCGTCGCGCCGAACGGTTACGCCGTGCTCAACGCCGACGATCCGCACGTCGCCCAGTTGGCGGCCTACTCGCCGGGCGGCGTGGTGTTCTTCACCCGCGATCCGCTCCGTCATAGCACCGCCAAGTGGCGCGAGGAAGGCGGCCGCGTCGCCTTCGTCCGCGATAATGCGATCGTGCTTGCCGAGGGCGCGAACGAATTTGTGCTGGTGCCGCTGCACCGAGTGCCGGTGACCATGGGCGGACAGGTTCGCTTCCAGGTCGAGAACGTGCTCGCGGCCGCGGCTACGTGCTGGGCACTCGGCGTGCCGTGCGAATACATCCTGCTCGGCCTGGAAACGTTCGCTGCCGACGGGCCGGACTCGCCCGCCCGTTTCAATATCCTCACCCGCGGCGACAAGACGATCGTCGTCGACTACGGTCATAACCCGTCATCGTTGGCGGCTGTGCTGCAAGCGCTCGAAAGGTTTCCGCACGCTCGACGAACTGCCGTCTATTCGACAGCTGGCGATCGCCGCGACGCGGACATCGTCCGACAAGGCCAGCAACTGGCCGGCGAGTTCGACCGCGTGATTATTTACGAGAGTCAGTTCGCTCGTGGCCGCGCGGCGGGCGAAATCACGTCGCTGCTGCGTCAAGGCCTGGCCGCCGGTCCGCGCGTGAAGGAAGTGCACGCGATTACAGGATGGAAAGAGGCTGCCGACCTGGCTCTGAAGCTGGTCCAACCGCGCGAATTGCTCCTGCTGCAAGGCGACGCAATCGACGAAACGATGGCCTTCCTCGCCAAGCGCCTGCCGGAAGAAGTCGCACCGGTTACGACGAACGGCCACGTCGACCGCCCAACCGTCGGCGTCGCGCCGCCTGCTGTCGGAACGTTGCAGCCAGTGACGATCAATATCGCGTGAGCGCGCCGGCGCGCCGGCCATTCTTCGCTCACGGCACCACAACCTCGGTCGCAGGTAGTGCCAATCGGCGGTCACTTGTGTTAGAGTGGCTCGCGGATGAGCTGCCTGTTGTTGTCGCGGCGTTTCTTGGGCAGCCGCCGTGCGCCAGTGATTTGCCGATTGGTGGTGACGCTCATGGTAATCACCGTGATGATTCTGGCGGAGCGAGAGGACACATCGTGCGCGTGATCATCATCGGCGCGGGCCGCGGGCGGCGATTGATGCCGACGACCGCCGACGCCCCCAAGTGCTATGCCGAAGTCGCCGGACGCCGGCTCGTGGACTGGGCGCTGGACGCGTTCCGCGCGAATGGGCTGCAGCGGGTGTGTTTCATCGGCGGCTACCAGATCGACCGGCCGCGCCAGGATTACCCGCAATTTGCGTTTCGGCACAACGCCGATTGGGAGAACAACAACATCCTGGCGTCGCTGTTTTGTGCGGATGACTTAATGGATGAGCCGTTCATCTGCTGCTACAGCGACGTGCTCTTCACGGCGGACATCATCGCCCGGCTGGCCGCTTCGCCGGCCGACATGGCGCTGGGCGTCGACACAGCGTGGCTCGCGCGGTACGAACATCGGACCGAACATCCGCCCGATGACGCGGAGAAGGTGACCGTGGCCAATGGCCGCGTGACGCGCGTCGATCGCCTGGTTCCACCGGCGGACGCGCATGGGGAATACATCGGCGTGGCGAAGTTTTCTGCGGCCGGCGCCGCGCGGCTCCGCGACCATTATCACCGTCGCCGCGCCGAATTCTCCGGCCGGCCATGGCGCGATGCGCGCGTGTTCGAGAAGGCCTACAAGATCGTCTTGTTCCAGGACATGATCGAACTGGGTGAGCGGTTCGAGCACGTCGACACCCCGGGCGGATACATCGAGGTCGACACGCAGCAGGACTTCGAATATGCCCGGCAACATTGGACCACAAAGCATTTGCACCGCTAAGAGACCTGTCGATGGATGACCAGCGGTTTACGACCTCGGTGATCGGCTCGCTGCCGCGGCCGCGATTCGTGAAGGATCTCATTGCCGACGATTCGCCGATCGACGGCGACGAATATCGCCGGCTGATGGGCGAGGCGATTCGGTCGGCCGTCGCCCTGCAGGAAACGGCCGGGCTCGACGTTGTCACCGACGGCGAGTGGTGGCGGAAGAGCTACATCGGTGTGATCGCCGAGTTGGCGCACGGTTTCGAGCTGGGCCGAAATCCGGCCGACGGTCGGCCGTGGACCATCGTGGTCGATAAGCTCGCGCCGAAGGAGCCGGGTTTCATCGCGCGAGAAATCGCGTTTCTGAAGTCGCTCACCAGGCGGCGGATCAAGGCGACCGTGCCCGCGCCGGCCTTGTTGGGCGAACGCATGTGGGACCCCGTGAAGTCGGCCAAGGCCTACCCGA
This sequence comes from Lacipirellulaceae bacterium, assembly GCA_044868555.1. Taxonomy (GTDB): domain Bacteria; phylum Planctomycetota; class Planctomycetia; order Pirellulales; family Lacipirellulaceae; genus JABDGM01. The sequence goes on along the minus strand of JBIOWO010000150.1, from coordinate 27,437 downwards.
AGCTCGAGGATTTCGTGCGCGACTGCGTGCCGATTCTGCGGCGCGAAGTGGAGCTGTTGCGGGACGAAGGCGTGTCGATCATTCAGGTGGACGATCCGCATCTGTGCCTGTTTGTCGATCCGGACGTCCGCCGCCGGTATGACGATGCGGATCGCGCAGCCGACTTCGCCGTCGATATGGACAACCAGGTTGTGGACGGCATCCAGGGCGTGAAAATGGCGGTACACTTGTGCCGCCGGGCCGGGGCGCGGGCCCGCGGCGAGGCCGACCATCAAGGCAGCTACGATCCGATTTTGAATCAGCTTGGCCGGCTGAAGGTCGATCACATCACCATGGAATTCACGTCGCCGGGTGCCGGCGACATGTCAGTCTTCAAGCGGTTGCCGGAGCACGTCGAGATCGGCCTCGGCTGCGTCAGTTGCCAGCCGGGCCAGATCGATTCGGTCGACACGATCGTCCAACGCGTCGAGCAAGCGCTACAATACGTGGATCCAGCGCGGATCACGCTCAACCCCGACTGTGGCTTCGCGCCCGGCTCCGCGGCCGATGTCAGCCTCGACGAAGTCTACACCAAGCTCAAGAATGAAGTGGATGCCGCGAAGCGGCTGCGTGAAAAGCACGGGTAGAACGCGCTTGCGGTCTTCAATTGTTGTGGCGTGCGTGCCTCATGGATCACCTGTCGACTATCGACTTGACGATCATCGTGGCCTATCTGGCCGTCGTCGTCGGGCTGGGGCTGTGGCTCGGTCGAAATCGAACGACGACCGATGAGTTCATGGCGGCTGGGCGATCGCTGCCGGGGTGGGCGATCGGCCTCTCGATGTTCGGTTCGTACATCAGCAGCATTTCGTTTCTCGCGAATCCGGGCAAAGCGTACGACACGAATTGGAACTTTTTTGCGTTTTCCCTGGCCACGCCGATCGCGGCGGCCATCGCCGTCCGCTGGTTCGTGCCGTTTTATCGCCGCACGGGCGAGGTCTCGGCCTACGAGCATTTGGAGCACCGGTTCGGCCCGTGGGCCCGCACGTATGCGGTCGTCTGTTTCTTGCTCGTGCAAATGGCCCGCACTGGAACCATCGTTTATTTGCTCGCACTGGCGATTTCTCCACTCACGGGCTGGAACGTTGTGACCACAATCGTCCTGACCGGTGTGGTCATGACCGCGTACACGTTCCTGGGCGGCATCGTGGCGGTGGTCTGGACGGGGGTGCTGCAGAGCGCGGTTTTAGTTGCGGGGACTTTGATTTGCCTGTTCTCCGTCGTGTTCGCGGTGCCGGGCGGATTCGGGGAAATTGTGCGCGTCGGCACGGCTGAAGGAAAATTCAGCCTCGGCGGCTTCGGCAGCTCGCTTACCGACTCGACATTCTGGGTCGTACTCGTGTACGGCCTGGCAATCAACGTCGGCAACTTCGCCACGGATCAAAGCTATGTGCAGCGTTACATTACGGCACGCAGCGATCGTGAAGCCAGGAAAAGCGTCTGGCTCACCGCGCTCTTGTATGTGCCCAGCGCGGCGATTTTCTTCTTTATCGGGACCGGCCTGTTCGTCTTCTATCGCCAGCAGCCGGAACTGCTGGGCTCGATCGCCAAGCCGGATGAAGTGCTGCCCGTGTTTATCTCGCACGAGTTGGCGGGTGGGATGGCAGGATTAGTCATTGCCGCGATTTTCGCCGCGTCGATGGATTCGAATCTCAACAGCATGGCGACGCTCACCTACTGCGATCTCTACCAGCGCTACTGGAATCCGACGGCGAGCGAACGCGAGGCGATGTTTGTTTTGCGGGCCGCCACGGTTGGTTGGGGCGTGATTTGCACCTGCGTCGCCCTCGCCATGACCAGGGCGGAGACAATCCTGGACGTCTGGTGGCAGTTGGCGGGAATTTTTTCGAGCGGAATTCTCGGCCTATTCCTGCTCGGCTTCATCAGCCGACGCGTCGGCAGCAGGCTGGCCGCGTTTTCCGTCGCCTTGGGCGTGGCCGTGATTCTGTGGGCCACGCTGTCGCAAACCGATCATTGGCCGACGCAGTGGGACGTGATCCGAAATCCTTTTAACAACCTGCTGACCATCGTACTCGGAACGATTACCATCCTGGCCCTGGGGCTGGGGGGCAGCCTTGTGTGGCGTCTGGCGAGGTATATATATCGCGCCGTGACCGACGGTTGAGTGGCACGAAATCCCACTGCAGCGGGCCAATTGCCTCAAGCGATCGGGCCGCATTCGCCACGGCACCGATTCACGCTAACTGACCTTCACTTGCTTTACTTGAGTTGACGCGACATCGGCGGCAGCGGTCTCCGTGTGGTGAGCGCGACCGCCACCGTTGCTTTCTTCAGCGTCGGTGGACCCGGCTTTCGCCGTCTTGGATGTTTGCAACGCCACGGCCAAGACACTCGGGGCGCTCGGCGCGCTGACGCTCGCGCTCCGGGCAACCGCCTTCGCTTTCGCGCTTGGCCGCGACAGTTGGGCGGCCGACGCAGACGAGAGTGGTACTTGTGTTGCGCTTGCGGCACTGGCTGCGGCAAACGCCGGGAACGGGGCTGGTGCCACACCGATGTGGATGCCGTCCACATTGAACGACCCCAAGCCGTAAAGGCTGCCGTCAAACGCCAATCCCGGCCCGTAGCTGCCCGCCGTGGTGGACCCCACGCTGGTCGGGTTGAACGCGACGACGTCTTCATTGGCGCCGCTCACGCCGACGGCCGAGAAGCTGCCCAGGGTCGACAAATAGAGCGTGGGCAGCCCCAGGTTCTCGCGCACGAAGAGTGCGTTCACGTCTTCATTGTCGTTCGACAGATTCACATCGCTGCCGTCGAAATAGAGCGACCAGCTGCCGGAGGTCGTCGACCCCAGCACAGTGGGCGTGAAGGCGAGCAGGTCTTCGTCCTGGCCCGACGACACTCCACTGACGGAGGCACTGCCCGTCGTCGAGATTAAAAGCCGTCCATCGGACAACCGGGCCACGGCGTCGATGTTCTCCGACGAGGAGGAGTTGTTCAACCCCACGTCGCTGCCGTCAAAATAGAACGACCACGAGCCGGCGGTCGTTGCTCCCAGTGATGTCGGAGTGAACTGAATCAGGTCCTGGCCAACTCCGGATAGCGTCCCACCTCCCGGCGCGGGCACGCTGAACGAGCCGGTCGTCGAAATCAGGATTTTGCCGTCCGGAAGAATTGTAAACGCATCGATGTCTTCGGAACTCGAGGACAATCCAACATCGCTCCCGTCAAACGCGAGCTCGTAGCGGCGCAGGCCGTTTGCAAACACGGACAGCTTCAAGATATCGGCATCGGTGAAACTGACATTGGGCGAACCATCAGTGCTGCTGAGCGTGCCGCCCTCCGTGGTCGAGAGATAGTAGGCCGTGCTCGACGAGGAGTCGATCAAGTCGAGGGTCATGCTGTACGCCGGATTCGTGACGTTGGTGCCGCCGAATACTCGCACGAAATACGTCTCTCCGGCCGTGACCGGGACGGTCACTTGCTCGCTGTTTCCGGTGGTTTGCGAAATGCCCAATCGCGTTTGCGCCGCGTTATACACTTCCAGTTGCACATTTCCCTGCGAGTTCAAGAAAGCGAGGCTCGTCGCCAGCCAGCCGGACGTTGTGGGAACCACCGAGTAATAGTCGTCGTCGGCCGCCGTATCGATCGACAGGCCGTTGTAGACCTGGTCGATGGCCAGATCGATGGCGGGCAAACTCGTGGCGGTTGCAAACGCGTCGTTATCTTCATACATGTCCGGATCGAGGTGCTCCGGTTGGTCGACCGACAGGGTGTAGCTCGGATTGGTAGCGCCGCTATTTCCCCAGACCCGGAAGTAGTATTGCAGCCCGCCGACCGCATTGACGGTCACTGTCTCGAAATTCCCTGTGGTTTGCGAGCTGGCCAACTGCGATTGAGAAGAATTGTAAGCGGCCAGTTGCAGGTTGCCCTGCGAATTCTGGAAGTCGATGCGGACCGTGAGCGGGCCGGTCGCCGTCGACGTGACCAGGTAGTAATCGTCGTTGTTGGCCGCGTGGATGGACATCGGCGGGTAGGTGTGATCCTCCGGATTCGGCAGGCCGGCCGCCGCGGAGAAACTATTGTTGGGCTCGAATGTATCCCCCGTTGTGGTTTGCCCCGTCTGCAAATTGATCTTGATTCGCGCAACATTGTTGTCTTCGTTCGCTTCCGTCAAAACGTGATTCGGATCGACGACCTGTTCCAGCCAGTAGGTGCCGCTCGGAACGCCGGTGATGTCGATGGATTGACCCTCCAAACCGTGATCGTAATAATCCGACCAACCTGGCGACATACCCTGGACCTGCCCGCAACCTTGGTACCGCGCCGAGCCGCCCGAGGTGCCGTAGCGCACGAAGTCCAGTATGCAGTAGGTGGTCTTCAGACCGCCGGCGACAACGTCGCCGACGCCGTCGCCTGCCGTCACCGCGCGCAATTGGAACTGCACGAAGCCATCGAAGTGGATGTGGTCGTGCTGCGAATGATACGTAAAGAAGCCGGCCGGCACGTCGGTGGAGGTGCCATTCGGGTTGTAGATTCGTTGACTGACTTCCTGTTTGCCCTCACTATTGACCGCGCCGCCACGAATCTCCAGACGCCCGGGACCGATATTCGCTACCGAAGTCTCCAGGCGCAACTGGCTGCCTTGGAGAATCCACCCGTACAGGTAACCCCGGGTTTGGTCGACCCACGGAATCAAATCGGGTAGCACTGCGTCAGCCGGAATGGCGGCGGCCACTGCCGCTGCCGGAATGGAGGGAGTCGACTCCACGAGAACTTCGTGCGCATGCTCCGTGCCAGTGCCCGAATGCAACAACTGGCGGGACTCGAGTTGCTCCAATCGCAAAACTCTTCTCGCTGATCGTCGCGAGTCTGTTTTTCGGTTTGTCAAACGCCCGCGACGATTTCCCCGCGATGAAAAAAACATGCTGGCACCTCGCAAGTCTCTTCGTTGATGATGTAACGCCAGAGCCGCTCGGTGTTCTACCAATGCCACTCAACTAATGTCAACGTCCCGCTTTTGCCATTTTCACATGCGGATGAATCCCACTTGGATGCGACCGAATCTCTGTACATTCTCGCTGATTATTAACGAGTTAGATTGCGCAATAAAAGCAAATAGAGGCAGATAGCAGCGCGTTGTAGAATTGGGTGATGTGGATGATCTGGTGGCGCTGGGCGCTGTGCGCTCGACGAAGGCAAGTGCTTGGATGTGACACAGAATCGCAAACCTAGCGCTCGCAGATCGTTGGCCGCCGCATGGCAAAGCTTCTCGTCGAACCGAGTCGGCCCGCTGAATCGCGCCGAATCTCACCAAGGTTCCCGGCTCTGCGGTTCCCGATTGGTCCCGGCCTTCGACGGCTGTGCTTGTCGCTCGGGCTAGATCACGGCACTGCACCTTGGAGCTCCAATTCGCGCTCCCCGTCCGAAGATGGTTCGACGATGTCCTGAGAGTTGTTGCATGGCGGGATTGGGATCGTCACCGTAAAGCGTGTGCCTTCGCCCGGAGTGCTCTGCACGTCGATGGACCCGCGGAGTTTCTTGACGACGACGTTATAACAGATCGACAGTCCCTGGCCGGTCCCTTTGCCTGGATCTTTGGTGGTGAAAAATGGATCGAAAATGCGATTGCGGATATCTGGCGGAATGCCGCAACCGGTATCCGCAACCTCGAGGACAATCAACCCTGAATCACAGCGAGTCCGCACCGTAATCGTGCCTTGGTGACCGCTGTTCGAGCCAAGTTTCTCGGCAATCGCGTCGGCCGCATTGACGACCAGGTTGAGCAGCAGTTGGTTGACTTCGGCCGGAACACAGCGGAGCGTTGGCAAGTCGGGGTCCAGGTCGAACTCCATTTCCGCGATGTCCTTCCAGCGATTGCGGCTCATTGTCGCGGTTGTATGAACCGCGTTGTTCAAATTGACTCCCACCTGCTCCTCTTGGCCCGGATGTGAGAACTCTCTCATAGCGCGGACGATGTTGATGACACGCTGGATTCCTTCCAAACTTTCTCGAATCGCTTTGGGTGTTTCCGCACGGACGTGCTCGAAGCGCGTGCTTTCCGCGACGCGCGCGACTTCTGCCGAGCGTTCCTCCCAGGATCGCTGCGGGCCGGTAACGTTCAGGTTGCGGTCGTAGACCTCCACGACTTCAAATAGTTTGTCCGAACATTCGCTGAGAAACTCGAGATTGTCGTACACAAACTGCATCGGCGTGTTGATTTCATGGGCGATCCCCGCCGCCAGTTGACCGATCGATTCCAACTTTTGAGCCTGCAACAGTTGCTGGTTTTTCAGTTTGACCTCGGCGATGCGTTTCTCAATTTTCTCCTCGAGGACTAAATTGGCAGAGTTGAGCTCCCGCACCGAAAGGCGTAATAGCCACAGCAGCGCGGCGATGTATCCGACCAACATGGCGCCGGTAACAATCAGCGCCAATTGCAGCAGTTGCTGTCGATCCAGCACGTGATCGCTTTTCTTCGCGACGGCCAGCAACGCTTCCGTAAGATATTGATCCGCGGGCGACGTCACGATCGCATCCAAGTGCGAATCGACCAGTGGCTGCGTTTCCAATATCTTCGCGACGTGATGAATCAGCAGCTTTAACTTTTCAGCGACCGACTCCGGCGCGGCTGCCTGCAACGGCCCAAGGTCTTGCAGTTTCCGGATCACGTCGTCGTGGCTTGCCGCATTATCCTCGATCATGTGAACTGCAATGGCCCACAACACGCTTTCGACCGCCAAAGGCACTTCGCGGCTGTCGTTTGCTACGAGCGCTTTGATCGACTCCGCAAGTTGTGGCAAATAGTGCAACGAATTATGTTCGACGGCATTTGCCGTCTTGAATTGCTCCACGTGGTCCAGCAATTCGCCAACAGACTGCGAATACGCATCGAGTAACGCCCTCAGCTCGGTATCGGAAGCGTGGTCGCGCCAGTTCAATTCCGTGAGTTGTTGGGCGTCGGCAATCACCTGGTCCTTGGCCGTGACAATGGTGCTGACGTCTTCGTGATGACCTTGTTGTACCCTGAGCACCGCGTTGGCGAGCTCCGCGTGGTCGTGTTTCAAATGATAGAGGCTGCCGGCCAAAACGCCGTAATCGAGGCGCACAATGCGAGCCAGCATAAAGACGATCAATACGAAAGCCGCCATGATCGCCAGCAGCGGCAAAATCATTCGTGTTGTGGAGCGCATTATTGCCGAACCTCTGGCACGTCGCCGGTTAGCGTTCGGAGAAACGCCGATATGTCCTCGACGTCCTCATCTTTCGCCTCGCGCCCAAGCTGATCCCGAATCATGACTCGAACGGCGTCCGGCAGCGTCTTCGCCGACCCGTCGTGAAAGTAGGGAGCCGTCAGGTCCACGTTGCGCAGCGGCGGAACCCGGAACACGTGACGGTCGCGCTCTTCGCCGGTCACGTTAAATCGCCCGAGATCACCCGGTGTTTCTTCGCGGTCGCGCGTGAAATACTCCGCCATGACGCCGAGCCGCTGATACATCGATCCGCCCAAGTTCACACCCTGATGGCAACTGATGCACTGGAATTCCTTGAATTTGTTGTAGCCGCGCAGCTCGCTCGGCGTTAGGGCGCTGTCGTCGCCGCGGAGCCAGAGGTCGAAGCGGGAATTCGGCGTCGTCAACGACCGCTCATACTCGGCAATTGCGTGGCGGACGTTTTCGCGATTGATTCCGCTACCCAGCGCCGCCTCGAATTGGCCCTCGTACGTCGAGTCGCTCGTCAACTCCGCCAGCACATGCTCCCAGGTCGAACCCATTTCCTTGGCGTTCTGCACCGGCCCGTCCACTTGGTCTTCCAGCGTCGCGGCGCGGCCGTCCCAAAACTGGCGAAAATTGAACGCGGAGTTGTAGACGGTCGGAGCATTGATCCCGCCCAGCTGACCATCGATGCCGACCGAAAAACGACGCGCATCTGCCCCTCCCTTCTGCAGGATATGACACGACGCGCACGAAACAGTTCCATTGGCCGACAAACGCTTGTCGAAGAACAGCCGTTCTCCGAGCGCCACCAATTGCGGATTCAAATTGTCGAGCGGAACAATGGGCTGTATCGGTTCGCCCACTCGCGCGCTTACCTCGCGATGCACCGTGTCGCCTGCGCGAAATTCGTTGCGGTCGGAGCGGCGCTGCCCACCAAACCCAATCCACAGACTCACCGGAACCGAGATCGACGCACACAGCAATGCGACATACAGCGGAATGCGGTGATTGGGGCCGGTAACGTGCGCGCGGTGCGAAGTGTCCGCGTCCGCGGCCGAATGCGATGACGCAACCGACTCCGCAAGTGTGTCTTCAAGTGGCTCAAGAGTGGCTTGAGTCATAGCCCATCAGTTCCTTCATGAGTAAGCACGGCCGGCGGGTTGCAGTCGACTGTCGGTTGCGCAAATTGTGACGGCGTACCGCCCGCCACGCACTTCCCATCGGTCACCGCCGCAGGTCGAAGCGCCTTCGAAACGACTGAGCGCCAGCAAGTCTCGGTTAGGCGGGCCAATCAACGGCGCGCTCAGCGCGTGATAGAGCGACGCTAGCCGCTCAGCGAGTGTCGAAACGACGATTGCCCCCGCGTCCATCGGCCACAACAGCCGAGCGCAGCGCCGCGCGCGTCGTTCAAGTGAAGTCCTGTCCATGTTCTGCCCCCTGCGCGTCGGTGTCTCACCGAGCAATGAAACGTAGCTTGTGGCTGGGAGCAGTTCCGCCGGGGCCGTGCAAAGGACGGGCAAATCGGCAAAGCGGTTATGACGGATGCGCTCTTTGTAAGGCCGTTGCGGGCTCGTCGGTTCGCCCTTCTTATTAGGCTGGCAACGATCCCGCGGCGACAGACGGCGGAGCGGCGACGCCGTTTCACAGTCCTTTGACGAGCATGAACATCAGTTGCTCGTCGTATGTGGCCGGCCCCGTAACTGGCACTTGAACCGCCGTCAGAAAAAACAAGTTGTGGCCCAGATGCGTGCGGAGGCCGGGGCCGACGTACAAAAATGTGTGCGGGTCGGGGCCGTCGATGCCGCTCCGCCCATGCACCGAGAGATAGTAGGTAAAATCGCCCAGCGGCGTGAAATCGTGCGGCGTGACCGTCTGCCCCACGGCTAGCGCGTAGAGCATGTCCGTGTCTGAATTGTTGCCGGGAACGCCGCCCGTGCCGATCTCCAAGCCGACACCACCACGGTACGACCAGCCGCCGCCAACGTCCGACCACCAATTGCAAGCCGGCGCGAGCGCCGTGATTCCGCCGCCCATGTCCTCGTCGCCCGTGGGCGCGCGGACGCCCAACTCGGCCGTCATCCCGAGGTCGCGCGTTTCATGGAGCAGGATTTTGCCGGTCACTGTGAGGTCGTCGAAGTCGGTAAGATCTGCCAAACCGGGCCCGCGGTCGACGATTCCGGAGTACGGCATGTCAAGGCCAAACCAGATGCGGCGGGTGATCGGGTACTGAAATTGAAACATCCCCGTGTGGATGTCGGTCGAGTCGCCGTTGTTGTTGGTGATGCCATAGAACAGGTGAAATTCCTTGGTAAGAAAACCATCCGGCGTGGCGAGCCAGCCCTGCCGCGGCGCACCACTACAACCGTTTGGACCGCCGACAAACGGGTCGCACCAACCTTCGGCTAGATCGCAGCAAAGGTAGAGCGGTTGCCAGAGCGGTTCGCGGACGCAAACCCACCGTTCCCGTGGCGAGCAAGTACAGCATGGCGATTGCCCGTCGCAATCGCTGTCCGACTCAAGTTGATATTCGGTCCAAGCGGCCGAATCGGCCACGTCCGAAGCGCGCAGGATCGCGTCGGCGCCTTCCGAATTCGGTAGCTCCCCAGCGAGCGCTGCAGCCGCCGCCAAACTATCTGCGGCTATGAAAAAACACAATCCAATCCATCGAAAATGTCTGCCCCATTCCATTGTTTCTGCCCCCGAAACGACGCGGACACTAGCAACCCAATTGGCTCATCCGCGTAGATGAGCCGGGAACACTTGCCCAGCAATTGGGAAGCGCGCCGCATCACTGGAAATCTGATGTCCATACATGCCGATATCGGCGCTAGCCGCGGCCATCTTCATCGACACCGCCGATGCGTCGCGGAAGCGTCCATATTGCTGGCGAAGCCGGAAACGGTTATGCCCATTTTGGCGACTGGAGAATATAGAAGGCGCCACCCTCGTCAGGTGCCGTACGATAGCGAGTTCGGCGTCGCATTTCCGCTTCTCCGCAACACGCTTGCCTGTCTAAAGACAGCTAGCGGCCGGCTGCGGCTCCTGACACATCTCCACGCGATTGCGCCCTGAACGCTTGGCGGTATAGAGCGCCGCGTCGGCAAGTTCAACGAGAGAGGGAGAACTCGCCTCGCGCAAATTGGCCACGCCAAAACTGCACGTGACACGAATCGGTTTGTCGCGATACGTGAATGTTTGGGCCTCGATCGCCAAGCGCAGGCGTTCGGCCAGCTCCGCCGCTCGAAAAAGTGGCGTGCGCGGAAGCAGGACCGTAAACTCTTCGCCCCCGTACCTGCAAACGATGTCTTCGGTTCGGCAATTCGCGGCGATCAGCGCGGCAATTGTACGTAGCAGCTCATCGCCGAAACTATGCCCGTACGTGTCGTTAATGTGTTTGAAATGATCGACGTCCGCCATGATACATGACAGTGGCTGATCGGTCCGGTGAGCGGAAGCTATTTCGATCGTGAGGTGAATGTCAAGGTACGTGCGGTTCCACAGACCTGTCAGGCCGTCGATCATGGCCTTCTTCGACAACAGTTCCATGAGCGTTCTGGTGCGAAGCGAAGCGCGGACTCGGGCTTTCAGCTCGGCGGGGTCAAACGGCTTGGTGACGTAATCGGCCGCGCCAAGTTCGAGCCCACGGATTTTGTCGTCCGTCGTCGCGGCGCCAGTCAGAAAAATGACCGGGATATTCATGGTCGCCGCATCCGCCTTGAGGTCCGCGCAAACGGCGAACCCGTCCCGCTCAGGCATGTCGACGTCGAGCAGAATCAGGTCTGGCCTGATCTCCCGGGCGGCCTCCAATCCGGAAGCGCCGTCGCTCGCAGATCGGATGACAACCTGCTCTTTGCCGAGCCTTACTTTCACAAGCGCGTGAATGTCCGGAGAATCGTCGATGACGAGTATTGTGTCAGGCATGGATTAACTCATGGGCTTGTTGATAGCCCTCGATGGAACGGACGAGGGCAATCAGTGAGTCGATGTCCGCCTGGATCGTCTCCAGGCCGACTTGTTCCTTGATCGCGCGTTCCGCCTCACAAGCGAGTTGCGTGACCTGGTCGAAACCATACCCGCCGCCGGCGCCTTTGAGCTGATGGACGACGCGCTGCAATTCCGCCAGGTTTTTCGCCTTCAACAGTTCGCTGATGTCAGCCATTCGTTTGGGAAGCGTGGCGACGAACTCCTCGATCGCATCCTTCATGTCCGGATCGTCGGCCAGCGAACTTTTGAGCACGGCGAGCGACGCCGTCTGTTCACGCGACGTGGAGGAGGAGACGGGACCGGCGTCGCTCGGCACGCCGCCGGCCAGGTAATTCGAAACTGCCAAGAGAAGCGTGTTCTTCTCGATCGGCTTGGTGAGGTAATCATCGCAACCAGCGGCAATGCATTTTTCCCGGTCCTCGGCCATGGCATGAGCGGTCAGCGCCACAATCGGACGCGTGTACCCAAAGTCGCGGAGCTCTTTGGTGGCTGTGTACCCGTCCATCTCCGGCATCTGCATATCCATCAGGATCAGATCGAAACGCTGGGTTGTCGCCAGGGCCACGGCGATTCGGCCGTTTTCGGCAACGATCACCTCAGCGCCGGATTTCCGCAAATGGCCCGAGATCAGCCGTTGGTTGTCGGGGCCGTCCTCGGCCAGAAGTATGCGGCCTTGCAGGAAGATCCGGGCGTGGTTCGCCGGGCCGGAAGATTCCGCCAACAGTGCCTCCGAATAACCGTGCAACATTTCAAGGCCTTCCGTCGAGCCGCCGTCGATCGTGAACCGGAAATTGCTGCCCACGCCCGGACGCGAAGTGACTGTCAAGTTGCCGCCCAGCAGATCGGCCAATCGCTTGCTAATCGTCAGTCCCAAGCCGGTGCCGCCGAAACGGCGCGTCGTCGACTCGTCCGCCTGAGTGAAGGGCTGAAAGATGCGCTGCATTTGCTCGTCCGACATGCCGATTCCAGTGTCGATCACTTCGAATACAACGATGCACGCATTGTCCTTTACCTCTGTCGACACATGCAGGCGGATCTCGCCGCGCTGCGTAAACTTCAAGGCATTGCCCACAAGATTCATGAGCACTTGCCGCACCCGAACCGGGTCACTCGGGATAATGCGCGGGACAGAGTCGCCGAACGTCAACTCAAGGTTCAAGCCCTTAGCTATCGCGGAAGGGCGTACGAGGGACGCGACTTCCGTGACAATCTGTGGAATGTCCGTCGCGATCCGCTCGACGGTCATCTTGTCGACCTCGATCTTGCTGATATCCAGGATGTCGTTGATGAGCTCCAGGAGATGCCGAGCGCTGCGGCGAATCACCAGCGGTGCTTCCCGCCGCTCTTCTTCGGTGTGGTCGGGCTCCAGCAACATGTCCGCATAGCCCATGATGGCCGTCATCGGCGTGCGAATCTCGTGCGACATGTTGGCCAGGAACCTGGACTTGGCGCGGTTAGCCGATTCCGCCGCCCCCTTCTGGTTTCGCAGCTCGTCCTGGCTCTCCTGCAGCAACACCAAATTGCGATCGGCGACGCGAGCTGCGCCGGCAATCTGGCGGGACAGCAGGACAGCGTAAACTACGACGCCACCCATCAAAACAACAATCAAACCATTGAGGCCGTACTGCCATTTCGTCAGTTCAGTCGCATCCCGTTCCTGTTTGTCAAAGGCTCGGGCCTGGATGGCGCTCACGGTTCGTCCCAAATTGTAAATCGCGTTGCGAACTTCTTTGTACTGCCGGTCCATGGCGGCCATGCGCTGACCAGCCTGGTCGTTTGCCTGATGGAAGTACGTGAAAACGAGCTGGGCGTCCGTCGCCATTTGTTCCACGTTGGCGCCGATCGAATTCAGGCCTTGCAAGAGCGCTATCGCGTCGTGCTCCGCCACATCGGCTTTAGTTTCATCCCGCGCCTTGGTCAACGCGTGTTCGAATCGTTGCAATGCGGCTTGCAGTTTGGCCGACTCGGCATCGGGATCACCCGATTGAAAAACGTCACTGCCCGGCAAGTTGACCTCTGCCGCCAACTGCCCGAGCTCCGCATACCGGTGACTGCGCTCGGCCCAAGCCCGGTTGTACAGCACGGCTGCCGTTTGAATATCGATAATTCGGCGATTGAAATACAGGCTGGCCACGACGGCGAAGAGAAGGCAGCCGGCCAATAGAAAATAGAGGTGCAGCCACTTGGGTGGCGAACTCGGCTGCATTGAAGATGGGTTCGTCGTGAGTTGCGAATCGCCGGCATCTCGAGTGTGCATGCGAACTGCCCCAATTAATTATCCATAGTTCCCCTCAGCACTTAGCCCGTAGTAGCGTAGCTTGGTGTCCGAATCGCAATGGGCGGTCATGGCGAAAAATCCGGTCAAGCGTTGTGGCGGTCTGCCCGCGCGGTCGTTGTTTTCCGCCCTTGATGAATGTAGCGACTACGTGCGGCAACTCGCCAACCAGCCCTGGATTGGCCGCAATTACGCAGTTCGCAGCTGTCTCGGCCGATTGGACCGCTCGCGCTTGCATTTCCCGGCAAGTTAGACTCCGGCTGCGCTGCGACGCAGCAGGTCGCTGGTCGAGCAATCCCGCGCCGGCGAATAGCCCCGCAGTGGAATGATGTGTTCGTGGACCGCGTCGAGAATATCGGACGGCTGTGGGAAGAACGCGTCCTCGATTTCGTCGGCCGGTGTGATCCAGTTTCTCGCTCCCACCACGACCGGCGGGGCGTCCAGCTCGTCGAACGCAAATTGAGTAATCTTGGCCGCGAAGGTCTGCAACGCGCTGCCGCGTTCGCAGGCGTCCGAGGTGAGCAGGATCTTGCGGGTCTTCTTCACAGATTCAATCACTTTTGCAAAGTTGAACGGCACGATTGATCGGGCGTCGATCACTTCGCACGAAATGCCATACTTCTGTGCGAGCTCCGTGGCGGCATCGACGGTTCGGTAGAGCGTGGCGCCGATCGAAAGCAGTGTGAGGTCGGTGCCCTGCCTCTTCACGTCGGGCTCCCCGATGGCGATCTCGTACGCGCCGGCGGGCACGCCACCTGCGTGAAACAACTCGGGTTGGTCGTAGATCCGCTGGCTCTCGAAGAAAATCACGGGATCGGTGCCCAACAGCGCCGAATACATCAGGCCCTTTGCGTCGTAGGGCGTCGCCGGGAACACCACCTTCAAGCCCGGGATATGGGCGCACATGCTGCACCAATCCTGGCTGTGTTGGGCGCCGTACTTCGAGCCGACCGACACGCGCAACACGACCGGCATCTTCAACAACCCGCCGGACATCGCCTGCCACTTGGCGAGTTGGTTAAAGATCTCGTCCCCCGCGCGGCCCATGAAATCGCAGTACATGAGCTCGACCAGCGCCCGGCCGCCTTCCAAAGCGTAGCCCACCGCGGTGCCCACGATGGCGCCCTCGGAGATCGGCGAATTGAACAGCCGGTGATAGGGAAGCGCTTCGGTTAGCCCGCGGTAGACGGCGAACGCGCCACCCCAATCGCGGTTCTCTTCGCCGTAGGCGATCAGCGTGGGATCGGCGTGAAAGCGGTCGATGATCGCCTCGAACAGCGCATCGCGAATACCGATCGTCCGCTGTTTGGGTACCGGCTGGCCGGCCTCGTCGAGGCCGCTGCGGCTGCGCTTGGCGAGCTGCTGGACGCGCGGGTTCTCGGCGAGCGCGTGATTGACCTGCGGTTTATCGTCGGCCAACCGTTCCACGCGGGCGTTCGAGAACATCGCCGCCTCCAGCGTGCAACCGACGTTCCTTTGGTGCGCTCGCGGCGAGATGTCGAGATCGATTGCCTTGCGATACGCATTCAAAATCACATCGTCGACGCTCTTTTGCAGCTGATTGACGTCGGCCTGCGTGCACACGCCGGCATCGATGAGGTTGGCGGCGAACGTGATCAGCGGGTCGATCACCTGCCACGCTTCCACTTCGTTCTTTTCGCGGTAGGAGCTGGCATCGGAAGGCGAGTGACCGCTGAATCGGTACGTCACGGTGTCCAGGAGCACGGGCCCGTCGCCACGCTCGATGACCTGGCGCTTGCGGCGGATGGCATCGACGACGGCGAGCGGATTATAACCATCGACGCGTTCGGCGTGCATTTGATCGGGCGTGAGGCCGGCCCCCAGGCGGGCCAGGATCTTGAAACCCATGGTCTCGCCGACCGGCTGCCCCCCCATGCCGTAGAAGTTGTTGACGAAGTTCATGATCAGCGGCAACCCGCCACGATGGCTTTCGTCCCACAGTTCCTTGAATTGGTCCATCGTGGCGAAGCACAGCGCCTCCCAGGTCGGTCCGCAGCCGGCCGACGCGTCGCCGATGTTGGCGATCACGATGCCGCGGCGCTGATTGACGTGCTTGAACAACGCCGCGCCGACCGATATGTCGGCCGAACCGCCCACGATCGCGTTGTTCGGATAGACGCCGAACGGCGGGAAGAACGCGTGCATCGAGCCGCCGAAGCCGCGGTTCACGCCCGTGTCGCGGGCGAAAATCTCGGCGAGCGCACCGTAGACGATGAAATCGATGGCCAGATCCTGCGTGCTTCCGGTCGCGCCCTTCTCGACGACGCGCAAGCAGTCGCCGCCGAAGTAGTTCGACATGATCGACATCAGCGCCTTGTCGCCCAGCTTGTGAATGGCCGACAGGCTCTTGGCCAGGATTTCGCCGTGGGAGCGATGCGACCCGAAGATGTGGTCGTCGACGTCGAGCAGGTAGGCCTGGCCGACGGCCGCCGCCTCCTGACCGATCGAAAGATGGGCGGGGCCGCGATGATTGTAAGGGATGTCTTTGAAATGCCCCTGTTTCTTGACCGAGTCGAGCATCTCTTCAAACGCGCGGATGATCATCATGTCGCGCTGGATGCGGACCAGGTCGGCCTTGGTGAACGTTCCGGCCGCGAGCTCGTCGCCGACGCTGCGATCGTATTGGTTGATCGGAATCGGCTTGAAATCGAGCACGCGCCGCGAGCGCATCTCGGCAGGATCAATCAGTATCGCCTTGGGCATGAGAAGTGTCTCCGGGCCGAATAATATTTTGGCCGTCAGTCCTGTTTACCGTCGCGATTGGCGCCAGGGAAAATAACGATGATGTTTCTGTCGCTGAAGAATTGCTTCCAGTCGTCGTCAGGCTCTTTGTCCGTCACCACGGTGGAAATCTGCGACCAGTCGACGATTTGGAATAGCGATGCGCTGCCGAATTTGCTTTGATCGACGAGCAACACCGTGGTAAATGCGTTGGCCACCACTTGACGATGGAGGTGCGCGCTGGCCAAATCGCTGGCCGAGGGACCAAAGTCGGTGCTCAGACCGTCCGCTCCGATGAACGCCGTGTAGCCGCGAACCTGGTTGAGCGTGCTCACCGCCATTGGCCCAATCGAGTCCATGCGGTCGGGCCGGTATTCGCCGCCAATGAGAAACAACTGCACGCCGGACGCATTGAGCTCGAGCGCCAATCGTGCGCTATTGGTAAGGATCGTGATTTCGTGCAGCCGCTTCACGTACGGCACCAGCTCCGAGCATGTCGTGCCGGAATCGAGGAATATGTGATCGCCGTCGCTGATCAGCTTGCTGGCGAGCGAGCCGATGATTTTTTTTTCCTCCACGGCACGCATCAGCCGGGCCTGGAACGAAAAGTCGCGCTCGCGCGGCAGCGTCGCACCGCCATGGACGAGCTTTAATCCCTGCTCACCGGCCAGAACCTTGAGATCGCGGCGGACGGTGGCGTCGGAAACTTCCATCTCTTCGGCCAGCTCCTTGACCGTAACCTGCTTGTGCTCAAGCAGTTGCGACATAATGAGCTTGCGGCGATCCGACGTGGCTTGGCCCATGGTTTCACCGTTTCTGCAGGCAGATATTCCTCCGGATGTCCATTATATCGCTAAATCGACACATATTGCAACAACTTAGTCATTATTTTGTCGCTATTGTATTGCTGAATTGGCCGATTGTCGATATGCTGACACGAATAGATAGGGATTTCTCCGAGCCGCCGGCACCACCTGGCACTCCATCGGGCCCCCACCAAATGCCCTTCCTCCTGCTTCCGAACGCCGGCAACGACGTTTCCTCGGCCACGTTCATCCGCTGGCTGAGGGCGGCCGGTGAATCGTTTGCCGCCGGCGATGGGCTGGCTGAACTCGAGACGGAAAACTCGCTGCTGATTGTCGAAGCTACGGCGCCGGGCGTATTGGCCGAGGCGCTGGTCCAGCCTGGTCAAACAGTGGCTATTGGAACGAAATTGGCTCGCATCGAAGCCACAGCATCATCACAGGTTGCCGCGGCTAATTCGGTAACAACGGAGCAAGTCATGTCGGACGAGCGCGCCACCATCGGCGGTGGAAAGGTGATTCCCATCCTGATGCCACAGGCCGGCAACACGATGGAGGAGGGGACCGTCATTTCGTGGCGCGTGAAGGAAGGCGACCAGATCGCCGTCGGTCAAGTGATTTGCGAAATCGAGACCGACAAGGCCACGATGGACTTTGAATCGCCCGACGCCGGCTGGCTTGCGCGGATTGTGGCCCAGCTCGGCGAACCGGTGGCCGTGAAACAGTTGATTGCACTCCTGGCCGACAGCGACGCCGATGCGGATGCCTACCTGGCTAATCTAGGAAAGTCCGCCGTATCGACTCAGTCAACACCGAACGCAGCACCAGTCCCCACAGCTGCGAACGGGGCAAATGGAAATCGATCGACACGTCCAGCACCGGTCACCACCGAAGGCCGTGTGAAAGCATCACCAGCGGCACGAAAGGTGGCCGCCGAACGGGGCGTCGCGCTCGCCGCGGTCGGCTCGGGCAGCGGACCGG
This sequence comes from Lacipirellulaceae bacterium, assembly GCA_044868555.1. Classification (GTDB taxonomy): domain Bacteria; phylum Planctomycetota; class Planctomycetia; order Pirellulales; family Lacipirellulaceae; genus JABDGM01. The sequence continues at coordinate 9,438 of JBIOWO010000150.1, read as the reverse complement.
GTGGACGGATCCTGTCGACCGACGTGGGGCGTGTCGATTCGGCGAGCGTCTCCGTCGTGGCGATGGAAGGCGGCGGTGAAGTTCGCCGGCCGCTTTCCAAGATGCGGCGGGCGATCGGGCTCAACCTGCAGCAATCGAAGCAAACGGTTCCGCATTTCTATGTGCGGGCGACGATCGATGCCGACCCGCTCCTGGCGTTCTACCGCGAACAGAAGTCGGCTGCGAACTGCACGCTTAACGATGTGATCGTGCTGGCAGTGGGCCGGGCGATCCGCGAGTTTCCCGCCGTACGCAGCCAAATCGTGGGAAATGAGATCGTCGAGTACCCGCACGCAAATATCGGCATTGCCGTGGGCGTCGACGAGGGGCTCGTGGTGCCGGTGGTGCTCGATGTGGATACCCTGTCGCTCAGCCGGTTGGCTGCCGAGACGAAACGCGTCGTCGAACAGGCGCGGAAGGGCCGGCTGGAGAATATCGGCAAAGGGCATTTCACGATCAGCAATCTCGGCATGTTTGGCGTCGAGGAATTCAGCGCGATCATCAATCCGCCCGAATCGGGGATTCTGGCCGTGAGCGCGGCTCGCGAGGCGGTGATCGTCGAAAACGGCGCGATGCGGGCCGGCCGGCAAATGACGATGACGCTCAGCGCCGACCATCGGATCGTCGACGGCGTAATGGCGGCGAAGTTTATGCAGCGGTTCCAAGTAATCCTTGAACATCCGGGCGACGAGTTGGCCTAGCATGTCGGAGCATTATCAACTTTTGGTGATCGGCGCGGGCCCCGGCGGCTACGTCGCGGCACTGAAGGGGGCGCAGCTCGGCGCCCGCGTGGCCGTGGTGGAGAAGCATCACCTCGGCGGCACCTGCCTCAACTATGGCTGCATCCCGTCGAAAGCGCTCCTTTCGTCGGCCGAAATGCTGCACTCCGTGAAACACGCAAGGAAATGGGGCGTGACGATTGGCGGCGATATCGGCTTCGATTGGAGCGCGATCACCGCTCACAAGGACAAGACGATTCGGCAACTTCGCGGCGGTATTGCCAGCCTGCTCAAGGGTCGGGCAGTGACCCATCTCGCGGGCACAGCGCGGTTCGAGGAACCGGGACGCGTGGTCATTACCTCGGCTGACGGCGCCGACCGGCAGGTGACTGCCGACAAGGTCATCATCGCCACCGGCTCCGCACCGATGCGAATTCCCGGCTGGCCGGACGATCCGTCGATCGTGTGCACGTCGGACGAGGCAGTCCACTGGGCCGATCTGCCGAAGCGGTTGCTGATCGTGGGCGGCGGTGTGATCGGCTGTGAATTCGCGTGCATGATGCAATCGTTTGGCGTCGCCGTGACGATCGTCGAACTGCTGCCGCGGATATTGCCATCGCTCGACGCCGACCTCGGCAGCGAACTGCTCAAAGTGTTTAACGAGCGCGGTATCGTCTGCCACCTCGATACGAAAGTCGAAGAGATGCGTGTCGCTGGAGGTGCCGTCAGTGCGCGGCTGTCGTCGGGCGAATCTCTGACGATCGACCGCGTGCTGGTCGCCACCGGTCGTCGGCCGAATACGGGCGAGACGGGCCTCGACCGCGTGGGAATTCGCGTCGATCGTCGTGGCTTTGTGGAGGTGAACGATCGGCTGGAAACGAACGTCGCCGGCCACTACACGATCGGCGATGCGAACGGCCGCAGCATGTTGGCCCACGCGGCGTCGGCCCAGGGCGTGGCCGCGGCGGAAAACGCGCTGGGCCAGGCCAGGCCGTTTGATGCGGCAATTCCGTCGGCGGTCTACACGTTTCCCGAAGTGGCTGCGGTGGGGATGACCGAGCAGGAAGCGCGCGACGCGGGACTGCCCATTGCGATCGGCCGCTTCCCGATCGGCCATCTGGGCAAGGCGATGGCGGCCCGGCACCAAGAGGGATTTGTGAAATTGATCCGCCACCGCGAGACGAACGAGTGTCTCGGCGGACACATGATCGGCCACAATGCGACGGAATGTGTGGCCGCGATCACCGCCCTGATCCAGCAAAAGGCCTCGATGCGCGACGTAGCCGAGACAGTGTGGGCGCATCCGACAATCAGCGAATCGATCAAGGAAGCGGCGGAAGGCGCACTTGGAGTCGGCCTGCATCTCGCGCCGCGGAAGGTGATGCGGATCGCCGCGGCCATGGCGTAGTTGGAATCGAAAGCGATGGCAAAAGAAGTCAGCGAGGCACTCGATGCGTTGCGTGAGCTGGGCACGCCGGCGGAAATTCGTGCGCTCGCGGATCGCGGCTACGGTCCCACTTCGCCGCAGCGCGTCAACGCGCACATCCATCTGCCGCCGAATTTTTCGGCGTTCGACAGCGTCGAGCAGGCGGTGACGCTGGCGGCCGACCAGCAAATTTGCGTGCTGGGCGTCAGCAACTACCACGATTACGACGTGTACGGCGAATTCGTCGAGCGGGCCATTAAACTTGGTATCTTCCCACTGTTCGGCCTCGAGATCATCGCGATGCAGGCCGATTTGCGCGACGCGGGCGTTCGCGTGAACGACCCGGGGAATCCCGGCAAGACGTACCTTTGCGGCAAAGGGATCACGCGGTTTGATGAAATGTCGCCGGAGGCGCGACGGCTCGTCGGGGTGATTCGCCACAATGATAGCCAGCGGATGGCAACGATGGTCGACCGCGTGCGGGACACGCTCCGCAGCCGCGGCCTCGATTGCGACGTCGATGAACGGGCCGTGGTCGACATGATCGTCCGACGGCACGGCAGCGCCCGCGAGACTGTTTATCTGCAAGAGCGGCACATTTCGCAAGCCTTTCAGGAGGCGCTTTTTCGACAGGTGCCGGCGGATGAACGACTCGGGCGGCTCGACGAGCTGCTCGGCGCGGCGACGAAATTGAGCGATTCGCGAGATCACGTCGGCTTGCAAAACGAGTTGCGCTCGCATTTGCTCAAGGCTGGCAAGCCGGCGTTTGTGGAGGAGGCGTTCCTGAGTTTCGCGGAAGCGCGTCGGCTCGTGCTGGAGTTGGGTGGGATTCCGAGCTACCCGGTGCTTGCCGACGGGGCGTCGCCAATTTGCGAGTTCGAAATTGATCCCGAAGCGCTCATCCAGCAACTTAAAGAAGGCGACATTCATGCAGTCGAATGGATTCCCGTCCGCAACAAACGGAGCATCGTGGTAGATTACGTGACGAAGATGCGCACCGCAGGGCTCGCCGTCACGGCAGGAACCGAACACAATACGCTCGACATGATCCCATTCGATCCGGTGTGCAAAGACGGCGACGTGCCGCCAGGCATTCGCGACGTGTTTTGGGAAGGTGCGTGCGTCGTCGCGGCGCATCAATTCCTGTCGCTCCACGGTGAGTGTGGATACGTCGATGCCGACGGGCGGCCCAATGCAAGTTACCCATCGGCCGACGCGCGGATTAAATCGATGGCCAAGATCGGAGCGGCGGTGATCCAGCGATATTTTGACACGTGCAGAACAGAACAGCATTGGTAGCAACTCCATCGTGAACCCGTCCCCATCAACTACTGCCTGGCCCGAATTCTCTTCGACCGACAGCGAACTCGAAGTGATCTCGAAGCTGTCGCGATTTTACGGCTCCGATCCGGCGATCGTGCTGGCCGGCGGCGGAAATACTTCGTGCAAGGTCGGCGAGCGGCTGTTTGTCAAGGCGAGCGGGACGTCGCTCGCCACGATGACGCCCGAGGGCTTCGTCGCGATGGATCGCCCGCGGCTCGAAGCGTTGGCAGGCTCGACGCTCGATGGCGATCCGGACACGCGCGAAGCGCAGTTCCAGGCGGCGATTGCGGCGGCGCGGTGCGATCCGCAAAAGGGGCAGCGGCCGTCGGTCGAGGTGCTGCTGCACCATTTGTTGCCGGGCACGTTTGTCGTGCACAGCCATGCCACGATCGCCAACGCGCTCACCTGCCACCAAGGCGGCCAACGACTGGCGGAAGAGATCTTTGGGAATTCGATTCTCTGGCTGCCGTATGTCGATCCCGGCTTCACGCTCGCTCAAGCGCTCAAGCAGGCACTGGCTGAGCATCGGCAGCGCAACGGCCAAGCGGCGGTGCACGCCATTTTGATGGCGAATCACGGGCTGATTGTCACCGGCGACTCGCCGGCGGCGATTCGTGCCAATACCGACGAGATTCTCGGCAAGATTCGTGATCGGCTGGGCGACGATTGGGCGACCACATCGTTTGGCCGGCCGACTTTGACAAGTGAGCCGCGAGAACTGAATCGCAGAATCGGGCCCATGCTCCGCGGATTGTTGGCGGACAGCGAATCCGCGGCGCTCAAGATCGTCACGTTCGACGACTCGGCGATCGCCCAGGCGCTGGTCGGCACCGCGACCGGCAAAGCCGCCGCGCTGGCTGGTCCGCTGACCCCGGATCAAATCGTTTATTGCGGCAGCTACCCACTGTGGTTCGCGCCGCAAGCCGATGAGGATGATGCAGCACTTGTCACGCGGTTGCGAAGCGCGATCGACGATCACAAGCAACGCACGCGGTTTGCACCGAAAGTCGTGCTCGTCGAGGGCGTCGGCATTTTGGCCGTCGGCGACACTTTCAAACAGGCGAGCACGGTCCGCGACGTGTATCTCGACGCCGTAAAGGTGATGGCTGGGGCGACTCGGCTGGGAGGCGTCAGCTTTCTTACGGACCGCGAGCGACGATTCATTGAAGATTGGGAAGTGGAGTCGTATCGGCGGAGCGTTTCCTTGACGAGCGCCGGCGGCGGACGGCTGAAGGGAAAAGTGGCCGTCGTGACGGGAGCGGCGCAGGGGTTCGGCCTCGAAATTGCTTGCGGACTCGCCGGCGAAGGCGCTCATGTGGCGCTGGCCGATGTGAACGAGGCGGGCGTAGCGAAAGCGGCGAGCCAATTGACGGCGACGCACGGCGCCGGCACCGCGGTTGGGTTGGCGATGAACGTTACCGATAGTGCGTCCATCGGTCGCGCGATCGATCAAATTGTGCGTATCTATGGTGGTTTCGACGTCTTTGTCTCCAATGCCGGCGTGCTGCGGGCCGAGTCGGTGAAAACTCAATCGGAGGACGACTTCGATTTCGTGACCGACGTCAACTACAAGGGATACTTCCTGTGCGTGCAGGCCGCGGCCCCGGTGCTCGCCGCCCAACATCGCGCGAACCCGGCTTATTGGAGCGACATCATTCAGATCAACTCGAAGTCGGGACTCATCGGGTCGAAAAAGAACTTCGCGTATGCCGGCAGCAAATTCGGCGGCATCGGGCTGACACAGTCGTTTGCGCTCGAGCTGGTCGAAGACGGCATCAAGGTGAACGCCGTCTGTCCCGGCAATTTTCTTGACGGCCCGTTGTGGTCGGATCCGGAAAAGGGTTTGTTCGTGCAGTATCTGCGGACCGGCAAGGTGCCCGGCGCAATGACGATTGCCGACGTCAAGCACGCCTACGAAGCGAAGGTGCCCATGGGCCGCGGCTGCACGTCGGCCGACGTGCTCAAGGCGATTTTGTATTTGATCGAACAGCATTATGAAACCGGCCAGGCGCTTCCTGTGACCGGTGGCCAGGAAATGTTGCGGTAACTCGCGACGCATCGGAAAGTAGAATATCGAACATGGCAACGAACACAGCGGTCCTTCCCGAGACTCAACATGCGGTGCAACTCATTGGACCGGGCGAGCTGAAGCTCAATCGGTCGAAGCCCGTGCCGACACCCGGGCCGCATGAGATTCTCGTTCAGGTGGAGGCGGTTGGATTGTGTTTTTCGGATTTGAAATTGCTGAAGCAGTTTCATGACCATGTGCGGAAGTCGGAAGTGATTGCCGGCATTGAAAAACACGTGTTGCAGGGGATGCAGAGCTACCTGCCCGGCAGCGCGCCGGTTGTGCCGGGGCACGAGGTTGTCTGCCGCATCGTTGCGATCGGCAACCAGGTCAAGCAGCACACGATCGGTGAGCGCTGCCTCGTGCAGACGGACTACCGGCAGCTTCCCACCGCGGCCGGCTCGAACGCGGCGTTCGGTTACAACTTCGACGGCGGCCTGCAGGAATACACGCTGCTGGACGAGCGCGTGGTGATCGCGCCGAACGGCGACCGGTTCTTGATTCCGGTCGGCGAGGAACGCAGCGCGTCGGCCATCGCGCTTGTGGAGCCCTGGGCGTGCGTCGAAGATTCGTACGTGACCGTCGAGCGAAATCACATCAAGGCGAAGGGGCGACTGGCGATTGTCGTAGCCGACGGCCGCAAGGTGATCGGAGTGAAGGAAAGCTATCCGCCGAGCGGCGAGCCTGCGGAAGTGCGAACCGTGTCGCCCGCGGACGCGGCCGGTCTGCCCAATGAATCGTTTGACGACATTATTTACTTCGGTTCCGACCGCGCGACGATCGAACTTCTCAACGACAAACTCGCACCGGGCGGCATCATCAATCTGGTGCTCGGCGGCAAGCGGATCGGCACGTTGGCATCGGTCGGCGTGGGTCGCGTCCACTACGGTGGAACGCGCTGGATTGGCACCGCGGGCCACGACGCGAGCGAATCGTATGCCAACATTCCGCCCAACGGAGAGGTCCGCGCACACGATCGCGTGCTCGTGGTCGGCGCCGGCGGACCGATGGGTCAGATGCACGTGATCCGCGACGTTTGCCTGAGTGTTCCCGGAGTGAGTGTCGTGGGCACCGACTTTGACGACGCCCGGCTGGAAACGCTGCGGAAGAAGGCGGAACCGCTGGCCAAGGCGAATGGCGCGTCGCTGCGACTTGTGAACCCGCAACAGACGCCTCTCGCCGAGAAGTTTTCTTATTTCGCCTTGATGGCGCCGATCGGTGCCCTGGTCGCCAGCGCGATTCAGGATGCCGACAAGGGCGCAATCATCAACATCTTCGCGGGCATTCCCGCCGCCACGAAACACGCGCTCGATCTCGACGCGTACATCGAGAAGCGCTGTTTCATGTTCGGCACAAGCGGCTCGACAATCGACGACATGCGGATCGTGCTGCGTAAAGTCGAGCGCGACGGCTTCGATACGAACGCCTCGGTGGACGCGATCAGCGGCATGGCCGGCGCGATCGACGGCATCGCCGGCGTCGAAAATCGAACGTTGGCCGGCAAGATCATCGTCTACCCGATGCTTCACGACGTCGGCTTGATCCCGCTCGGCGAGCTGGGGCGGCACTACCCGACGGTGGCCGAGAAGCTCGACGGCGGCAAATGGACCCGCGCTGCGGAACAGGAATTGTTGCGCATCGCGCGCGATCGTCGATAGCGCATTTCCAGCAACGGTGTCGCGAGCATAAACCCTCTCCCGGTCCCTCACCGGGACCGGGCGAGGGTTGACCTCAAAATGGAAATGCTCTAGTTGTTGTGGATTCGAATGCGGCGATATTCCATCTGGCCACGGTCGCCTTCGAGGCCGATCGGGCCGGTAGCGGGCAGCTCGTAGGCCGCTTCCAGCACTTCGCCATTGCAGGTGCAGTGGGCCTTGTTGCCTTTCACGGTGATGACCAGCTCGTTCCATGCTTGCGGTTTGTAGTTCTTGAGGTCCTTGTAAGGGCCGGCCAAAGGGTAGTCGCGGCACTGCAACTGCCGGCCGCGGACGAACACGCCGCTGTCGGCGTTGGGCGTCGCGCGAAAATCGAGTTTGAGCGTGAAGTCGTTGGGGAAGTCGCGAGTCGTGTAGAGCTGCTGGATGCGGCGGCCTTCCGTCGGAGTGGCGACGACCAGTCGTCCGTTCACGGCGCGGTAACGTCCGTCGGTGGAAGCGGTCTTGCCATCGAAGTTGACCGGCGCTTCGACAATCGGCCAGGCGGGCATTTTTCGATCGTTTGCCCGCCCCTGCTTGATTCTTGCCACGTCCTGCTCGGATGTCGGGCGGAAACCCCAGCCGCTGAGATCGTGACCGTTAAACAACGGCTCGAATCCCTCCTCGAGCGTGAAGGAGTCGGGCTCCGTCTCAACAAACCCGAGCGTGGCGAGCACGGGCCACAGCGCGGCTCGCCACTTGGCATAGCCAGCCTCGTTGGGATGCAAGAGATCGGGAAATTCCTCGGGCTTCGCTTCGCCGTCGGCGTTGGCGAACAGCGTATAGGTGTCGAGCACCGTCACTTGCTCGTTTCCGCTCGCCACGTCGGCCAGCAGTTGGTTAAGCTGGCGGATCTTATCGGTGGGCCGCTGTTTTTTGCCGGACGTGGGAAAAACCTGGCAGAGGACGATCGGTGTGTTCGGACTATGGGCGGCGATTTTTTCGAGCAGCAGCTTCACGTTGGCGGCGATCCCTTCGGGCGGAACCTTCAGCTCGGTATCGTTCGTGCCGATCAGGAGGACGATGCCCTGGGGATCGAGCGACAGCACGTCGTCGTCCAGCCGGGCGAGCAAACCGCGGGTCGTGTCGCCGCTGATGCCGCGGTTGGCGACTTTGACGCCGGGGAATTTGCCGCGAAAATCGTCGCCCCAGCCCTGCGTGATGGAATCGCCGAAGAACACCAGCGCGTGCTGTTGTGCGGCGGCCTGTTCAGCAAACATCGCACGGCGATCGCGCCAGAGCTTCGTAAACCAGTCCTCGCGGCGGATGGGCCCGACGCCGGGAACTTCCTTGTCGGACGTCGCGGCCGCGGTGCCGACGGCCGGCTCCGCGATCGCCGCATTCTGGGCGACGGCATACTTCGTCGAGATCGAATGAAGGCAAAGAATAAGTGTGAACGCGAGAAAACCAAGTCGTTTCATAGAAGTAACTCCGAAAGTCCGTAGTTTGAGAACCTATCTAAGGGACAGCCGCGATTTTCCGCACTCCCCACTCCCCACTATTTCGAAACGATCTCCACAAGGTGACCATCCGGATCGTACAGATACAACTGCTTGTAACCATCGGGCCGCTGTTGCAAGGGCGAGGCCACTCGCACGCCATGGACTTGAACCAACTCCAAAGCCTTCGTCACATCGTTCACGCGAAAGGCAAGATGGTGCCCGCGTGACACGATTTTGTTCCCACGATCGGCCCAGCCCGCCTGTCCCGCTTCCGCACTCGCCTGGGTGGCATGAATCTGTACATTGCCGACCTGAAACCACAGGCCGGGGAATTTGAACGCCGGGCGCGAGACCTCGGTCATTCCCAGCACCTCGACGTAAAATCGCCGCGTCGCTTCCAGATCGGCGCAAATGATCGTCACGTGGTCAAACAAAGTCACGCCGATGTTGGGCCGTTCCGACATGGGCCCATTATTGCATAACTGAAAGCGCGCACCAGGAGCGCGGCCAGTTGGCGGCTGGGTTGTGCGGCGCCGGCTGGCAGGTTGGAGATTTCGAATTGCCAAGGAACGGTGCGACGCGCCGAACGTCGCGATTGCATTTGAAGGAGGCGGCGAAAGTTCAAAAAAGGTCTGGAAATTCCGAAGGGGTCACGTGAGTCGTTGCAAAAGTGGCTTGTTTTGTCGAAGGGGTCACGGAGCGTTGACGTAAGTCGTTAAAGTTTGGA
>JBIOWO010000149.1:0-14658 GCA_044868555.1 Lacipirellulaceae bacterium | reverse complement strand
CAGATGCCGGAGCCGAAGTGGTGCATTTCGATGGGGGCCTGCGCGTGCTCGGGGGGCGTGTTCGATACCTACGCGGTCGTGCAGGGAGTGGACCGGTTCATTCCCGTGGATGTGTACGTGCCGGGTTGCCCGCCGCGGCCGGAGCAGTTGATCGCCGGGGTGATGGAGCTGCAAACGAAGATCAAAAAGGGCGGGACGATGAGCGGGGCCGAGTTCGCGCTGCGGATATTGCCGGAAGGGCCGCCGCCGTTGGAACCGGGCGACATCGACCGGCTGAAGTTCCGCGAAGCGCCGGCGGCGGACGATCGCGAGATGGCGGAGCCGCGGTGAGAGGGTGATAGTTGTCAGTGGTCAGTAGTTAGTTGTAGCTGACTGCTTGCCATTAACAACTAACCACTAACCACTAACCACTAGCTACTAACGCGTTTGATGAGTGATGTGATTGACCAACTTCGGGAGCGGTTCGGCGCGGACGTGCTGACTGTGTCCCAATTCCGCGACAACACACGGCTGCTCGTGCCGCCGGCCCGTGTGTTCGAGTTCTTGAAGGTGCTCAAATTGGAGCACGGCTTCGACATGCTGGTGGATTTGACGGCCGTCGATTATTTACAGTTCCCGGACGCGGTGGACCGGTTTGGCGTGGTATATGCGCTCTTGAATGTTGCCAACGGGCGGCGGCTGATCGTGAAGACGATGCTCAACGAGCCGGAGCTCGAGTTGCCATCGGCATTTTCGTTGTGGAAGGGCGCCGATTGGATGGAGCGGGAAGTCTTCGACATGTACGGGATCCGATTTGAGGGGCATCCGAATTTGCGCCGCATCTTGATGCCGGAGGAGTTTGTGGCCTATCCGCTGCGGAAGGATTATCCGCTGCGCGGCCGCGGCGAGCGGCACAATTTTCCGGTGATTACGCGGGCGGAGAGTTGATGAAAAGGGTACCACAAAGAAGGGGTCGGGACTCTTTTGCGACTTGAATGGTAGCGAGTCGACAATCGTTATTGGTCGCAAAAGACTCCCGACCCCGTTGCCAATATGCCAATTGCTGAATTCGAATCACTGGCCACGACCGATCCGTCGCTGCACGAGTATCACTGGACGCTGAACTTCGGTCCGCAGCATCCGGCGACGCACACGACGTTGCGGCTGCTGCTCACGCTTGAGGGTGAGAACGTTCTCAACGCGGTGCCGGACATTGGCTATCTGCACAGCGGGTTCGAGAAGCTGGGCGAGGACTTGGATTTCAATCAGTACGTGACGATCGTCGACCGGATGAATTACGTGTCGCCGATGGCGAACGAGATTGCCTGGCACCACGCGGTGGAGAAGCTGCTCGATATCGAGCTGACGCCGCGGGGAAAGTACATCCGCACGATTTTTGCCGAATTGATGCGGATTCAGGATCATCTCTTGAACGTCGGCACCGTGGCGCTCGACTTGGGGGCGTTCACGGCGTTCTTGTATTGCTTCGTGCAACGAGAGCGGATTTACGACATTTGCGAATTGGCGTCGGGACAGCGTTTTCATACGAGCTATACCCGCGTGGGCGGCGTGACGGCGGATGTGACGCTGGAGTGGATCAATAAGGTGCGGGAGTTCTGCCGCGATTTTCCGCGCACGCACGCCGACGTGACGCGGCTCTTGAACCGCAACCGAATTTTCATCGAGCGGACCAATGGGATCGGCGTGCTGTCGAAGGAACAGGCGATCAACCTGAGCTGCACGGGCCCCATTGCGCGGGCCAGCGGCGTGGTGCGCGACTTGCGAAAGGACGAGCCATACCTGGCGTATCCCGACCTGGATTTCAAAGTGACGTGCGGGAAGGCGGGCGACTGCTTTGCCCGCTACATGGTCCGCATGTTGGAGATGAACGAAAGCCTGAAGATCGTCGAGCAGGCCATCGAGAACATACCTGCCGGGCCCGCGAACGCGGAGGTGGGCGGCAAGGTGTCGCTGCCGGACAAGATGGAGGTCTACCAGAGCATCGAGGGGTTGATCCACCACTTCGAGCTGGTGATGCCCAACCGGGGAGTGCCGACGCCGGTCGAGGAAGTGTACGCGGCGACCGAATCGCCGAACGGCGAGCTGGGATTCTACATTGTGTCGGACGGCTCGAATCGCGCGTATCGCGCGCGAACACGGCCGCCGTCGTTCATCCACTTCGCGGTGTTTCCTTACCTGATTGCCGGGCACCAGTTGAGCGACATCGTGGCCGTGCTGGGGAGTCTCAACATCATTGCGGCGGAGCTGGATCGATGAGCGGACTCACCGACAAAATGCGGGCCGAGATTGTTGAGCTGCTGCCGCGGTATCCGCGGAAGCAGGCGGTGACGCTGCCGGCGCTCCATATTGTGCAGGATGAACAGCGGTGCGTTCCGCCGGCGGCGGTCGAGGACATCGCCAATTTACTAGAGCTGAGCCCGGCCGAGGTGCACGATACGCTGAGCTTCTACGGTTTTTTTCGGTCCGAGCGGACGCCCTTGGGCAAGCACCGGCTGTGGGTGTGCCGCAGCCTGAGCTGCATGTTGCGCGGCGGGGAAGAGCTGCTGGTGGAAATTTGCCAAAAGCTGGGCGTGAAGCCGGGCGAGACGACAGCCGACGGCAATGTGACGGTCGAGTATGCCGAGTGCCTGGGCATGTGCGAGGGTGCACCCTGTTTGCTCGTTGACGATGAATGTCACGGCTCGATGACGCTGCAGAAAACGCTCGACGTGATCAAGAACGCGGGAGGCACCAATGGCCAAGTTTGAACCGGTGCTCCTCGCGCGCGTCGGCAAGCCGAATAGTCAGTCGCTCGACACGTATCGGGCGGATGGCGGGTATCGGGCGCTGGCCAAGGCGCTGGCGATGAAGCCGGCCGACATCACCACGCTGGTTAAGGACTCGGCCCTCCGCGGGCGCGGCGGGGCCGGTTTCCCGTGTGGTTTGAAGTGGACGTTTCTGCCGGCCAACTACACCGGCGAGATCTACATGTGCGTCAACGCCGACGAGAGCGAGCCGGGCACGTTCAACAATCGTATCCTGATGGAGGAGGACCCGCACCAGCTCCTGGAAGGGATCATCATTTCGTGCCGGGCGACGCGCGCGACGACGGCCTATCTGTATCTGCGGTATGAATACGGCCGCAGCTACCGCGTGCTGCAGCGGGCGATCGACGAGTGCTACGCCAACAACCTGTTGGGGAAGAACATTCAGGGCAGCGATTTCTCGCTCGACATTTATCAGCACCGCGGGGCGGGCGCGTACATTTGCGGCGAAGAGACGGGGCTGATCGAGAGCCTGGAGGGCAAGCGGGCCTGGCCGCGGATCAAGCCGCCGTTCCCGGCGGTGGAAGGCGCGTTTCGCAAGCCGACCGTGGTCAACAATGTCGAGACGCTGGCCTGCGTGACGCACATTCTCGATCGCGGCGTCGAGTGGTTCAAGTCGATCGGCGTGCCGCCCGACCCGGCCAATCCGCGCGATCCGGGCAGTTACGGGCCGAAGTTGTATTGCGTCAGCGGGCACGTGAACAAGCTGTGCTGCTTCGAAGCGCCGCTGGGGATTACGGTCCGCGAGCTGATCGACGAGCATGGCGGCGGTGTGTGGAAGGGCCGCAAGGTGAAGGCCGTCGTGCCCGGCGGCATGAGCACCGGGTTCGTATCGGCAGAGGAGCTCGATACGCGGATGGACTTCAGTTCGCTCAACAAGGTCGGCTGCCTCGGGCTGGGTACGGCGGCGGCGGTGGTGATCGACGACCAGACGAGCATGGTCGACGTGCTCTACAACAGTTGCCGGTTTTTCGCGCACGAGTCGTGCGGTCAATGCACGCCGTGCCGCGAAGGCACCCTGTGGATGACGAAGATTTTGCACCGCATCCGCACGGGCGGCGGGCGGATGGAGGACCTCGACCTGTTGGTCGAAATCGCCGACTCGATGGGTATCACGCCGGGGACGACGATTTGCGGCCTGGCCGACGGGGCGGCATGGCCGGTGAAGAACGCGATCGCGAAGTTCCGCGGCGAGTTTGAAGAGTACATCCGGTCGAATCGGACGAGTGAGGATCCGATTCGGCAATTGGTGGGCGCGCATTAGTTCACCGAGTGGACAAAGCAATAAACCGCCAAGACGCAGAGAACGCCAAGAAGTCAGGTATTGGACGAAGCCGCAATTTTGTATTTCTTGGCGACCTTGGCGTATTGGCGGTTAATCAAAAGATTAGGGTAACGGGATGGCGATAGTCATCATCAACGGTGAAGAGCTGCGGATTGACGATCATGATCGTCTGAACGTGATTCAGGCGGCGGAGCGTGTGGGCGTCGATATTCCGCATTATTGCTACCATCAGGCGCTGTCGGTGGTCGGTAGTTGCCGGATGTGCCTGGTGGAGATCGGCACGCAGAAGGACGGCAAAGTGACAATGCAGCCGCGGTTGGTGCCCGGTTGCCAGACGCCGGCCGGTGACGGCACGGTGGTCGTCACCAACAGCGCGAAGGTGAAGGAGGCGCAGGCGGCGACGCTCGAGTACCTGCTGTTGAATCATCCGCTGGATTGCCCAACGTGCGATCAGGCGGGTGAGTGCTATCTGCAGGATTACAGCTACAAGTTCGGCAACGCGCAGAGCCGGATGATCGAGCCCAAGGTGATCCGGGCCGATAAGCCGCACATTGGCGAGCATATTACACTGTTCACGGACCGCTGCGTGATGTGCTCGCGGTGCGTGCGGTTCACGCGCGAGATCAGCGGTACGGCCGAGCTGGAGGTCGTCAACCGCGGGGCCTATTCGGAGATCGATGTCTATCCCGGCAAACCGTGCAACAACAAACTGGCGGGGAACGTGGTGGATCTGTGCCCGGTCGGCGCGCTGTGCAGCAAGGATTTTCTCTACAAGCAGCGGGTGTGGTGGCTGAAGACGCGCGCGAGCGTGTGCCCCGGCTGCAGCACCGGTTGCAGCATCTACGTCGACGAGAACAACGATCAGGTGTATCGACTGCGGCCGCGGGAGAATCATCTCGCGCAGGGCGATTTCATGTGCGACGAGGGGCGGTTCGGCTTCAAGTACATCCATGCGGCGGAGCGGTTGACGCGGCCGGTGGTGCGCGGTGCCGGATTGGAGACCAATGGCAGTGGCAACGGCGACGTGATGGCGGCGCCGGATTGGGCGCGAGCGATCCATCATGTTCGCGATTCACTCACCAATCTTGCGCATGAGAGTGGGCACGCCGTCGCGGCCGTGTTTTCGCCGTGGATGACGTGCGAGGAAGCGTATTTGCTCGCGCACTGGCTCAAGCGCTTGTCGCCGAAGGTGCGGCTGGCGCTGGGCCCGGTGCCGGTCGTGGGCGAGGACGACGTGTATCCGAAGAACTGGCGCGGCGAGCCGGAGCTGCCGACGAAGTTCACGATCCGCGCCGAGAAATGCCCGAATCGGCGCGGCGTCGAAGAGGTGCTCACGCATTTCCAGCGGGAGCAAACGCCGTTCGACATGGTGCTGGCCGATGCGCAGGCGGGACGATTGAGGGCGGTTTACGTGGTTGGCGGTGGGCCGCCGGGCTGGCTCAGCAGCGAACAGATGCACTCGCTCGCTCGCGTGCCGCTGGTAATTGCTCAGGATATCCTGGCCAACGAGTTGACCGCGGCGGCGCACGTCGTGTTGCCGGGGGCGTCGTTTGCCGAAAAGGACGGCACGTACGTGAACCACGCGGGGCTCGCGCAGATGATTAAGCGATCGATCCGCTGTCCGGCGGAGGGCTATTCGGACGGCCGCATCTTCATGGAGCTCGCCGGGCGAATCGGGCTGTTTAACGCGCGGATACTGCGGCAGGAATTGAGCCGCGAGATCCCGTATTTTGCTCCGCTCGCGGTCGGCGATTTAGGCGAGACGGGCGTGTCGTTGGAGTCGGCTGCCGCGCCGCAGGAGGTGGCCGCGCGATGATCCAAGTTTGGCTGGTGAAAATCCTGGTCGTTATGGGCGTGATCCTCGGCGCGTGCTCGTACCTGATTTACATGGAGCGCAAGATCTCGGCGTACATGCAGGATCGCATGGGGCCGAATCGCGTGGGGCCGTTCGGGCTGTTTCAGCCGCTGGCCGATGGATTGAAGTTTATCCTCAAGGAGGACGTCATCCCGCGGTATGCCGATCGGTTTCTGTTCGTGCTGGCGCCGTGCATTGCGATCCTGACGACGATGTTGGCGTTTTCCGTCGTGCCGTTTGGGCCGACGTCGACGAATCCCGACGAGCTTCAGTTTGTGATCGCGCCGGGAGTGGACATCGGCATCGTGTTCATCCTGGCGGTGGGCAGCCTGGCCGTGTACAGCGTGATCCTGGGCGGGTGGGCGTCGAACAGCAAATACAGCTTGCTCGGTGCGCTGCGGTCGAGCGCGCAAGTGGTGAGCTATGAGATTCCGCTGGGGACGTCGATCTTGGGCGTCGTGCTGATGAGCGGCTCGCTGAACCTGGAGCGGATCATCCAGTTTCAGGCCGACGGGGGCATCTTGCATTGGAACATCTGGACGCAGCCGCTGGCGGCGTTGATCTTCATGGTCAGCGCGCTGGCCGAGGCGAACCGGTTGCCGTTCGATCTGCCGGAGTGTGAACAGGAGCTGATCGGCGGATACCATACCGAATACAGCGCGATGAAATTCGCGATGTTCTTCCTGGGCGAGTACACGCACGTGATCACCGTCAGCTTTCTCATTTCCGTATTGTTTCTGGGTGGTTGGCAGTTCCCGTGGATTGCTGAGCCGGCGAGCCACTACGTCGGTTCGTGGATGGTGAAGTGCGGAGTGCTGTTTGCCAAGGTGGCCGCGCTGATTGTGTTCGTCATGCTGATTCGCTGGACGGTGCCGCGGTTTCGCTTCGATCAACTGATGAGCCTGGCGTGGCAGGGGCTAGTGCCGCTGGCGTTTACCAACCTGGCGTTGGTGGCGGTGGTCAAGCATTTCGATTTGTCGATCTGGTGGTTGACGATCGCGTCGGTGGCGCTGTTTGTCGGGGCGGTCGGATGGAACGGCGTGAATTTGCAGCGGCGGTTGCGGAGTCCGCGACCGGCGGTGGCGTGAAAATAGCCCGGCCATTTTGGCCGGAAACAAATAGCCCGGCCATCTTGGCCGTAAACAAATAGCCCGGCCATCCTGGCCGGTCCAGAACTAAGAACCGACCCAGTATGGGTCGGCTATATGGCCATGAAAGACGAAGACGTGCAATGGGTGGAGGAGCCGTCGATCGGCCTATGGGAGGCGATGTACCTGCCGGCGATCGTGGAAGGTCTGGCGACAACGATCCGCCACACCTTCCAGAAGCCGGTGACGGAAGAGTATCCGGAGCAGAAGCCGGACCTGCCGCCCAACTACCGGGGCGTGCACCGGCTGAATCGCGACGAGCAGGGGCGCGTGAAGTGCGTGGCGTGCATGTTGTGTGCGACGGTATGCCCGGCCCATTGCATCGACATCGTGGGCGACCAGGCGCCGTGGGCGGATCGCGACAAATTTCCCACCAAGTTCGACATCGACGAGCTGCGGTGCATCTACTGTGGCATGTGCGAGGAAGTTTGCCCGGTAGATGCGATCGAGCTGACGTCGATCTACGACCTGACCGGATTGAGCCGCAAGGAAATGGTGTTCGATCGCGAGAAGCTGCTCGACATTTACGACGAGACGGTGAAGAGCGGCAAAGACCCGGTACGAACGACGCGGGGCGTGTTGGGGCCGGCATCGGATTTGTTAGCGCCCAATGCATTGCCGAACGAGCCGTCGCCGCATGCGTCCCATCCGTCGCGCTAGGAAAAGACTTACGTGTTCATTACTCCGCTTGCACAGATCGTGGACACAATCGGCATGCCCGGCATGTTGGGCATTCCGATCGCGCTGGGAGCGGTGGGCTATTTGTTTGCAGTGGCATCACCGTTGCGGCGGAAGAGTGTGCCGGCGTCGATCTGCCTGTTGGCGGCGGCGATCAGCGCCTGGGCAATGTGGTGGCAGAGCGGACAGCCCGTCGTGGAAGGCGTGCTGTTTACCATCTTTGCGTCGCTGATGGTGCTGAGCGGCTGCGGCATGCAGGTCGAAGCCAACCCGGTGTACGCCGCGCTGTGGTTTGCCGGCGTGATCCTGAGCACTTGCGGGCTGTTTCTCATGGAGGGGGCGGCCTTCATCAGCGCGGCCACGATCATCGTCTACGCCGGGGCGATCATCGTTACGTTTTTGTTCGTGATCATGCTGGCGCGGCAAACCGGGTCGTCGCAGTACGACAAGCGTTACCGGCAGCCAGTGATGGCCATTTTGTTGGGCGGCGTGCTGCTCGCCGTGCTGGTGTACGTGTTCCAGCAGCCGAAGCCGGCCGCCGGTCAAATGGCCGCGCCCATCGTGAATTTCAGCGCTCGCACGCCGGCCGATGCGGATACACTGTCGGTGCTGGGCCGGTCGCTGTTTGTCGATCATTTGTGGTCCGTCGAAATAGCTGGCGTGCTGCTCTTAGTGGCGACGTTCGGGACAATCATCATTGCCCTGCAAACGCGGGAGGAACGCGGATGACTCCCGAACAAATTGCCGCTGCCGCCCAATTGCACAATGCGCTGTTGATCGGGGCCGTGCTGTTCGTGCTCGGCATCGTCGGATTCCTGACGCGGCGGAACCTCATCGTGATGTTCTTGAGCGTCGAGTTGATGCTGCAGGCGGTGGCACTCAACCTGATCGCATTTGGCAACGCGTGGGGCAATTATCACGGCCAGGCGTTCACGATCTTCGTGCTGACGGTGGCCGCGTGCGAGGCGGCGATCGCGCTGGTGCTGTTTCTGGCGATTTATCAGCAGCGCAAGACGCTCGACGTGAGCGTGTGGCACGACCTGGGCGAGATCGATATCCGCATCGAGGAGCCCGACCTGGCCAAGGAGGCCATGCTGGCCGATCCGGTGCCGGCACAGGAGATTCCGATGCTGACGCCCGCCGGCCACGAGCCGAAGCTGTCGGCCAACGGGGAACCGGTCAAGGATTCGATCCGGGAGGGAACCTCGAGCCGTGCATAATGTGTTGTTGTGGCTGATTCCGGGTGCGCCGTTGGCGGCGGCCGTGCTGATTGCGGTGGTCGGAAATCGCTGGCTGCGCGGCGCGAGCCACGTGCCGGCCGTGGCGGCGATCGGGTTTTCGGCCGTGTGCGCGCTCGCGCTGCTGTTCACCGCCGACGTGGCCGATCAGCCTTTGTTGAGCGTGGGTTTCGAATGGTTCTCCGTCGGCGATCTATCGGTGCCGGTCGCGCTGTATGCCGACACGCTCGCGGTGACGATGCTGGTGATGGTGACGTGCGTGGCCACGCTGGTGGCGATCTTCGCGGTGGGTTATATGCACGACGATCCCGGTTACCCGCGGTTCTTCGCCGAGGTGAGCCTGTTCGTGTTCTCGATGACGATGCTCGTGTTGAGCAACAACCTCGTGCTGCTATATGTGTTCTGGGAGGCGGTCGGTTTGTGCAGCTACCTCCTGATCGGGTTCTGGTTTCAGAAGCCGGCCGCGGCTGCGGCGGCGAAGAAGGCGTTTCTGGTCAATCGCATCGGCGACTTCGGATTTGCGATCGGCATATTCTTGCTCTGGTGGTTGATCGGCGACCTGTTGCAATGGCGGGTGCCGGCCGGTCAGCAATTGCTCGACTATGCGACGGTATTTCAAGTTGCCGAGCAACTACGGCTGGACCATCCGTATTGGCTGTTGACGGCCGTGCTGTGCCTGTTTGCGGGGGCGGTCGGCAAATCGGCCCAGTTTCCGCTCCACGTGTGGTTGCCGGACGCGATGGAAGGTCCCACGCCGGTGAGCGCGCTGATTCACGCCGCGACGATGGTCACGGCGGGCGTGTACATGGTCACGCGGCTGTCGCCGCTGTTTGTCGAGGTGCCGCTGGCCCAGGCAATCGTGGCCGGCATCGGCGGTGGAACCGCTTTGTTGGCGGCGCTGATTGCCCTGACGCAATTCGATCTGAAACGGATCCTCGCATATTCCACGGTCAGCCAGTTGGGCCTGATGTTTCTCGCCCTCGGCAGCGGCGCCGGGATGGCGGAGCTGACTGCGATCGCCGGAATCGCCGCCATGTTTCATTTGTTCACCCACGCCTTTTTCAAGGCGCTGCTGTTCCTGGGCGCCGGCAGCGTGATGCACGCGATGGGCAACGTGATCGACATCCGCCGCTTCGGCGGGCTTCGGCCGGTGATGCCGGTGACGCACTGGACGTTCCTGGTCGGGGCCATCGCGCTGGCCGGGATTTTTCCCCTGGCCGGATTCTGGAGCAAGGACGAAATCCTGGCCGAACTGGGCGAGGCGGCCACGCACAGCCCGTATCCGCGGTATTATGCCGTGCTGCAATACGTGGCGCTGATTGTGTCGGTGCTGACGGCGTTTTACGCGTTTCGGGCGTACTTCATGACGTTCTGGGGCGAGACGCGAATCCCGAAAGAGGCCGGGCATCATGCGCACGAGTCGCCGCGCGTGATGACCGTGCCGCTGGTGGTGCTGGCGGTTTGCGCCGCGCTGTTGGGGATTGTACTCGGTCCGACGCACTATTTCTTCCACTATCTTGGGCACACGCAGGGACTGGATGGCGCGGAGCCACATCCCCTATCGGCCACCGTGATGGTCATGGGCACCATGGCGGGGCTGATCGGTGTCGCCATTGCATGGTGGTTTTACGTCCGCCAGCCTGGGTCGGTCGACACGCTCGCCGCGCGGCTGCCGCAGGCTTACAACCTGTCGTTGCACAAGTTTTTCATCGACGAGATATACGGCCGGTTTATCGTGCGGCCGTTGTTGTGGCTGGCGCGGAGGTGCGGCGTGTTTGACAATGGGGCCATTGATTGGGCGGTGGATTGGGTGGGCGGCTTGCCGGCGATCGTCGGTAGCTGGCTGCGGCAATGGCAGACCGGGCTGATTCAGTCGTATGCGGCAATCATGTTCATGGGCGTGACGGTGCTGGCGGCGATCATCCTGTTTATGACTTAGGCGAAGACGTTGATGGGAAGCGTGCTGCTATTGATGATTTTGCTGCCCTTGGTCGGGGCGGTGATCGCGCTGATCATGGCCCGCCGGCCGGACGCGGTGCGGTGGATTGCGCTGGCGACGTCGATCGCGACGCTGTTGCTGTCGCTCGTGATCCTGGCCAATTTTGAGGCGAGCTCGCCCGCGCGCCTGGCGGACGAAGTGATGACGCCGCAAATGACGGTGCGGACGACGTGGCTCGAATTCAATCTCGGCGCGGCTGACCCGGTGAAGATCGAGGCGTATCTAGGCATCGACGGGCTGTCGCTGTGGCTGGTGTTGCTGACGACGCTGCTTGTGGTGTCGTCGGTGCTGGTGTCGTGGACGGCGATTACCGATCGCGTGGCTCAGTTCTACGCCTGGCTGCTGATCCTGGAGACCGGTTTGCTCGGCGTGTTCTGCGCGTTCGATCTGATTCTGTTCTATGTGTTCTTCGAGTTCACGCTGATCCCGCTGTTTTTCTTGATCGGCATCTGGGGCGGATCGCGGCGCGAGTACGCGGCCGGCAAGTTCTTCATTTACACGCTATCGGGCAGCATGTTGAGCCTGGTGGGCCTGGTGGCGCTGGTGCTGGCCGTGCATCATAACAACGCGGACGTGTTCACGTTTTCGATCCCGCAGTTGGCCCAGGAGATTCGCGCGCAAATGGCCGGGCCGGAGTCGGTGCGGGAGTTCTGGCGGACGACGCAGTTCTGGGTGTTCCTGGCCCTGTTTGCAGGGTTTGCGATCAAGGTGCCGCAGTTTCCGTTCCATACGTGGTTGCCGCTGGCGCACGTCGAGGCGCCGACGGCCGGGTCGGTGCTGTTGGCCGGCGTGCTGCTGAAACTGGGGTCCTACGGTTTCCTGCGGTTGGCGTTGCCGCTGGTGCCGTTTGCGGTGGTGACAATCGGCGTGCCGCTGGTGGCGGCGCTGTCGGTGGTGGGAATTCTGTACGGCGCGTTCTGTGCGCTCGCGCAATCCGACATGAAGCGGCTGGTGGCTTACAGCAGCGTGAGCCACCTGGGCTTCTGCATGTTGGGACTGTTCGCACTCAATGCCGAGGGAATCGCCGGTGGCACGCTGCAGATGATCAACCACGGCTTGTCGACAGGCGCGTTGTTCCTGCTGGTCGGCATGTTGTACGAGCGGCTCCATTCACGGCAGTTCGACGACATGGGCGGGCTGGCCGGGCGGTTGCCGATCTTCGCGTGCTTCCTGGTGTTCATCAGCCTCTCCAGCATGGGCTTGCCGGGGCTGAACGGTTTTATCGGCGAGGTTTTGTCGCTGATCGGCATGTTCAAGTTGCATCCGGCGTACGCGGTAATCGGTGCGGCCGGCATCGTCCTGGGAGCGTGGTACCTGTTGAGTATGTTGCAACTGACGCTGTTCGGACCGAAGCGCGACGTGCCGGCCCATCAACATCTCACCGATCTCAATGGACGTGAAATCCTGGCGCTGGCGCCGATTGCCGCGCTATGCCTGGTGATCGGCGTCTTTCCGCGGCCGTTCCTGGATCGGATCAAACCCGAGGTGGATGCGATTGCCGCCATTTACGAAGTGCAGCCGGCGGCGGCCCGTAACGCGATGATTGACCCGACCGTCGTGCAGGTGGAGAAGCGATAGTGGATGCAGCATTGCAAAGTGTGATTGATGCAGCGTTGACCATTGCCCCCGAGCTGTTGATGGTCGGCGTGGCGACGCTGCTCGTGCTGCTGGGCAGTTATCTGCCGATGGGGACGGAGTCGGAACGTCACGCGGCCGGCCGGCTGTGCGTGACCATTTCGGCGATTGCGCTCGGCGTGCCGCTGGTGTGGCTGGTCGGATGGGGCTCGCCCGGACCGGCCGAACCGCTCGCCAGTGCGGCCTTCCTCCGCGATCCGCTGGCTGCGGTCATTCAACCGGCCAGCCTGCTGGTCGGACTCGTGCTGCTGGTGCTCATTCGGCAGCGGCTCAACGAAAAGTATCCGGCCGAGCACCTGGCCTGCCTGATTTTTATCATTGCGGGACTAAGCCTGGTGGCCAGCGCGAACGATTTGATCGCGCTCTTTGTGTCGCTGGAGCTGGTGAGCATCCCGACGTACATTCTGCTGTACCTGTCGCGGCCGGATGCCAAGGCGATGGAGGCTACGATCAAGTACTTTCTGCTGAGCGTGTTTTCGTCGGCGTTCCTGCTGTACGGAATGAGCTTCCTGCTGGGCGCGGGCGGCTCCACGAACCTGGCCGTGCTGAGCGATTCGCTGCGGCAGCCGACCGGCATGGTGAGTGTCGGCATGTTGCAGGTGGCGCTGGTGCTGGTGGTGGCCGGGTTGGGTTTCCGCATCGCGTCGGTGCCGTTCCATTTCTACGCGCCCGACGTGTTTCAAGGGACGACGATGCCGGCCGCCGCGCTGTTGGCCGTCGTGCCGAAGGTCGCCGGGTTCGTGGCGCTGTTGCGGCTGGTGTGGTCGGTGTTGCTCGCAACTCAGTTGAATCCGGCTTTCGCGTCGCTCGGCGCGTATGGCGCGGCCGTGCTGGCCGGATTGGCTATGCTCACGATGACGGTGGGCAACGTGCTGGCCCTGTTGCAAACGAGCATCCGCCGGCTGCTGGCGTATTCCAGCGTGGCCCACGCCGGTTACATGCTGGTCGGCCTGGCAGTGCCCGGCAGCAATTTCGTGCCCAATGGCGAGCAGGCGGTGCTGTTCTACCTGCTGGTGTATTCGATCATGACGCTGGGCGCATTCGGCGTGCTACTGATGCTCCGGAAGCAGGACCGATCGATCGACCTGGTGAGCGACATCGACGGGCTGGGCACCACGCATCCATTTGCGGCGATGCTGCTGGCCGTGTTCATGTTCGGTCTGACCGGCCTGCCGCCCACGGCCGGCTTTTGGGGCAAGTTCAACCTGTTCGTCGTGGCCTGGAGCAGCGGATCGCTGACGATGCAGCTGTTGGCCGTGGGCCTGGCGGTGAACGCGGTGATCGCGGCCTGGTATTACTTGCGGCTGGTGAAGTACGCCTATCTGAACGCGCCGGCGAGCGACGTGAGCGCCATCCACGGCAGCCAGGCGCCCACGTTATACGGGGCGATGGGCCTGTGCGCGGCGGCCGCGCTGTGGCTGTTCTTTTTCCCGAACGCGCTGTGGTCGCTGCTTAGCGGGCTCGGATGACAGCGTTCCAGGATTGGGTGGCTGGGGTCGAGCGTCAGCGAGCCCCCAGTTGGTCAATGCGGCTGGGGGCCCGGCGGGGCCTCGACCCCAGGCACCCGGTTGACTACCTAGCGGGCTCGGCTGATTCGTCCGGCATAGGCGCCGGTTCTACTGCCGCCCCTGGCTGGGCCAGCGCTTCGTCGATGATCCGCTTGAACTCGTCGGATGGATCGAACACGACCGGCTCCGCGGGCACGCCGGCTTTGTCGGCTTCAGTCTTGGCCGCGGCGAGAAACGCCCGCAGCTCGGCATCGGTAAGCTGCTGCCGGATTTTCCAGCTGCCGTTCGAATCCTTGGTCGCAACGTGCATCATTGCGTTATCGATTGCCTGGCCGTTGATCGACTCATCGATCATGCCGCGGACGAATCGTTGCAGCGTGATTTTTCCGGCCGCCTTTTCCTCGTTACTCAGCCCAGACTTGGCGAAATAGGCTTGGTCGATTGCCGAGACCATAAACGACGTCATCAGAGGCGACGTAGCCAAATTTCGCATCAACCGCTGTCCTTG
>JBIOWO010000148.1:0-39693 GCA_044868555.1 Lacipirellulaceae bacterium | reverse complement strand
TCGACTGGCGAATGCCCCAGAAGTTGACAAAAGTCATGAAACCAAGGAACGAAAGTGCCACAACGTACCACGGCCAGTGAACAGTTCCTTCTGCCGGCACTGAGCCGATCAATCCCAACATTGTCTTGGTGAAGACGTTGGTCGAGGTTGCCATCGATGTGAGGCCGGAGGCGGTGACCATCAGGCCGATCAAGTAGGAGAGGAAGGCGACGTGGAAGGCTCGCTGCGTGACGTAGGCGGCCCCGGCGGCGCGCGGATAGCGCGACGCGAGGCAGGCATAGGAGAGGCCGGTCAGCACCGCGGCAACCATCGACACCACGAACGACAACCAGACGGCGTTGCCCATTTGCACGGCCGCGTCGCCCACGGTGCCGTAAATGCCGGAGCCGATCATGTCGCCCACGCCGTACACCACGAGCGAGAACAGCCCCATCGTGCGCAGAAGCGCGGGCGTGGCGGAGGCGGATGGCGGCGTATTGTGCGGAGCGTTACTGGTCATGCGCCCTCGTCGCGGTGAACGGTGGCGGGCGAAAACGCCGGCAGGCAGATGGCGACGTATTCGGCGCCGTCGGGCGACGGCGTGCTGTAGCGGATCCATTCGCCCGGTGCACACACAACGGCCTGACCGGCACCAACCTCCAGCACGCCGTTTTCATGCTCAACCCGCAGCATGCCGCCAAGGACCACGGAAATCTCGGTGAATTCGGGTCGCTGCCCGGGTTCGCTCCAGCCGCTGGGCGACTTCATGCGGGCCACGCTCACGTTGTCGTGTCCGGAATTGGCCCGGCCCACAAACTCTTCGATCTGTTTCGGCTTGGTGCCGGCCGCGGTGATTTGCGTCGGCTGTTCGATGAACGTCGGCATCGCATCAATCCTCCAGGAGAGGAGGATAAGGCTGTGGCGACGATGACGCAAGCGCTGAAAGTAGATGCGGCTTCCAGCCGCATTGATCTAGCGGCATTGATCTAGCGGCATTGATCTAGCGGCAGGATGCCGCTTGTACGGAGATGCCGCTTGCACTGTCACATTTTGTGAATACAGCCTTGCGTATAGTAATCGGCTCTCAGGCCGCGTGGGTTGTCGTGAATGTATTGCTCAATCTGCTCCAATTGCTCGGCCGAACGAACGATGTGATCGAACGACTCCTTCTGCCAGAGCGCACCGCTACGACCTAGGTGGCGGTTGATGGCCGTGGCGGTAAACGACTTCCAGGAGTGCAAAATGGTCGAGAGCGAATGGCCGTCCAGCGGCGTCACGACGACGTGCACGTGGTTGGGCATGACAACCCACTCGCGGAGCGAGTACCGCACATCACGTACACGCGGCGTCTTGCCGCGCAACGGGGAAGAAATCGGCAGGATGCCGCTTGTACTTTCATCAGCGAAGTGCTTGATCGCCGTTGACACAATCAGGCGTACGGCCAAATCGCTCAATACGCACGTGCCGTGTCCGGCGTCCAGCCACTTCTGAAATCGCTCGACAAACCGCTCGTGATACTCGCGGCGCTGAGCAGGAGTGTGCGGCGGCGGGTGGCGACGAAGCCAGTCCTCACGCTCGCGGCGCCACAGTGCGAGCGTTTCGACCGGCAATGCATCGGCAAGCCGGAACGTTACAAAATACGTGACACCGTCCTGTCGCCAGTGGGGGAGATTGCCGGCGGCATTTTCGATCGGTTCGTTCGGATCGAAATAGCCCAGGCAATCCAAGCTCATACATCCGTCCCACGATTTGTTCCTCTACATCGTATCGCATCCCTTGGAAACTGCAATTGAGCGTACATGCGGCATCCTGCCGCGTATGGTAAGTGGAAGCGGCGGGATGCCGCTTGTACGGGTTTATGCGGCCATGCGCTTCGACTTCGTGCAAAGAATTTCGCAGATCGCGGCGGTGATTTGTGCAGCCGCGTCGGGCCGGGCCAGCCGCCGCATCGCCGCGGCCATCGCATCGCGGCGCGCTTCGTCCAGGAAGAGCGGCTCCAAGGCGTCGGCCAGCGCCGTGTCGAGTGCGCCGGGCAGATCCGTTTCGTCGACGATTGTCGCCGCGCCGGCGGCAGCGAAAATTTCGGCGTTTGCCAGTTGGTCGGCGTCCGCCGCCTCGGGGTGCGGAACAAGAACGGCCGGAACACCGGCCAATGCCAACTCGGCCAGCGTCGTGCCTGCCGCCCGGCATACGACCAGATCGGAGTCGAACATTACGGAGGCCAGCTCGTCGATGTAGGCCACGACCACCGCGCCCACTCCGGACTCGCGGTAGCGGGACGCTGTCGCCTGCAATTGACCTTCGCCCGATTGATGGACGACCTCCCAGCCCGCGAGTGCATCGCCCAGCCGCCGCAACGTGGCCGGCATCGATTCGTTGAGCGATCGCGCCCCGCCGGCGCCGCCAATCACCAACATCCGGCGTGGTCGCGACTGCGGCGGAGTCCACAGCCGTAACCCAGTTTCCGACCTCTGGCCTCCGACCTCCGACCCCTTCTTGCCATACAGCTTCTCAAACGCCGGCCGGGCCGGATTGCCGGTGACCACCAGTGGCACGTGCCCCGGCAGATGCGAGCGGGCCTCGGCAAAGCCGGCGCAGATTGTCGTCGCCGAGGGGGCCAGCCAGCGCGTGGCGGCGCTAGGCACGGCGTTCTGCTCCAAGATCACGGTGGGGATGCCGCGGGCGACGGCGGCGCGAACCGCCGCGGCACTCGCGTAGCCCCCCAGGCCAACAACCAGCGACACGCGCTGCTCCCGCATGAACCATCGCGACGCCCAATAGCCGGCCACATTGTCCGTCACAAACCGAACGGCGTGTAGCGTGTTTTCCGGGGCTCCCTGCGATGGAAAACTGACGTATCGAAAACCGGCCGCCTGCACCACATGGCGCAGCGTCTTGCCGGTTCCTAAAAACGTCACCTTCGCGTCCGGCAAGCGCTCGACAACGTGCGCGGCCACGGCCAGGCCCGGATAGAGATTGGCCATCTGGCCGCCGCTGGCGAAGACGATGTGAAGTGGACGGGGCATGGCGGGCGCTAGACAAGGAGACAAGGAGAGGGGGAGACAAGGAGAGCGGACCGACGGTCCGTTTTTCTCCTTGTCTCCTTGTCTCCCTGTCTCCCCCTCTTCCTCCTTAAATCCGCTGAGCGACCGGAGCGGCGATTGCTCGCCGCCCCGGTGCTCAGACGTAAGCTTCATCGTGAAGCACTCGCCACGCGCGGTTGACCCAGAAACCGCATTGCACAGCGAGCCTAATGCTCCAACCCAGGGAGGGTGGCCGCGAGAAATCCCGCAATTTCGCGCGACCAACGATGAAGCCTCAGCGTGTATCGTTTCTCTGTTGCCGTCTCGGACAAGTTATAGTGAAAAGTAGGGTGGGTGCCATGCTTTCCCGCCGCGGCGGGTCAGCATGCTCCGTGTTTTTTCCACATGCCTACGCCGATGCGCGGCGAAGGCATGCCACCCATAGCAAAGTGTTCGTTTCAAGCCGCCAATCGGTGCTGGCCGGCAGTGGCAATTGTGCCGCGCAGCGCTTGCCGGGCGATTTCGGCATCGCCGATCGGCATGCTGTCGGCATCCGTGCCGTACGTACGTTCGCCCATCCCCGCGATCACAACCGTGTCGCCGGGCCGGGCCAAATTCAATGCGTGTGCGATGGCCGCAGTGCGATCCACGACGATTTGCGGGCGGCTCACGTCGGCAAAGCCGCTGCGCACCTGCAGACAGATCAGGCGTGGGTCTTCGCCCCGCGGCGCATTGCTGGTGACAATGGCCACATCGGCCATCGACCCCACGACCCGCCCCATCACCTGCCGCTGCTCAATTTCCTGCTCACCCGGCGCGCCAAAAAGGCAGATCACGCGACCACTGGTGACTTGCCGCACGGCCCGCAATGTGGCCCGCAGCGTGTCGGGCGATTGGGCCGCGTCGACAAACACGGCGAACTCCTGGCCGCCCATGATCCGTTCCATGCGACCCGGCAGCCGGTCGACTGCCTCCAGCCCGCGGGCCACCGTCGTTAGCTCGATGCCGTACGCCAGCCCCATCGTGGCCGCCGCCAGGCAGTTGTAAATATGGTGATCGCCGACAATCTCGGTCCGCACGCCGACCGATTCATCGCCGGCCGTGAGCACGAACGTCTGTTCATTGACGTGCTGCTCGACGACTTCCGCCGAAATCTCCGCCGGCTTTTTCAGGCCGAATGTCAACATCGGCCGATCCAGGTCGCACAGCATATCGACGCACACGGGATCGTCGGCGTTCAGCACGGCCACGCCGTCGGTGTGCAAGTGTTCGAAAATTCGCCGCTTGGCCCGGCGGTAATTCTGCACCGAGCCGTGCCAATCGAGATGATCGCGGCCGACCTGAGTCATGCACACGGCGTCGAGCCGGACGCCGGCGAGCGCCGCCTGGCTCAATTCGCGGCTGGAAACTTCGATGATGGCGTGTCGGACGCCGGAAGCGGCCATCTCGGCTAGCGACCGCGCCAACAGCGGCGGCGACAACGGTGCCTCCTGCGCAGGCCGGTCTTCCCAACCGTCCCAGTAACCGAATGAATCGAGTGTTCCGGCCGCCGCCCCGGCCTGGCGGAAGATCGACGTCAGCAGTCGCGCGACGGTCGTTTTGCCGCTCGTGCCGGTGACGCCGATGACTTTCATTTGCCGCGACGGATCGCCGACCAGCGCCTGGCACAGTCGGCCGTAGGCGGCGCGGCTGTCGGACACGACGAACTGCGGAATGTGGAACACGGGCAGCGGCCGCTCGCAAACCACGGCAGCGGCGCCGCCGTCGGCTGCTGCGGTGGCCCCATCGTGGCCGTCGTGCTCGGCGTCGGTGATCGCCACAAATACGTCGCCGGGCCGCACCTGACGCCAATCGCTGGTGCAACTGGCGGCACGGAAGTCGGCGGCCGACGATCCGCGAACTTCGTCCGCCAATAGCTCGCGGAGCGAAACTCCGGCCGGGATCGTGGGCGACTGCGACACGCGAGGCCTCCTTGCCTGCGGGCGTGCTGGATAACTTAGGAAAAGGGGATTCCCCATCGGGCGGCAACCGCAAATTGGCCGCCGCCTGTGGAGCGGGCGGATGTTGGTGAATTTCGCGCCCAGCGTCAAGGCGGGTTTTTGTCTGCCAGCACCCTCAGGTCAGGCTTTCCCGCCCGACGCGATTGTTCTATAGCACGCCTACAATTCAGAACGTCGGCCTGGAATTGCTAACCTACAATGCGGTTATGGCCCAAGAAGACTACGACGTCGACCGGCTCGCCGAGTACCTGCACATGATGCCTGCAGCGGTCGTCAAGCTGGCAGAGCGGGGCAAGCTGCCGGGCCGGCGCGTCGGTGGCCAGTGGCGGTTTTCGGCCGCCGAGATTCACCATTGGCTCGAAGATCGCATCGGCCTGTCCGACGACGATGCCCTGGCACATATGGAAAGCGCGCTGGATCGCGCCAGCACGTCGGCCGAGCCGGACGAGATTTCGATCGCCGATTTGCTGCACGAGGAGGCGATCGAGACGCCGCTCGACGCCCGCACCCGCGGCAGCGTGATCACCCGCATGACCGAACTGGCGGCCCGCACTCATTTGTTGTGGGACCCGCAGCAGATGGCCGAGGCCGTCCGAGCCCGCGAGGAGATGCACTCCACGGCGCTCGACATCGGCGTAGCGCTGTTGCACCCGCGCCGGCCGATGTCCACGATTCTCGCCGAGGCGGTGGTGGCGCTGGGCGTCACGCCTCGCGGTATTCCGTTCGGCAGCGGCGGCAGCCTCACCGATATTTTTTTCCTGATCTGCTCGACAAGCGATCACGAACACTTGCGAATCCTGGCCCGCCTGAGCCGCGTCATCAACGACCAGGACTTCCTGGCCGCGATCCGCACGGCGGCGAATGCGGCCACTTTGCATCAACTCATCCGCGACCGCGAGGTAGCGGTACGCGGCCAGGAATGACGCCGTCCAAATCATGAGCGTGACGACTAACAATTCGCCGCATCGACCACGAGTCTGCCTCGTTGGAGAGCACGAGCATCCGGATTTTAGCGACGTCGTCGCGGTGCTCCGCAGCGAATCGGAGCTCACTTTTGACGCCGCGACGCGTGTGCGTCCGGAGTTGATTATCGTTGCGCGCAGTCGACCAGGCGTGATGGGCGGCCGATTAGTCGAGCAATTGCGCCGCGCCGCGCCGCTGGCAGGGGTCGTCGCGTTGCTGGGCAGTTGGTGCGAAGGCCAGGCCCGCGCCAGCCGGCCGACGCACGACGCACCGCGGCTCTATTGGTACGAATTCGCGCCGTGGTGGCGACGACAACTCGCGCTGCACGTTGCCGGTCGCTGCCCCGATTGGGCTCGGCCGGAGTGCCTTGCGTTCCAGCCGCAGCCACTCCGTACTCCGTACTCCGTACTCAGTACTCAGCACGCCATTTCTCGCGGCATCGTCGCACTACGAACACCACGTTGGGAAACGGCCGATGCCCTTGCCGACGTGTTGCAACGGGCCGGTCACGCCACCGTCTGGCAGCCGCCAGGCCGGCCAGTTCCGGTCATCCGCGGCGTCGCGGCTGGCATTTGGGAAGGCGGCCAACTGGACGACCGTGAGGCGGAAGATCTAGCCGAATTCTGCCGACGATTGGCGCGCGACTCGGCCCCCGTCATCGCACTGCTGGATTTTCCGCGCCGCGATCGCTGCGAAATGGCCTGTCAAGTCGGCGCGGCGATCGTGCTTGGAAAGCCGTGGATCAACGCGGATCTCTTGGGATCGCTGCACGCCACAATACCAAACGTCGCGCCTGCGAGCGCCGCCTGACGTGGGGCGTGGACGATCACGACCATTCCACGATCTCACTCCGCAGAATCTCGCGCTTCCAATCCGGTTCATGAATTGGCCAGCAGCGAACCGATTCGAGGCCGGTCACGCTTGGATCGAGCGTCGCGCCACACGTCAGACCCGTCTCGTGCGATTCCCGCCACACGCCCAGCTCCACGGGCAACATTCGCGGCGGGCGGGGCGACGCGTTGCTCCGCCGCCAATGGACGCGGCCCAAATCGCAAATCGTGATCACAATCGGCGGGCTCATCTCAAGCATCCGCCCCGCAATCAGTTCGTGGCTCGCGCTCGCGTACTGCCGCTTCAGCTCGAACAGGTCCCAGTCTAGCGCCGGACCGTCGACGGAAAACCAGCGCCGCGGCAGGAGCAGGCAACTGGCGAGGTGATTGGCGACCAGTTCGCGGGCGGTCGGCGGCGCCGATTCCGGTCGCACGCTGAGCCCATCGAACACGCGATAGGCGACGCTCTCGCCAATTTCATGGGCCACCGCCCATTGTTCCCGCTCCGGCCGCTCGGCCGGTCCGACGACGATCGTGGCCTGGCCATCGCCCTGCCCGTGCTGATCAGCCAGCCGCACAAACCGCGCCCGGCCGGCGAGACCATAGTCGTGTGCCACCGCCATCCCCAGCCGATCGGCGACGACCAGAGCGTCCACCGGCGGGCCAGCGACACCGGCTTCCCACAGCACGCCCTCGACGCACGCATCCAGCGCCGCGGCAAACTCGTCAGCAGGAATTTCCGGGAGCATAGAACGGCAACACGAAAAGGAGGAGCGGATACTATACAAGTGTATACTCAACGGCGGGCAAATCAACTTTACGGCGTTGTCAAAATGTAGGGTGCGTCGAGTTCCTTAACACCCACCGCTTGTGTCTAGCGATTGGCCGCCGTGCGACGAACGGCTACAATCAACTCTCACCCCGCGCCCGACCCCTGACCTCCGACCTCCGACGTCTGACCTCTTCGCCCGTGTCCACAACCTTTTCCACTCAACTCGCGCGCGGCACCACGAAAGGTCGCTACGCCTTCGTCAGCCTCGGCTGTCCGAAGAACCTCGTCGACAGCGAGCGGATGCTCGGGCTGTTGCAGTTGGACGGCTACCAACTGGTCGACGATCTGCGCGGGGCCGATTTCGCGGTGGTCAACACGTGCGGGTTTATCGAAGCGGCCCGGCAGGAATCGTTCGCTGCCATCGACGAAATGCTGGAGCTCAAGCGCCGCGGCCAGTTGCGGGGCGTGATCGTGTCGGGCTGTTTAGCCGAGCGGCAAAAGGAAACGCTGCTGGTCGACCGGCCCGGGATCGATCACCTGGTCGGCGTCTTTGGCCGCGAGGAAGTTACCAAAGTGGCCGACCGATTGCTGGGCGGCCTGGAAGAGCAGCGGATGGTGTTCCACCCGGCGCCGACGCATCCGCTGCCCGATACGGCCCGGCTGCGAATCACGCCGCGGCATTTTGCGTTCTTGAAAATTTCCGAGGGCTGCGACCGGCTGTGTACGTTCTGTGCCATCCCGCGGATGCGCGGCAAGCACTTCACCAAGCCAATGGAGGAAGTTGTGGCCGAGGCCCGCGAGCTGGCGGCCGACGGCGTGCGTGAGCTGGTGATCGTCGCCCAGGACACGACCTACTACGGCATGGACCTGTACGGCCAGCCGCGGCTCGTGGAGTTGCTCCGCGAGTTGGAACAGGTGGACGGCCTCGACTGGATCCGCCTGATGTACTTCTACCCGATGTACGTCACGGACGAGCTCATCGACACGATTGCGAAATCGGAGCGCATCGTGCCGTACATCGACATGCCGCTGCAGCACGCGAGCGACCGCATGCTCAAGCGGATGCAGCGCCGCGTGAACCGGCACGATACGGAAGCGCTGCTGACGAAGCTGCGCGAGCGCATTCCGAATCTCGTGATGCGAACGACGCTCATCACCGGCTTCCCCGGCGAGACGGATGCCGACTTCGAGGAGCTGGTTGAATTCGTCGGCCAACAGCGGTTCGAGCGGCTGGGCGTGTTCACGTATTCGCTCGAGCCCGACACGCCGGCCGCTAAATTGCCGGACCATGTGCCGGAGGAGGTAATGCAGGAGCGTCGCAACCGGCTGATGGCGTTGCAACAGGAAATCGCGTTTGAATGGAACGAGGCCCAGATCGGCCGGCGGCTGGACGTGCTGATTGACGCGGCCGTGCCGGAAGAAAGGAATGCCTGGGTCGGCCGGTCGTACGCCGACGCGCCGGACGTCGACGGCGTGGTATATGTTACGGGCGAAAAGCTATCGGCCGGCTCGATCGTGCCGTGCGAGGTCGTCGGCTACAGCGGTTACGACCTGGTGGCGGCAGCGGTAGGCGAGCCGGGCTGAATATAGCCGACCCATCTTGGGTCGGTCGTTACGAAGCGGTATCCTCAACGGATGGATGCCCGGCTCAACCCGGCCAGGATGGCCGGGCTATTTATTCGGCGACCGCAATGGCGTGCAATCTATGAACACTGTCTGGAACGTGCCGAACCAGCTCACGATCGCTCGGCTGATCCTGTCGATCGTTTGCTTTATCTGCCTGGCGTTCGATAGCTACTTATTTGCATTGATCCTGTTTGCGATCGCCGCCGGCACCGACTGGGTCGACGGCTTCTGGGCGCGGCGGTACGGTCAGATCACGCAGTTGGGCCGGATTCTCGATCCGTTTGCCGACAAGATTGTCATTTGCGGCACGTTCATCTTTCTCGCCGCAGTGCCTCCGACGATCAGCGGCCGGTCGGCGTCGGAGATTACGGCGTGGATGGCCGTTGTCGTGGTCGCCCGCGAGCTCCTGGTCACGGCGCTGCGAAGCATGGCCGAAGGGCAGGGGAGCGACTTTTCAGCCAAGTGGGCCGGCAAATGGAAGATGGTCTTCCAGTGCGCGGCCGCCGCCGCGAGCTTGGGACGGCTTTGGTACTACGGCTTCGAGTCAGTCAAAGCTAATTGGGCAAACGAACCGCCCGCCTGGACGACCTGGTTGTTGCGGCTCCTGGTCTGGATCGCGGTGCTGCTGACCGTCTATTCCGCTTGGGGCTACGTCCAGTCGGCCATCCGGCTGCTCAAGAAATCGAGCTGAGGCACAGCACGCGAGAGCTCGATCACCATGCCGCAACCGGAGGCCGATCCTTGGATAGGTGCGCTGACGATTGGGCTGCTGGTGGCCAGCGTCGTGACGTGGGGATACCTGGTCTCGCGATTGCTTCGGTTCGGCCGCATCCTGGTTTACGAGCCGCGGCGGCCCGTGCCGTGGGGATGGCCGGCCGCGGTCTTGGCAGTCCTCTTTGTCCTGACCGCGCTGCTGGCCGCCGCCTCCGCCGGCCCGCCCGACCCGCCGTCCGTCATTCCCAGTCCATTGCAGGCGGCGGGGCGAATCCTCGGACTCATGCTGTTCGAGGTGCTCGTGACCGGCGCCGCACTGGCACTCACCGCTACGTTTTCGAGCCTCAATTTGGCGGACCTTGGTTTGCCGCGATACGTCGACGGCTTCCTTCGCGACGTCCGCATCGGAATCGTGGCGTGGCTAGCCGCCTTGGCGCCCGTGTTTGGCCTGCTGCTCGTCGCGCGCTACTTGCTGAACCAACTGGAAGAACCGTCGCACCATCCGCTTGTCGATACGGTGAGCAAAGA
Organism: Lacipirellulaceae bacterium; assembly: GCA_044868555.1. Taxonomy (GTDB): domain Bacteria; phylum Planctomycetota; class Planctomycetia; order Pirellulales; family Lacipirellulaceae; genus JABDGM01. The sequence goes on along the minus strand of JBIOWO010000148.1, from coordinate 29,258 downwards.
TCCATACTTCGGCGTGATGCTGCTGGCGACGGTGGCCGTCGTGGTCGTCGCGCCAATTTGCGAGGAGATAATCTTCCGCCTCCTGCTGCAAGGCTGGCTGGAAAAATGGGAAAACGAGCGCGTGGGCCGGCAAGAAGTCGAGTCGACTGTCGAAACAGGAATGACAAATGACGAATGTCGAATGACGAATGAGGATCAATTGCCGCACGATGGTTCGTCATTCGCACTTGACCCGCCCCGCCGCGGGCTGGCCGGCCTGCCCTACGGCTGGCTGCCGATCCTCGTCAGCTCGCTGCTGTTCGCGCTCGCCCACATTGGTTACGGTCCCGAGCCGGTTCCGCTGTTCGTGCTGGCGCTCATTCTCGGCTACGTCTACCAACGAACTCACCGCATCGTTCCCTGCATGGTGACGCACGCTCTTTTCAATCTGATCGCGGTGATCATGCTGTGGCGGTTGGTGAGCCTGACGCCTGAGTGACATTCACAGGACACAACGTGGAATCGAAGCTGCGACTGGAGTCTGATCCACAGGGCATGATCCTGCCAGTCCGGGCCCATGCCGGCGCGCGGCGGAACGCGATTGTCGGCGTGCGCGAGGGAATGCTGCGCGTCGCCGTCAGCGAGGCGCCGGAGAAGGGCAAGGCCAACAAGGCGATCGTGGCCGTATTGAGTAAAGCGCTCGGCGTTTCCAAGTCGGCCATCGTGTTGGTTTCCGGCGCAACCTCACCGCAGAAGCGATTCTTGATCGCGGGCGTCGATGCCGACACTTTGTCCGCTGCTCTACGAGACGCCATCGGCGACCGCTGAGATGGTTCGCTATCTCGGCGGCAGCTTGACGATCGAAAACCAGAAGCCGCGGATGTCCTTCACCACGCTGACGAATTGCTCCAGCTCGACCGGCTTGGTCACGTAGCAATTGGCGTGCAGATCGTAACTCCGCAAGATGTCCTGATCGGCGTCGGACGTGGTGAGCACGACCACGGGAATCGTCCGCAGGTCGGCATCCTGCTTGATTTCGTAGAGCACCTCGCGGCCGTCTTTGCGGGGCATGTTCAAGTCGAGCAGGATCAAGTCGGGCCGCGGCGAGGTCGGATAGTCGCCGCGATGATGCAGAAAGTCCATCGCCTCCACGCCGTCCCGCGCCACGTAAATCGTGTTGCAGAACCGGCCGTTATGGAGCGCCTTCTTTGTCAGCATGACGTCCCCTTGGTCGTCATCCACGAGCAGAATGTCAATCGGCTTGAGCAAACTGCTCATCGCAATTGAATTCGTCATGTCGGTCCTCATTCTGAGATTCGGCGTCGATCTGTGCCAGCTTCGGCACCGCGATGCAAAAATCGCTGCCCCGGCCTGGCTCGGAGTCCACCCAAATGCGCCCGCCCAGCCGATCCACGATCCGCTTGCAGACCGACAACCCGATGCCGGTGCCTGGATACGCTTCGCGGGCGTGGAGCCGCTGGAAAATTACGAAAATTCGTTGATGGTATTGGCGATCGATGCCGATGCCGTTGTCGCGAACGTGAAATATCCATTCATCGGCCATTTCCTCGGCCCAGACTTCGACTCGGGACGGCGCATCGCCGCGAAACTTGATCGCGTTGGCGACCAAGTTTTGGAATAGCCGCACCAGTTGGGACCGGTCGGCGTTGATCACCGGTAGCCGATCGCATTCGACGGTTGCGCCGGCATCCTGAATCGCCAGCTCCAGATTGTCGATCGCTTCGGCAAACGCCGATTGACTCTCCGTAGCGACGAGCGGCTTGCCTTGGGTTTCGATCCGCGAGTACGTCAGCAAATCGTTCACCAGCGTTTTCATTCGCAACGCGCCGTCGACCGCGTAGTCGATGTATTGGCGAGCTTCACCATCGAGGATCGTTCCGTATTCGTCGCGCAGCATTTGGCAGAACGACGTCACTTTGCGGAGCGGCTCTTGCAGATCGTGCGAAGCCACGTAGGCAAACTGCTTCAGCTCCTCGTTCGAGCGGGCCAGTCGCTCGTTGAAACGCTCGATGTGGGCCGCTCGACGGACAAGTTCCAGGTTGGCCTCGTGCAATTGTGATTCCGCGCGCTTGCGGTCGGTGATGTCGCGGATGTAGCCGGTGAACAGCGGTGGGCCTTCCTGGGGAAGGCGGCTGATCGCGACGTCGACGGGAAACTCACCCCCGCCTTTTCTCATCGCCGTCAATTCGATTCGCCGGTTCAGGATTGGACCTTCACCGGTTGTCAAATACTTAGACAATCCACGTCGGTGGTCGTCCCGCAGACGAGCCGGGATAATCAGATCGGCCATCACGCATCCCATCGCTTCGTCGCGAGAGTAGCCGAACATTTGCTCGGCGGCCGGATTGAATTCCAGGATGTTTCCCTGGTAATTGATCGTGATGAACGCGTCCATGGCCGTGTCGAGCATGGCCGTCTTGCGAGCTTCGCTGTGCCGCAACGCATTTTCCGCAAATTGCCGCTGGCTAATGTCTTTGATGATCCCTGTGAACAGCCGCCGATCACCAAGTGCGACTTCGCTCACGGCCAGTTCGATCGGAAAAACTGTCCCGTCTTTCCGCACCGCCGAGACCTCCCGGCCAATGCCAATAATCTTGCGCACGCCCGATTGCCGATAATTTCGGAGGTACTGATCGTGTTCGCCGCGGAACGGCTCCGGCATCAGCATCTTGACGTTCTGGCCAATCACTTCCTCGGCTGCGTATCCGAACATCTTCACGCCGGCGACGTTCACCGATTCCACGATTCCCTCACCATTGATCGTGATGATGGCGTCGACGACGCTATCAAGGATGGCTTGAATACGGGCCGCTTGCTCGCCTCGTTGTTCCTCCGCCTGTTTTCGCTCGCCAACTTCAATTTCGAGTCGTCGGTTTATCGCCGCCAAGCCTGGCAACCCCAGTGCTTTGGGGAGCGTCGGGATAAGCGCAATTACGGTGATCCACGAGATGATTGCCGTACAAGCCTTCACAAGGGCTGAAAAACGATACCAAGGGTTCCAGAAGATCGTCGCCTCGACGAAGTGGCCGAATCCGCAAAAGAAGATGAAGCCCACGAACAACCAGAAGATTGGCAAATATGGCACGTCGCGCCGCTGCAGGGCGAAGTACGCCAACAGGAGTGGAATTGCCGCGTATGCGCCGAAGATCGCTAGATCGGAAACAATGTGCGTCCAGCCGTGAAGGGCCGACCATTTGCCGCAGTACCAGCGGGGCGGAAAGTCCGACGTGTCGAACAACGTTGCTATCAGGCCCAGGCTCGCGGCCTCCCGTTGGCGTGCCGTCGAATTTCCCCAACAGACTTGCATCTCCGCGTCGTTTCCTTGACGAGAAATCAATGGCTCCGTGGCTGCTGATGGCTCGTGGTCACCGGTCGCGGCAAGTGCGGCGGCGGATGTGATCACCACCAGCGCGCAGACCATCACTGTGATCTTCGTGTCGATGCCCAGATACCGGGAATCCTGCCCCATGCAAGCCAGGATTTCCTACGCTGGCCTGCCCCGTTGCGAGGCGTCCGCGCTCGGCGTTCGCGCGTCGGGCCATCGCACGGTCACTTGTCATGCCCGGCATGCGCCGACGGAAACGCTGCGGCTTGCCCCGCGCCAGCGTAGGAGAGATCCTGCCCCAAAATACTCGTGAAGAAACCTGCCCTTGCTGAATCAAGCATCGGCCACACAAGCGTAGCTCATGCAGCACGCGGGCGAGGCGACCGCAATCTGCTCGCGATTTCGTGCCGGAGAAAGCGGTTGTAGCGGTCTCGCTACTCGGCCCGCGGCTCGGGAAATGCCCGCGGCTCGACTTCGCATTCGCTCCATGTGTGGCGGAACGTGGCGTTGCGGCGGATGTCGCCCTGGAAGTCGTCGGCACACCGCGGGTCGGTGAAGCCGGCCTTCTGCTTGAGAGCAATCAGCTCCTGCGTGTGCTCGCGCGACAAGTGATGAATCGGCCCCAACTGCCGCGCCAGGATCAGGATGCGGCAGTACGAATCGAGAATCTCCGTCCGCCAATAGGCCAGCTCCAGCGAGTCGCCGTAGCTCACCGTGCCGTGATTCGCAAGGATGATCACGCACGTCTGCTGGACGAAGGGCAGAATGGTCTCGGCAAACTTCTTTCCGCCCGGCGTTTCGTAGCGGGCGATCGGCACCTCTCCCAGAAAAAACTCGACCTCCGGCAGCACGGCCTGCGGAATCGGCTCGCGGGCAATCGCAAAGGCCGTCGCGTGCGGCGGGTGGCAATGCACGACGCTCTCGACGTCCGCCCGGGCCTTCATGATCTCCAGGTGCAACAGCGCCTCGCTCGACCGCGGCTTTCGCCCGGCCAGCTGATTGCCCTGCATGTCGATCAAACAAATGTCGTCCGGCTTCAGCAAACCCTTGCAGTGCATCGTGGGCGTGCAGAGCACCTCATTTTCATTGAGCCGCACGGTGATGTTGCCGTCGTTCGCCGCAGCGAAACCGCGCTGGTAAAGGCGATCGCCGATTTCGCAAATAGCTTGCTTCAATTCTTGAACGGTCTGCATTCGAGTTCTTTTAGGGCGGTGGTGAGGCTGGCTTGCTGGAACGGGAAATTCGCGTTTTCTTCGAAGTTTGCCCGAAGATGCCCAGAATTCCTCCCCTGATTTATGGGCATCTTGACGAGTGTTTGGGGTATTTGCAATGAATGGATAAAGTTCGTTTTGGCTTACTCGATCGGATAAGCCCGCATCTTGGTTCCGTCGCCGCGGCTGCGGGTGTCGATTTTCACTCGGCGGCCGTCGAGCTTGATCTTGCCGCCCGCCAGCAGCTTGAGCACGTGGGGGTAGGCTTCCATCTCGGCCTCGAAGACGCGGTCGGCGAGGGTCGCGGCCGTGTCGTCGTCGAACACCGGCACCGGCTGCTGCCAGATGATCGGCCCATGATCGTACTGGTTGTCGACGAAATGCACGGTGCAGCCGGTCACGCGCACGCCGGCCTCCAGCACGGCCTGGTGGACATGATGGCCGTACATGCCGGGGCCGCAGAAGCCGGGAATCAGCGCCGGATGAATGTTGAGCACGCGGCCCACAAAATCGTCCGGCAGCGGGGCCAGCTTGAGGAACCCGGCCATCGCCACGTAATCGACGCCCGCCGAGCGGCAAGCGGCAAAGATCGCTGCGCCGTACGCAATGTCGCCGTCCGAGTCGCCCGGAAAATCGCCGCGCAGAATGACCTGGGTCGGAATTCCTGCTTCCGCCGCGAACTTCAGCCCGCCCGCCTTCGCCGTGCTCGATACGACCAAACGAATCTCGACCGGCAGCGTCCCCTCGGCCGCCAGATCGATGAAATTCTTAAGCGTCCGGCCGGAGCCGGAAATCAGCACGGCTATTCGCAATACAATTGAACCCATCTATTTGAGTTTCAATACGGGCTGATCTGGATGGGCTGGATTTGCGACAAGCCGATTGTTACGTGCATCTGCAAGCAGGTCGAGCTTCTCAAGTACGGTTTGACCGATTAGCACTTCGTCCCCGAGCACGAACGCTTCATCGGTAGTCTTCCTGCCCAGGATTTCGAATCGAACCGGCTCAACAACTTCGACATTTACTCGACTCCCGTCGGCCAATTCTGCGACGGAACGTCGGTCGGATTGCAAGCCAAGGCCTTCTGCCACGCCAACCGGTAACACGCTAACTACGGCTCCAGTATCGACTACTGCGTCTGCTTCATAGCGCCGAACTTCGCTCATACTGATGTCACCACGTCGCGCAAGAGACTCGTCGACGCCGTTGGTAAGCAGAACTTTGGTTCGTATTTCACCCATAGTGAGCACTTCCTTCACTTGCACTTGATAACATCTAAATCGACATCAATTTGGTGACCGCGAAGCGTCAGGCCAATGGGATTATACCCTTTCACAGCCGCATTTGCTAAATGTGCGGCACCTTCGGGAGAATTCACGTCGAATACGTCGTAGGTAACAGCGCGTGTATCTTCTGCAAAACGCGCCTTGTTTTCCCGAAACGCTGCAATAACGTCGGTTGCAGCCTCGTTCGTTTCGGAGCTGTCGATCACCAAATAGAGAGCGATCCAATCAAGGTAGTCACAGGCCAGCTCTTTTCGTTTGTCTTGTACGAACCGGACAACATCATTCACCATTCCTTCGAATAAGAGAGTTTGATCAAGTGCTGTAGCCAGCACCACGACGCAGCCCTTGCCCTGCGCCGCGGCCCAGCCTTCTTTGGCCGTGAGGCGGACTTCGATGTCTTCGTTGTCGAGCTCCAGCGTCGAGCCGTCCGGCAGATTGAGCGACACCTTGCCGGCCGACTTCAGCTCGCTCAGCATCTTGGCGGCGTCGATCTCGCCGAGCAGTTTCTTGGCGGCCGGCATGTTCTTGCCCAGCCGCGGGCCGAGCCGCTTGAAATTCGGCACGACCGAGTAGCTGATGTACTGTTCGCCGCGTGTCGTAAACTCGACCGCTTTCACATTGAGCTCGTCGGCGATCAGTTCCACGTGCTCTTCCAGCCATTTCTGATGCGTGGTATCGGCCAGCACGACTTCGACCTTCGCCAGCGGCTGCCGCACCTTGAGATTCGCCGCGTTGCGGGCATTCCGGCCGAGCGAAGTAATTTCCCGCACGAGATTCATCTGCGCCGAGAGTGCCTCGTCGACTGCCGCGGAGTCGGCGACTGGATAGTCGCACAGGTGGACGCTTTCTAGGGGCTGGGGGCTGGGGACTGGGGGCTGTTTGTCAAGCGGTGTTGCTAGCCCCGAGCCCCCAGGCCCCAGTCCCTCACGCGCCAAATTCTGCCACAAAGTTTCCGCGACGAACGGCACAAACGGTGCGACGAGCTTCGTCGTCGTCACCAGGCATTCGTACAGCGTCCAATAGGCGTCAAGCTTCTCGACCGCTCGCTTGTCGGCCGCCCAAAACCGATCCCGGCTGCGGCGAACATACCAATTCGACAGCGCATCGACAAACTCGGTGATGCTCTGGCAAGCGCCGAAATTGTCGTAAGCATCCATCCGCGTCGTAACCGCATCGATCGTGCGGTGCAGCTCACTCAGAATCCAGCGATCGAGTTCACTGCGATCCTTCACCGGCCGATAGGATTTGGCGGCGGCGAATGCATGCGGATTGGGGCTGGAACTCCCGCCCGCTGAAGCGGGCTCGCCGGCCGGGTCGAAGTCGTCGATGTTCGCGTAGATGACAAAGAACGAATACACGTTCCACAGCCGCAGCAGGAACTCGGGGATGCTGTCCTTGATCGCCTGCTCGCTGTAGCGGATCGAAGTCCACGGCGGCTGGTTGGCGAAGAAGTACCACCGCAGCGCATCGGCCCCGTACTTGTCGAAGATCTCATTCGGCGGCAAATAATTGCGCTTGCTCTTCGACATCTTTTGCCCGTCCTCGCCGAGCATCAGGCCGAGGACGATGCAATTGCGGAAAGGATGGGGGTAGGGGTGAGGGGCTGGGGGCTCGGGGCTGGAGGCTGGGGATTTGGATTTCTTCCCCAGCCCCGAGTCCTCAGCCCCAAGTCCCCCGAACATCAGAGTGCTGATCGCCAACTGGCTGTAGAACCACCCGCGCGTCTGATCGATCGCTTCGCTGATGAAGTCGGCCGGGAACTGCTCGTGAAACTTCTCCGCCGCACTAAATTCGGTTCCCTCCCCTCGGCGATTCGCCTCCACCCCTCTGACTCCCTCCCCTCGGCGGGGAGGGCCGGGGAGGGGGGCTTCTCCACGGTATCCCCATTGTGCAAACGGCATCGCGCCCGAATCGTACCAGCAGTCGATCACCTCCGGCACGCGGCGCATCCGCGCGCCCTTGGCGAACGGCGAGTCGTACTCGGCGGCGTCGATGTACGGCTTGTGCACGCGCAGGTCATCGGGCAGCTCCGGATTTTTCGCCTTAGCCGCGGCCCAAACCTGGCCGCCGGTGACTCCGGGCTTGGCCATCAACTCGTCGTAACTGCCAACCGCTTCCATTCGGCCGGTTTTCTCGCACTTCCAAATCGGGAGCGGCGTACCCCAGTACCGCTCACGGCTTAGCGCCCAATCAACGTTCGACTCTAAAAATTTCCCGAACCGCCCATCCTTGATATGCTCGGGCAGCCATTTGATCTGGGCGTTGTTGGCCAGCATCTCATCCTTGTATTCCGTCGTGCGGATGAACCAGCTCTCGCGCGGATACTGAATTAGGGGATCCTCTTCCGCCCGCCAGCAGAACGGATAGTCGTGGATGTACTGCTCCTGGTGAAACAACAACCCACGCTGCTTCAGGTCGCGGATGATGTCCTTGTCGCAATCTTTGACCCAGCGTCCGCGGCAATAGTCGGGGCCTTCGTCGGTGAATTTGCCGTCGGGGGCGACGCAATTGATAAGTTGCGGTGCTCTTAGGGAATCGTCATACTTCGCTCGTACTTCGGCGAGAACGTCGTAGTCATCCTCGCCAAATGCGGGAGCTATGTGGACGATTCCGGTTCCACTTTCGGTCGTGACAAACGATGCAGCGACAGTCTTCCAAGCTTTTTGTTGTGAACGTTCTAGCGGTCCCTCGACGGCTTTACCGAAATAGCGATGTTCCGGCCGCGAGTAGTAACTATCGAACGGCGCCAAGTATCTCGACCCTACCAACTCACGGCCCAATTCTACTGAATAAGCCTCAAAGTTCCTCTTAGTTTTTGCCCCAAGTGATTCGACCAGCGCACCGGCGACTACAAATCTCTCGCCTGTGCTTCGATCGATGATGCCCACGTATTCGATCGATGGGTTAATTGCCACGAATTGATTGGAAGGAAGTGTCCAAGGCGTGGTTGTCCAAACCAAATACGAGACGTCAGTGACGTTACCGTTTTCATCCAGCAGTGGAAACTTCACGTACACACTCGGATCCGCCACTTGGCGATACCCCTGCCCCACCTCACCTGCCGAAAGCGCCGTCCCTCCCTGCGCCCACCACCACACAATCTTGTGGCCCTGGTACAAGAGGCCGCGGTCGAAGAGGTTCTTGAGGCTCCACCACACGCTCTCCACATAGCTCTGGTGGTACGTCACGTACGCGTTCTTGAGATCGACCCAGAAGCCTATGCGTTCGGTGAGCTGCTCCCACTCTTGCATGTAGCGCCACACGCTGGCCTGGCACTTCTGGATGAAGCGCTCGATGCCGTACTCTTCGATCTCTTCCTTGGTGTGGATGCCGAGCTCTTTGCAGACTTCGACCTCGACCGGCAGGCCGTGCGTGTCCCAGCCGGCTTTGCGCTCGCAGCGGTAGCCGCGCATCGTCTTGTAGCGCGGGAAGAGGTCTTTAATGGCCCGCGTCAGGCAATGGCCCGGGTGGGGCATGCCGTTGGCCGTGGGCGGGCCTTCGTAGAACACGAACGGCGGCGCCCCGGCACGCCGCTCGAGCGACTTCTCGTAGATTTGCCGCTCTTTCCAAAACCGGCCGACGGCCAGCTCCTGCTGCGGAAAGTTCACATTGCCTTCGACGGGCTGGAACATGGACCAACAGGTGAGTAGGTGAGTAAGTGAGTAGGTGAGTAGGTGCCCATGATGTGCCTACTTACTTACTCACCTACTCACCCACTCACCTACTCACCTCCTTCACTCGTCGAATTCCGCGTCGTCGTCAAACGGAGCGTCGTCGTCGTTCTCGGCTACTTTGTCGGCGTCGGGCAGATCGTCCTCGCCGGGCAGCTCATCGTCCCATTCCTCTTCGAAATCATCGTCGAAGTCGTCATCGAAGTCGTCATCGTCGAAGTCGTCGAACGGATCGGTGGCGCAGACGGTCTCGTCCGCCGCCGGCAGCCCGATCTCGTATCCCTCGGTCATCGGTTCCTCGATCGGCACTACGTCGCCTTCGCTGGTGAGCACTTCGTGTGTCATGGTTCTTTCCCCCATCTAAACAATCTCGCAATTTCCAAGTCCCCCGCAGATCCAACTGGCGAACCGCCGCCGCGACAGGGTAGCCCGGGATTTTCAACCCGCTGCCGCCACTTTGTCAAGAATCGGTTACGGCCCTTCCCAACCGGGCCGAAAATGGGGCAAAATGGCCGGTCTGTGCATGGTCCGTTGTTAATTGTCCGTTGTAATCTGCAATGGACAACGGACCAAGGACAACGGACGATCTGAAATGGCCGATTCCGCCCCCACTGATCTCGACATTATTGCCGTCGGCGCCCACCCGGACGATGTGGAAATCGCCTGCGGCGGCACGCTGGCCAGTTTGGTGGATGCCGGCTACCGCGTGGGGATCATCGACCTTACGGACGGCGAGCCGACGCCCCGTTCGCCCGGCCCCGAGGTGCGGCTGGCCGAGGCCAAGGCGGCCGGCGAAGTGCTGGGCGTGCACCTGCGCACGCTGCTGCATCTGCCCAACCGCCGGCTGTTCGACAGCTTCGAAGCCCGAGTCAAGCTGGCCATCGAGTTCCGCAAGCACCGCCCGCGGCTCGTGATCGGCCTGGGCGACCGCACGCCGATGGCCTCGCCCGACCACTGGCAGGCCATGCAAATCACCGACGCGGCCGTGTTCTACTCGCGGCTCACCAAGTGGGACGAGCATTTCCAAAACCTGCCGCCCCACACGATCGCCCGCCAACTGTACTGTTTGCTTGGCACACCACTCGCCGGCGCGCCGATGCCGGGCGGCCAGGTCGTCATCGACATCAGCCACACGCTGGCTCGCAAGATCGCCGCCATCCGCTGCTATCAAACCCAGTTTCCGCCCGAGAAGGAAGGGCTCTTCGACCGCATCGACGCGGCCGACCGCTACCTGGGCCGCGCAGCCGGCGTCGCGGCGGCCGAGATGTTGATCAGTCCCCGCCCGGTGCTCATCAAGGACCTGATGGCTGTGATGTTCTAAATGTTGGGTGGCTGGGGCAACGCCCCAGTTCTTCTCGAAACTTCTGGGGCGTCGCCCCAGCCACCCAATCGTAATCGCCTACGCCCTCTTCAATTCATCGCGAATTTCGCGCAGCAACAGGATGTTCTCCGGCGGCGGCGGCACGTCGGCGGCCGGCACTTCGCCCAGTCGCAGGCGCGTCTCGGCCGCGTTCATTGCCTTGACCAGAATAAAAACGGCCCACGCGACGATCAGGAACGTAATCATGCTGTTGATGAACGCGCCGTAATTCAAAGTCACGGCCGGCACATCGCCGGCGCCGGGCTTCAATTCAAACGACAATTTCCGGAAGTCGACGCCGCTGGTGAGAATGCCCACGGGAGGCATGATGACATCATCGACCAGCGACTTCACGACGCTGCCGAACGCCCCGCCAATGATGATGCCGACCGCCATGTCGATCATGTTCCCCCGCATGGCGAATTTCTTGAATTCCTGGATCACGCTCATGGGTAGTCCTCCCTGTCAAAGAATCGATGGAAGAAAAGTCTCTCGCAAAGGCGCTAAGGCGCAAATAAGAATAAATTGAACCACGAAGGCACGAAGGACACAAAGAATACAACAAGGTTGCGAACGCACGTTTTCTTCTCCTTAGTGACCTTCGTGCCTTAGTGGTTAAGAATTCTGTTCCTTTGCGCCTTGGCGCCTTTGCGAGAGACTATTTGGTTCGCCATTTTCGTAATGTGTCGATCGTGGCTTGGAAGTCCGCCGGCAGCGGCGCCTCGAATGTCATGCGCTCGCCCGTCGTGGGATGATCGATCGACAGTCGCTGAGCATGCAGCGCTTGCCGATCGAGCAGTATTCGCTCCGCCAGCCGTTCCCGCTCGGCCGTATCGTGCCCGATTTTGTCCCGCGGAATCAATTCCAGTTCGCTGATCCGCGCCCGCCCGCCGTACAGCCGATCGCACAGCACCGGGTAGCTGGCGTGCGTCAGGTGCAGTCGAATCTGGTGCGTACGCCCCGTTTTCGGCCGGGCGCGAACGAGTGCGTATCCGAAGAACCGCTCGACGACCTCATACATCGTCACGGCCGGCCGGGCGCCCGCGTCTTCGCGGCGGATTGCCTTCTTTTCCCGCTGCGTGGGATGGGCCCCGATCGGCTCGTCGATCACGTCCCGATCGCGGTCCGGCACGCCGACCACGATCGCCAGATACTCCTTCTCGACGCTCCGTGCCTTGAACTGCGCGGCGAGCGCGTCGTGCGCTTGATCGTTCTTGGCCACCACGATGACACCGCTCGTGTCGCGGTCGAGCCGATGCACGATGCCCGGCCGCGTTGGTCCGCCGCGCCCGCTGAGCTGGCCGAAGTGATGCGCCAGCGCACTGGCCAGCGTGCCTTCCCAATGCCCCTTGGCCGGATGAACGATCATCCCGGCCGCCTTGTCGACCACGATGATCGCGTTGTCTTCGTGCAGAATCGAAAGCGGTATCGCTTGCGGCGCGGGCCCGGGAAGCGGCACTGCAAGCTGTTCGACGATAACCCGGTTGCCAACGCCGAGTCGCAACGATGCCTTGCACGCACCGCCATCTACGCGCACGTGCCCCGCGTCGATCGACCGCCGCAACACGGCCCGGCTGAACGCCGGCAACTGCTCGGCAAGAAACACGTCCAGCCGTTTACCCGCCGCGGCGGGCTCCACGGTGAATTCACGCGGCCAGGATGAGGAGGAAGAGGTCAGAAGTCAGAGGTCGGAGGTCAGGGCGCAGACAGAACGATTTGGTCATTGCTTCGGCTGTTCGCCGGCTTTATCACTCGAAGGCTCGGTGGCCGTCGTACCACCTTCCGCCGGCTGGTCGGCAGGCGGCATCGCTTTGTCCGTGTTATATCGGTCGGGCGCATTGGCCGCTGCGGGGCTGAGGTCCAGTCCTTGCAGCAGATTGTCCAGCGACGCCCCTTCGCCCACGCCGCCGCTCGGCGTCCCGCCCGCCTGCCCCGCATTGGGCAAGGGCATGTCGCCGGCGGAAAAGTTCGGTGTCTGACCCGGAGTGCCGGGGCCCATTGGCGACGGCCGCCGCGGCGGCACCGCGGTTGCCAGCCAGGCGCACACGTCCTGCGTCTTCGTATCGGCCAGGGCCTTGGCCCGCTCTTTGGCGAACTCGGCGTAGCCGCCCGTCACCTTCAAGTATTCGTCCCGCGCCTTGCCGAGCTCGTTTTGCATTTCGTAGACGCGTGCCAGCCCCAGCCGGGCGCGATTCTGCAGCCGCTCATCGTCCGACGATTGCAGGATGCTCTGGTAGGCGGTCGTCGCATTTCCGAGCGCGGCGTTTACGCCGGCCTTGTTGTACAGGTAGTCGCGGGCCGCCATCCACACCTGGCCATCTGCCCAGGTGATGTCGGCCAGTTGCTGCATTTTCGTCCCCGGGTGCTCCTCGGCCGACTCGCGCAGCAGCTCCAGATTCGGCATCGGCGACATGACCGCGTCGTTGTAGGCGTCCCACGCCTGGCTTTGCCGCGCGGACGATGAACCGCTCAGATACGACCAGGCAAACATCGCGATGAACACAAACAACAGGATGCCGGCTACGCTCGTCGCGTACGGCCGCAGCGTGTCAATCCAGTGGGCCAGTCGGTCGGCCATCACGTTGGTTTCTAAACGGTGACGCTCTTCAGATTTCATCGAGCTGCCCTCATTCATGTGGGGTCGGGAGTCTTTTTCGACGATTCATCGCGGCCATCAGGTTGCGGCCGACTGTCGAAAAAGAGTGTCGACCCCTTCTGCGTTATGCACGCATACGGATAAGTAGCCGAATACGGAAGTGTAGAGCCGCTATGAGTTTACCGTCAAGGGCGGCTAGCCAGACTGCCGATCGACAGGTACGTTTAAGAGTCGGCCCGCAACGTGGCGCGAAACGACAACCCGATCGACACCTTGGAAACGGACTTCCCATGTCTGCCGAATTGAACCCGGCTCAGCGCGACGCGGTGCGCACGCTCAGCGGGCCGCTGTTGGTGCTTGCCGGCGCAGGCACCGGCAAGACGCGGGTCGTCACCTATCGCATCGCCGAGCTGATCCGCCACGGCACGAAGCCCGATCGCATCCTGGCCGTCACATTCACCAAGAAGGCGGCCGGCGAAATGCAACAGCGGGCCGCCGCGCTGTTGCCCCGTAGCCGAGTTTCTCCGAAACTCGGTCGCGGGACGAAACGCGAGTTTCGGAGAGACTCGCCTACTTGCCCCGAAATCTCCACGTTTCACTCACTCTGCGTTCGCATTCTGCGTCGCCACATCAAGCGGCTTGGCTACCCGGAGCGGTTCGTCATCTGCGACCGCAGCGAGCAGGAGACGCAGGCCCGCGCGGCGCTCCGCGAGCTCCGCGCCCCCACGGCCGCTCTCTCGCCGGGCGACCTCATCGGCATCGTCAGCCGCTGGAAGTCGGCGTCTGTCCGCCCCGATCAGGCGGCGAGCCGTGCCGATTCGGAGCGCGAGCAGCTCGCCGCGGCCGCTTATCGCCGTTACCAGGAGATCCTCAAGCGGCAAGGCGCCGTCGATTTCGACGACTTGCTGCTCTTGACCGAGGAGCTGCTCACCAAGCATCCGCCTGTCCGCACCGCCGAGGCCAAGCGGTTCGACCACATCTTGATTGACGAATACCAGGACACGAATCACAGTCAGTATCAGATCGTCAAAGCGCTTGCCGCCGGTCATCGCAATCTGTGCGTAGTGGGCGATGATGATCAATCGATCTACGCCTGGCGTGGCGCGGAGGTCGCGCACATTTTGCGGTTCCAGCAGGATTGGCCCAAGGCCAAAGTTATCCGCCTCGAAGACAATTACCGTTCGTCGGCCGCGATTCTCGCCTACGCCAACTCGCTGATCGCGTTCAACCGCGAGCGCCACGAAAAGGTATTGCGGGCCGCCAAGCCCGGCGGCACGCGCCCTGCCATCATGCAGTGCCAGGACGAAACGCAGGAGGCCGAGCGCGTCGTCGGCGACATCCGACGGCTGATTGACGGTCGTGCCGCCCAGCCGCGCGATTTCGCCATCCTTTGCCGCACCAATGAGCAGCCGCGGTCGTTCGAAACCGAGTTGCGGCGGGCGAATCTGCCGTACGTGCTAATCGGCGGCATGTCGTTCTTCGACCGCAAGGAGGTTCGCGACGTCCTATCCTACTTGAAGGTGATCGACAATCCGCGCGACGAGCCATCGCTCTCACGGATCATTAACCAGCCGCCGCGCGGAATCGGCAATGCGGCCCAGACGCGGCTCATGGACGAGGCCGCGTCGCGCGGCAAAGTGTTATGGGAAGTGCTGCCCGACGCCCTGGTGGTCGACGGCATCGACGCCAAGACTGCCGACTCCGTCACGCGCTTCCGGCAATTCATCGACGAATTCCGCGGCCAACTCGGTAAGACGAGCCTCGTACAACTCATCGAGCAGGTATTGCAGAAAACCAACTACCGCGATGCCTTGGTGAAACTCTACCCAGACCCAACCGAGCGCGAAACGCGCCTGTCATCGTTGGAAGAAATCGTCAACGCGGCCGCCAGCTACGAAAAGAGCCGCCGCGGCTCGACAAAGCCCACGCTCACCGGCTTCCTCGACGACATGCTGCTCTCCGACCGCGACGAAGCGGACGAAGAGGAATCTCAGCTCGCCCGCAACGCCATCGCGCTGATGACGCTGCACAGCGCCAAGGGCCTCGAATTCCCACGCGTCTACCTCGTCGGCCTCGAAGAAGGCATCCTGCCACACAAGCGTTCGGTGGAAGCGGAGAATGACGCGGCAATCGACGAGGAACGCCGCCTGTGTTACGTCGGCGTCACGCGGGCCCAGGAGCAGTTGACACTCTCCTTCGCACTCGCCCGCCGCAAATGGGGCAAGCCCCGCCCCACGATCCCCAGCCGCTTCCTCTACGAAATGACCGGCCAGGCCGAAAACTTTCCGCCCACCGCCGAGGCCGAAGCGGCGAAAACGAAAAAGTCGGCTCGCCGCCGACCTACGCGAGCAAATTGATGATCGTATGATACTGGTTCGCCGTTTAGCAATTCGAAGCCTGTCGAATAGCATCGATGTTTGGTCGGTTGATACTATCCGAGTGGTTTGGCCTAATTCCGCTATTCCTACTCGTCATGAGCAGTGTCTTCGCGATCCGCTCTGATCGCCCTCCTTCTCGCACGGAAGACATGCTTTTCTACAGCTCCCTGGTGTTTCTATTTGCATGGATATGCGTTTGGAGCTGGTTCAAACTGCGTGGAAGGTAATTGGCAACGCTTCGAAAGCGGCATAATTGCCTCTTAAATTGCAACGGAATCAAGGGGTCAGGCTCATTTTTCGCCGCAGGGAGTTCCGACGGCAGGGCGATTCACTCGGCGAAAAAAGTGCCAGTCCCCGAAGCGATGCCGCGGAAACTACTCGTCGAGCGGTCCAAATCGCTGCGACTGTCGGGCCAGGCGGTCCTCAATTTCGGCGACGATCTTACATATTTCGTCCACGTCACTGGGCAGCATGTGCCTGGCCAACTCGTCGAAGAGGGGAGCTGTGTTGGGACGGTATCGCTCGATGAGATCCGCGACATCCTTTTCGTATTGCCGGGCCTTGTCGAAGTGCGCACGCCGATATTTGTCCGGAAGCGCCAGCAACTTCATCAGCAGCAGGCCGTCGACCGTCGCACACGGTACATCACGTTCCACGAACCGCTTCGTCGTGGTGTACTTTCGCCGCACTAATTCGAACAGCTTGTCCTTGGTAAAGAGGAAATCCACGCGCAAGTCGCCGAACCAGCCGCGAGCGAATTCGAGATTCTGGTCCTCGATGCGAATCTCGGGCAGCTTGGCGAGTTCGCCAGCGTCGATGATCAAATCGATGTCCTGCGTGTTGCGGCCCTCGACGTAGGCCAGCATCGCGATGCCGCCAACCAGTACATAGTCGATGCCCCGCTCGTCGAGCAATTCGAACAGCCGAGGGACGGAGCGATAGATGTTCTGGACGAGGTCCATGTTATGCCACACTTCGACGTTCTTGGGATCGAACACCACGCCGTGCACGATTACTTCACCGATGTCGACAAGTTCGTCTGCCATAGGACGGCGACCAGTACTGGAACTGAGGCGGATGGCACCAAATATCAGCAAATGTGCCCCTATAGTTTACCACATAGCCGTCCTGCTAGCACTCGCCAACTTCGCAAGCTGAAGTTGGAGATTCCAGAGCCGCGGACTAAACTGGCCCTCCCGGTTTCGTACTGCGCGCATGGAGGCGTCGATGACCCAGCCGACATCGAATGGCAAACCGTCGCTACGTTTGGTTCACGCCAGCGATCTGCATCTGGAGCTGCCGATCTATGGCTTGGCCGAGATACCGGACATCTTGCGCGAACTATTGATCGAAGCGCCGTTCCACGCCGCCGAGCAGGTGTTCGAGACGGCCCTTGCCGAAGACGCCGACGCCTTGCTCCTGGCCGGCGACGTTTTGAACGTCGATCGCGCCGGCCCTCCGGCCATTGTGCTGCTGTTGGATCAATTTGCCCGGCTGGGTGAGCGCGGCATTCCGATCTACTGGGCAGGCGGGGCGGTCGACGTGCCCGACTCCTGGCCACGCAGCGTGCCGCTGCCCGACAACGTGCACGTCTTCCCCATCGGCCGCGTCGAAACACTCGACCTGGTCCGCGCCGGCGATACGGTCGCCCGCGTTCAAGGCACCAGTTGCCGCGACGGGGGAGAAGTCGAGGCCCGTGGCTTCCATCGCGATGTGCACGGCCTGTTCACAATCGGTGTCGCCTACGGCACCGACGATTCGCCGGGCCACGAAGGCGACCGCGTCCACTACATGGCCCTCGGCGGCCGGCACGCCCAGCAAACCGTCGACGAGCAGCCCGGCATCGCCCACTACTGCGGCACGCCGCAAGGCCGCGGCCCAGCGGAAACCGGCCCGCATGGCTGCACCATCGTCACCGTCGACGAAACGCACCGTGCGAAAACGCGCTTCCTCGCCACCGACACCGTCCGCTGGAGCGAGCAGCAACTCGAAGTCACCGCCACCACGCGCTCCGAACAATTGCACGATCGCATGGTCGATCGGCTGGAAAAACTGCAGGCCCAGAACCCGGGAATAGATCACCTGGTGAGATGGATCATCCGCGGCACGGGCCCGCTGGTGAATCGATTGCGGCCGGGCGGACTGGCCGACGAGCTGCTGGTTGATCTGCGGCGCAAATTTGGCGAACGCTCGCCGGTCGCCTGGAGCGTCTCAATCGAATGCACGTCGCCGATCAGCGTGCCGGCCGAATGGTACGACCAGGAAACCGTGCTCGGCGACCTGCTGCGGCAGGTCCGCGAATTCGAACTGCATGAGGACCTGCCTCTCGACCTGTGGAAATTTCTGCCGGACGACGCCCGCAACGAATCCCTGGCATCGATCGCCCACGTCGAAAACACAAACGGACGCGCCGCGTTGTTGAGCGCCGCCGCAAAGCTCGGCGTCGACCTGTTGACGCTCCCCCTCGAAGAAGGCGACATCCCCGCAGAATGAAAGTCGAAGCCAGCGACGCGTAGGGTCGCGGCTGCTGACACCCGACACCCGACACCCGACACCTGACACGTTCCGCAATGCGCATCACCGACATCAAGATCGACGGCTTCGGCGTGTGGCACGACCTCGTGCTGCGCGGCTTGTCGCCGGAGGTCACCGTCTTTTACGGCCCGAACGAGGCCGGAAAATCGACGCTGATGCAGTTCCTCCGCACGGTGATGTACGGCGTGTCGCCGGCGCGGCGCGAACGGTATCTGCCGCCGATTGCCGGCGGACGGCCCGGCGGATGGCTGAAGGTGATCGGCGACGACGGCCCGCTCACGATCAGCCGCTACGCCGATCGCGGCCCCACGGACGTCGGCAAAGTGACCGTCACGCTGCCCGACGGGGAAGAGCAGGGCGATCGACTGTTGCGTGAGTCGCTGGAAAACGTCGACGAGGCCACGTACAACAACATCTTCGCCGTCGGCATCCGCGAAGTGCAGGAGCTGGCCACGCTCAGCGACACGGCCGCCGCGCAGTGGCTCTATCGCCTCACGTCGGGCCTCGACCGCATCTCGCTCTACGACGTGATCCACATGCTGGGCACGACGCGGACGCGAATCCTCAACTCGTCCGACGAAAAATCGGAGCTGCGCACGCTCGTTTCGCAACGCGACCAGCTTCGCGGTGAACTCGACGAGCTCGTGGCCAAGGGCCGCCGGTGGGCCCAGGCGGCCGTCAAGCTCCGCGAGCTGACCGACGAGGTCGATCGCCGCCAGGCCGAGGTCAAAACGCTCGGCGCCCGCGCCCGGCGGCTGGAGCTGGCGATCCACCTCAAGCCGTTGTGGGCCAAGCGCGACAAGATCGACGGCCAGCTTGAACAGTTCGCCACGCTTCGTCCACTCGAGGACGGCACGCTCGATTCGCTTGACGAGTTGAAACTCCGCATTGAGGAGCACGGACGTCAGCGCGACGTCCTCCGCGGCCAGCGCCATCAATTGCGCGACGAGGCGGCCCGACTCGGTATCAACGACCTGCTCGTGCGCAACGGTCCGCGGCTCGAAGCGCTGTTGGAACAGGTCGATTGGCTGCAATCGGTCGAGCGCCAGGCGAAAGAGCTGGCCGAGGAAGTGCAGCACCTCGACGCTCGTCTCGCGAGCGAGAACGAACGGCTGGCCAGTGAGTGGACCGGCGCCGGTAAATTGCCGCCGCGGATCACGTCCGAAACCGTCGAGCAGCTCGCCCCACAGGGCCGCGCGATCGAAGCCACCGAGCAGTTGCTCGAGTCGGCCCGACACGAGCTCGAAATCCACCGCGTCGGCGAGCACCAGTTCCGCTCGCAGATCGAATCGGCGATGACCGGCGGCGACAAGCTCGGCCTGCCTAAAGACCTAGATGCGGCCGGCGACCTCGTGGCTCAACTCCGCCGCAGGCTGCAAATCGAGCAGCGGATCGACGCGTCGGTTCGCCAGGCCGACGACTTGCAGCAGCAGGCCCAGGAGTTGGTCGACGAGCAGGTCGTGCCGATGGGACTGTTCAGTTGGCTGTTGGCGGTGTTCGTGCTGGGCTTCGTGGCGCTGGGCGTGTGGTGGCTCGTGCCGGCCGCGGCGCTCGGCAAGTACGGCGGCTGGATCGCCGGGCTCGGTGTTGTGGCTGCTGGCTTCGCGTTAGTCGTCAAATTGATTGCCGAGCAGTCGGCATCCACTCGCTTCGATGCCTGCCACCGCCAGATAGAGCTGGTGCTCGACCAGGTCGACGAGGCCGAGGAAGAGCAGGCGCGACTCGACCGCGAGCTGCCGCTCACCGAAGGCTCGGCCCAACTTCGCCTGCAACACGCCGAGCGGCATTTGGCGGAACTGGAGCGGATGCTGCCCGTCGAAAGTCAGCGGCGCGAAGTGGCCAGCGAAATCGAGGCGTGCGAGCGGCGCGTCAAGCTGGCCGAGGAAAAACACGCCGCGGCACTCGCCAATTGGAAGGCCAAGCTGCGGGCCAATGGTCTGCCCGACACCGTCACCGCCGCCAACCTGGCGATCATGGCCGGCCAGTGCGAGCGGCTGGCCGAGCTGGAAGCCCGCATCGAAAACCGCCGCGACGACATGGCCCGCCGCCAGCGCGAGTTCGCCATCGTCTCGCAGCGCATCGTGACGCTCGCCGAAGAGACGGGCCTGAAGCGCGAAAAGGTCAACTCGCTGGAGCAGCTCGACCACTTGGCCGCCGAATACCGCAAGCAAGTCGAGCGCGTGACGCGGCGCGACGACCTCCGCAAGCGGGCCAAGGCGATGAAGCTCGAGGAGGCCAAGCACGCTCACGCTGCGATCGGCTTCAAGCGGCGGCTCGGCGCGCTGTTCGCGAAATGCGGCGTCGCAGACGAGCACGAATTGCGTCAACTGGCCGCACGGCTCGATGAGTCCGAAGAGCTGCGCAAGAAGCGGGCCGCCGCCACGCGCGAGATCGCCGCCGCAATCGGCAAGCACGGCACGGAGCAGGACTTCGCCCCGCTCTTGGCCCCGGACACGATTGGCCGGCTCGAGCACGATTGGGAATCGCTCTCCACCCAGTTGGAACAGCTCGACCGCGAGTTGAAAGACGTCCTGCAGCGCCGCGGCGCGCTGGTCGAGCAGCAACGGGCTCTCGCTGCTGACCGGTCCCTTGCAGCCAAGCAGATCGAGCTCGACGTTGTCGAAGAGCAGATCAAAAAGGCGACACGGGCTTGGCGCGATCGGGCCACCGTGAGCCTCTTTCTCGAACGCATCCGCGAAGACTACGAACAGCACCGCCAGCCGGAAACGCTCCAGGAAGCGTCCGGCTACCTGGCCCAGCTCACCAACGGGCGGTACACGCGAATCTGGACGCCGCTTGCGCACGACATCCTGTTCGTCGACCAGGCTGACCACCCTTCGGGCGGTGCCCGCCAGCCGCTGCCGGTCAACGTGCTCAGCCGCGGCACGCGCGAGCAACTCTTCGTCAGCCT
This sequence comes from Lacipirellulaceae bacterium, assembly GCA_044868555.1. Classification (GTDB taxonomy): domain Bacteria; phylum Planctomycetota; class Planctomycetia; order Pirellulales; family Lacipirellulaceae; genus JABDGM01. The sequence goes on along the minus strand of JBIOWO010000148.1, from coordinate 7,985 downwards.
CCGTCTCGCGCTGGTCGCCACCTACGCCCGCCGCGGCATCCACTTGCCGATGATTCTGGATGATGTGTTCGTCAATTTCGACGCCGGCCGCACCAAGGCCGCGTGCGCCGTGCTCCGCGACTTCGCCCGCCAGGGGCACCAATTGCTTGTGTTCACCTGCCACGAGCACGTGTGGCGGATGTTCAAAGATCTAAAAGTCGATGCGCGGCGGATTCCCAATCGATTCGGCGAGGTCGAGGAAGATGCGGTCGTGGAGCCGCCGACGCCGGAGCCGATTCCCGCCGCGCTTCCGCCCGAGCCGGTCCTTGTCGCGCCGAAGATGATCGAGCCGCCGCCGCATCCGGCGCCACCGAGCATCGTCGAATTCGAATTGGAAGAAGAGCCGATGGAAGAGTTCATCGTGCCCGAGCTGCCGCCGGCCCCCGTCGTCGCCGAAGTGGAGTACTGGTGGCACGAGCTGGCCGCGAGCGGAGCGGATCATTCGACGGAGCGCGAATCTTCTGCGCAAAACGGATGGCTCCCCGAGCCAGTCATCCATCCAGAACGATGGTAGCTCGCGCTTCGGCGCAAGATTACACTGGTTGCAGAGGGCGGCAACCATGTCCGGATACTTCGATCGGCGGGATTTCTTGCGGGTATCCGCCGCCGGAGCCGCCTATTTGATCGCTCCACGCGCCGCACGCGCTGCCGACGTCAACAGCACGCTGCGAGTTGCCGCCATCGGCACCGGCAATCAGGGCGGGGCCGACTTGAAACGCGTCGCCGTCAGCGACCGAGTCGCCGTGACCGCGCTGTGTGACGTCGATCACTCGAAGAATCATCTGGGCTGGGCGGTCGAGAAGTTTCCTTGCGCGCGGGTTTTCACCGACTACCGCCGCCTGCTGGACAAGCACCACCTGTACGACGCGGTGATCGTCGGCACGCCCGACCACATGCATTCCCCCATCGCGCTGGCGGCGATGCAGTTGGGCAAGCACGTCTACTGCGAAAAGCCGCTCGCACACACGGTGAGCGAAGTCCGTGCGATGCGAAAAGCGGCGGAGCGACACCGCGTCGTCACCCAGATGGGCAACCAGATTCAATCCCACCGCTTCTATCGTAACGCGGTTAAGCTTGTGCACGACGGTGCGATCGGCCGCGTTCGCGAAGTTCATTCCTGGCAGAGCGGCAAAGTGCCGTGGTTCTTTCCCGACGCAATGACGCGGGGCACCGCGCCCGTGCCGAGCGATTTCAATTGGAACCTTTGGCTTGGCGTCGCTCCGTGGCGGCCGTTCAAGAAGGAACTGTATCACCCCAGAAGCTGGCGCGTGTGGCAAGATTTCGGCACCGGCCAGCTCGGCGACTTCGCCTGCCACATCCTCGATCCCATTTTCATGGCGCTCGACTTGACGCCGCCGATCTCCATCGAAGCCGATAACAGGTCGCTCGATAAGCAGCTTTGGACGCACCGTTGCAAGGTCCAATTTCGGTTTCCCGGCACCGCGCGGACGACCGGCGATGTGCTATCGCTCACGTGGTATGACGGCAAGGATAATAAGCCGGACCGCGCCACTCTCGCGCTTCCCGACGACTACAAATTGCCCGACGCCGGCTCGGTCCTCGTCGGCGAAGCGGGCACGCTGGTGATCCCGCACGTCGGCGAATCGAAGTTGTTTCCCGAAGAGAAGTTCAAAGACTACGAGCTGCCCAAGCTCGAAGACGTGAACCACTGCACCAGCTGGGTCAATGCCTGCCTGGGCAACGGCCAGACGACGTCGAACTTCACCTACGCCGGCCCGCTCGCGGAAACGGTCCTCCTCGGCGTGCTCGCCACGCGCTTCCCGGGCGAGCAGCTCCTCTGGGACACCAACGCGGGCCAATTTACCCACCACGCCGACGCCAACGCCCGGCTCAGCAAAAAGTATCGCAGGGGCTGAGCTGTTTGATTGCCAATTCCATCAGCCGAATTTCCACGATAAGTAGTCCTGGCTGCCGTCGGCAATCCGAAGGATGTAGACACCGTCGCTGACGTAACGGAAGATGATCACCCACCGTCGGTGAGAGAATAGGCGAATTCCTCGGCCCAGCTCCGGCGCGTCCGTTCCGATGCACGAAATCGGCGACAATTCCGCAAGTTGTGCGCAACAAGCGATCAGCTCATCGACTACTTTGTCGGCGATTCGTGGTCGGCCGCTTTCGACGCCTATTTGATACGCAATTTGGCGGAGGTCAGAGTCCGCAGCTGTCGTGCGATAGGCGACGGCCATTAGTCGCGAATTCCTCGCCGGCTGAGGCGCTCGCGAATTTCTCGCTTGATGTCGTCACCATCGAACGCGCCGATTCTTCCGGCGGCAACGTCTTCCTCGGCAACGGCCACCATTTGCCGCAATTGTTGCAGTCCGTCTTGCCGCCGCTCCAGAGCGTCCATCGCTTCCCTCAACACCTCGGCCTCATTAGCAAATGCGCCGCCGGCGATTTGGGCATCGATACGTTGTTGGATGTCAGAAGGTAGTGAACTGTCCATCATCTCGCTGCCTCATACGGTTGTTCCCACTAGGATACCATGCAAATCATCTCACGATCCATTCAACCGCCTGATCCGGATATTCCGAAACGCCACCGGCTCGTTGTGGCCGCAGAAGCCGAAGTGGCCGCTCGTGCGGGCCGCGCCCGGGTGCTTCTTACCGTCGGCCGGCTGCTCGCGGACTTTGGCGAGGTCCACGTTGAGGATTTCGTATCCGTTGAGCCGGACCGTCACGTGATCGCCGTCGACGGTGACTTCCTCAAAATTCCATTCGCCGACGGGCCGCAGGTAGCCCCGCGTGGCCGGCGCGAGTCCGTACAGGCTGCCGTGGAATTGATAGTCGCGCAAGTCCTTATACTGCGCCGCCGTATCATCGAGCACTTGAATCTCGGTCGCGTCATAAGCCATATCGCCTTCCGCCGAGGCGGCGCGAATCGCCAAACCGTTGTTTCCGCCCGGCGGCAGCTTGAATTCCAGCCGCGCAACGAAATTATCATACGTGTCTTTTGTCAGCAGGTTGCCGCCGTGCCCGGCCGTGCACTGAATCGCGCCGTCGGCCACGATATGGCTGTCCAAAGCGCCGATCCACCCGCTCAAATCCTTTCCGTTGAACACCGGCTGAAATCCTTCCTCGCCGCCAATCTCGGCCAGCTCGCGGTCGGCTTCCTCCGGCGGAATCTCGCGCAGGAACACGTTGCGAAAACGCGTTTCCGCGCCGTGCGTCTGCAGATAAATCGGCCCGCGGGCAAATATCGGAATCTTGCCGTCGTAATAATTCTCCATCACGACGTTCTTCACCACCGGCTTGCCGTTAAGCGTCACCGACACGTACGGCCCGACCATGCGGATGAACATTCGGTTCCACTCGCCGATCGGCCGATCGGCCAACTCGGTCGGAAATCGCTCGTTGGTTTTGTTGTTCCACAGGCCGCCCGACCCTTTCTGGTTGCCGTGCTTGAACGAAGCCGGATTGGTCGGGTCCCAAATCTGCACCTGCGGCGCGCCGCGCAGATAAATACCGCTATCGCCGTTCGGCCCGATCAGCCAGTCGACCCACATTTCGAAGTCACCGAACTCCCGCTTGGTGGCCAGATACGGTTCCTTTCCGTCGCTCACCAGCACGCCGTCCTCCACGCGCCAATGCGTGTTGATGCCGTCTTGCATCTTCGCGTCCCACGCGGCTCGCTTTTCCGCGTCGAGGGCCGCGATCTCGCGCGGATCGCGCGTCGCTCCGCCGATCCAATCCTTGAAGTCACGGCCGTTGGACAGGGCCGTGAAGCCGGCCGGCGGCAAATTATCGTCCTGGGCATTGGCGAAGGACGCGAAGCAACCCACAAGCCCGCTGGCCGAAAGAACTGTCGTCAGAACAATGACCGGCAATCGAAAGTAGTGTCTCAAGGGTCCGCCTCCATTGGTGAAGCTGAATCGGTCCCGTCAAGAGAACCGATAAGCGTCCACAAATCAAGGCACCCAGATCCTTACGCCGCCGCCGCGGCCCCGGTGGCCCGCCGGAACGTGTCCGCCGTCCTCTGCACGAGCGACACGTATCTTTGACGCGCGCCGATGTAGCTCAGGACCAGGTAGAAATTGGCACTTAGCGAGCCGACCAACGAGAGAGTGACGAGCAGTAGCGGCATCCACGGAAGCTGTTCGGGCGACGGCCCCGAGTTGGCGCCGTTATTGATGCTCGCCGGGTTCGTTCCCACAAGATTGGCGCCTTGCGAAACGCCGCCCTGCTGGCCGGGACTTGCCCCGAAGCCGGCCGGTGTGGCGGACGGCGGTGGCGGGCCAATGAGCGGTTGATTGGCCGGGATACTCGCACCGGCGGGCGCGGAAGCAGCCACGCTGGTCGGCCAGCCGTTGTTCGTTGCCGCAGTTCCCGCGTTGGTCGCGCTGCCCACCGTTTGTGGAGTTGTGTTCGGTTGCTGCTGCCGCTGCTGTTTCCACGGATCCGTTTCCGCCCACGGATCACCCCAGCGATCGGCCGCTTGCTGCGTGCTTTGCTCAGTTGGATAGCGCGGCTGCACCGGAACCAGGCCGCCGTTGCCGGCCGCGTCGCCGGCGCGTCCGATCGTCGCCGGAGCCGCCGCCGCGCCCGTTCCCCACGAGTTTCCCCAATCGTTTGTTCCGGCGCCGGTAGCCGCCGGTTGACGGGATGGATCGACCAACACGCTGTGCATCGGTTCGCGACTCGCCGAGGTAGCCGGCGCGGAGAGGCTCGGCCCGGTGACAGCTCCCTGCGCAATACGCACATTTGCTCCGTTGTCGGCCCCGGTCGTCAGCGGCGGATTTAGCAGCGGCGGCGCGGCCACGTTCGTCCCGATGCTCGTCCAGCCGGTGGCGGTCCGCGTCACCGCCATGCCCGGCGACGACGTCGTATCAGTCACCAAGCCGCGCGTAGTCGCCGGATTCGTCGGCCAGGTTGGCGGCGCGCTCGATGACGCCGTCGATGGCGGCCAGGGCGGCGCCGATATGCCGCCGGTGCCCGTTGCCGCTCCGCTGTTGCCAGTCAGCCCCAACGAATTCCCCGCCTGGCGAATTTGATTGCCGGTCGCGTCGAAAGTCTGCTGCGTCGCACCGCGCAAACTATTCCCCGCCGACTGCAGCTGTTGCCCGAATTGCTGGCCCGCACTCTGAGTATCGCTCCACACCTGGCTGCCGGTGCGCGAAAGTTGCTCTTGAGCCGACTGCATGCCGGCCTGCACGCCGTCGGAGATCGCGCTCCCGGTTTCCGTGACTGCCGTTTGCGCCCGATTGATTACTGACGGCGCCGGCGCCGGGTAACGTTCGAGGTTCGGAGTGGTGGCCGACGCGGCAGGATAGCGGTCCGGCGTCCAGCCGGCCTGCCCGGCAAAATTCGCCGTGTGCCGCAGCGGCTCCCGCGGCAGCTCACCTCGGCCGACGACGATCCGCACCTTGCGGATCGGCCCCACATCGGGCGGGATATTGCTCTCGATCGGAATTGTGTCGCCGCGCTGCATGGCGTCGACCAACTCCGGCTCGACCTGGACGATGTATTCATAGCCGGCCGAGCCGTCCGGGGCCGACTGCCAGCCAAAATTCACGCCCGCGATTCCCAAGGCCAAGAGCAGCGTTGCGGCATCCATCGCACGGTCCTCGCGCAAAAAAAATCCGCTTCAGTTCGCCGGAGCGCGTCGCCCCGAGAGATCGGCATTTTATGCCACAACGTCGCGATTGGCCTAGACAAGTGTGGCGCGGGAAAGAGGCCGGGCGTCAGCGTTTGCGCTTGCCACGTCGGAACCGGCCCAGCTTCGAGCCAAGCGTCGATTTGTCCGAGTTTGCCGCCTGCTTCGTTTCCGGAGCGACTTCGCCCTCTACTGCTTCCGCTGCTTCCGCCACGAGATGCGCCGCGCCCCCGACCGCTTGTGCTAGCTGTTTCGTCGGTTCGGCGTCCGGATCGCCAAACAGCTCCAATTCCTTGCGCAGCATGTTCAACAGCGCCTGCAGGAAGGACACCGCCATCGGCCCCACAATAATCCCCACCGGCCCCAACACGGTGACACCGCCCAGAATGCTCAACAATGCTAGCAGCGGATGCAGATTCGACTGGCCATGAAGCACCAGCGGCTTGATCACGTTGTCGATGCCCGACACGACGACCGTGCAATAGATGGCCAGAATCACTGCCGTCATCAGCTTGCCGTATAGGTAGACCCAGCCACAAACGCAGATCCAGACAGCTGCGGCGCCAAAGAAAGGAATCATCGCCGTGACCATTGTCGCGGCGGTGAGCAGAAAGATCGGGGCCACCTTGGGGAGCGCAAAGTAGTAGCCGATTCCCGCCAGCGCCCCTTGCACTACCGCCGAGAGCAACGTCGCCACCACCACAGCCCGGCTCACCTGGCCAAATCGTTCCAACAGCTCCCGTTCGTAACGGCTATCGAGCGGCGAGAGACGCATTAGCGCGCGGATCATGGCGGGGCCGTCCGCCAGAAAATAATACAGAGAGATGACCATGATCAAGAGCCCGATCAGGATGCCAATCGCCGACTTCACGCCGGTGATGACAAAGTTGCCCGCGAAGCCGGTGGCCCACGCCACCACCTTTGCCGCCGTCGCATCATCCATCTTCCACGACGTGATAGAAGTCTTCGTCAAAAAGTCGTTGACAAAGCTCTTCAAAAAGTTTTTTAGCTTGACCGAAAGCTCGACTTCCTCCTTTGTCTCTCCGGCGACACTTTGCGCGTCGATACTGTCGGCGTCGATTGTCGGCGTACTCTCCTGCGTCTGCGCGGCACGCGGCGCCTCGGCGGCTGTCTCGTCGCTTGCTTGCGCCGTTGCTCCCACGGTCGGCCGGTTCAACAGATCATGAAACTCGGAGTACGCGTTCCACCCGAGCACACCGAGCGGCAAGAGCACTACGAGCAGAATCAAGATCGTCGTCAGCAGGGCAGCCAATCGCGGCCAGCGCGGAATCCGTCGCAGAATCCCCGCGTGCATCGGCTCGAATACCACCAGCAGCACGCACGCCAGGAACAATGGCACCATGAACTGGGCCATCACCTGGAAGAACACCGCGCCCACCAACAGCACGATCGCCAGCAGTACGATGAACGAGATGACGCGCGGCACGACGGGCTCCGGAGGGGGTTCGATGGCGCCTCGCATTCTAGCAGACGTTCTTCGCCGGCCCACCGGCATTCTTGGGCCTTTCGCCCGGTTCTCCATTGGCGGCTGTAGGAGCGGCCCGTCTATGGTATTCTGGAGGTAGCAGGCGAACCGCGCAACAACGGCAACGCTTGCGGTTTAAGTTCGCTTGCGGTTTAGCTTCGCTTGCGGTTTAGCTTCCAATCTGTCCCATCGCGCCGCTATGCTCTCCGTCATCATTCCTGTCCTCGACGAAGCGGAAAACTTGCCGCAACTCTGTCGCCAGTTGGCCGACGCCGCCGATGCCGACGGCTACGACTTGCAGATGATCATCGTCGACGACGGCTCGACCGACGGCACGTGGTCGATCGTCTGTAAGCTGGCGGGCGACGATCCGCGGATTCTCGGCATCCGGCTGCGCCGCAATTTCGGCAAGGCGGCCGCGCTCAGCGCCGGCTTCCACGCCGCCGAGGGCGATCGCATCGTCACCCTCGATGGCGATCTGCAGGATGATCCGGCCGAAATCGGGCGCCTCCTGGCCAAGCTCGACGAAGGCTTCGACGTGGTGAGCGGCTGGAAGCGCGTGCGTCACGACCCGTGGCACAAGGTCTGGCCGTCGCGCGTGTTCAATTGGCTGGTAAGCCACATGACGGGTGTCCACCTGCACGATCACAACTGCGGCCTGAAAGCGTTCCGCCGCGAAGTGATGCACGAGATTCGCCTGTATGGCGAGCTGCACCGCTTCGTGCCCGTGCTCGCCGCGGCCAAGGGGTTCCGCACGGCCGAGGTCGTGGTCCAACATCGGCCGCGGCAACACGGCCGGTCAAAATACGGTGTCTCGCGCCTGACCAAAGGATTTCTCGATCTGTTGACC